>DATMNP010000080.1:0-15577 GCA_035568935.1 Opitutaceae bacterium | reverse complement strand
CGCTATGCTGGGCAGGTCCTTTCCATTCCATGAAAATATACGATCTCCAAAAACGATCCGATTCCGCCCACCGCTGCCGCGTCATGGCCTTTGCCACGATCGCCTTCTTCCTCATCACCAATGCCGACGGCACGCTGCTGGCCCAGACCATCGACTGGAACCAAGCGAATAACGGCGGCGCTTCTTCCACCGGGTTCTGGCAGGGCGTCTCCACGGTCTATTCCATCATCTACGGGGTGTTCTGGGTCATTGCCGCCATCACCTTCGGCATCGGCTGGATCAAGTTTAAGCACGGCAACACCATGGCCGCCTTCTCCTGCGCGGGGGGCGGCGCCGGCCTGGGCCTGACACCCTTTCTCATCCAGTGGTTTCGCGCGCTCGGCAATGGCGGCCAGCTGATGTAGGAGCAGCTTCCCCGGTGCGGGGAAAACTTGCCCTTGTCTTCATTGTGCTACATAATTGTAGCACAATGAAGAAGACGACCATCCGCGAGCTGCGGAACAACTACTCCCGGGTGCTCCGTTGGGTTTCCGCCGGCGAGGAAGTCCAGGTGACCAGGCGCGGCACGATCGTCGCCAAGGTCGTCCCGCCACAACCGATGGCGGCGGGCAAACTGGATTGGAAGGAGAGCGCAGCCTTCAATCGCGTGGATTGGTCGCACAAACTAAGCGCCGCCGAAAGCGCCGCCGTGCTCGCGGACAGCCAAGCCCGCCCTGCGTAGCCCCTTCGAAATGCTCAGGGCGAAGAAGGGGGAACCTGACATGGCCGTCCACATCGCTGACACCAGTTTCCTGTTTTCACTCTACGGAAACGATGCTCGCACAGCGCCGGCCAAAGCATGGGTGAGCAAGAGAAACCGACCGGTCACGATTACCGCGCTCAGTCGCTATGAACTGGACAATGCACTGCGGTTCGCCGCATTCCGCAAAGTCATTTCCCCGGCAGGCGCCCTCGCCTCCCTGGCGACATTCGAAGCGGATTTGCAGGCCGGCTATCTCCAACTCATGCCCTGCGATTTTTCGGTCATCATCGAAGAGGCACGGCGATTATCGAGTCGTTACACCCTGGCCGGCGGACATCGTTCGTTCGATGTTTTGCATGTCGCCACCGCGCGGATCGTCAAAGCCACAGCCTTCCTCAGCTTTGACGCCAACCAACGAAAGCTGGCCAGCGCCGCCAGACTTGTCGTCGCACCCTAATCTGATCCGGATTTTGAACCGCTGATTGGCACGGATAGACGCTGATAAAATACCTATGAGGTTTTACAGAAGATAACGAAGATAACCAAGGGAGGGAAAAAGATCCGAATGGAGTCAGGCCCCCTCCGGCTGCCCCCGCCAAGGAGGCTTGTCTTTGAATTCAGAAGCCAGGGAGCCAGAAAAGTTCTTCGTGGTTTCATGGTTTCTGAATTAACACCAAATGGCAGCAAGAACCGGGTAGGCGCGGACGGTCTTTGGTGCTAGGCTGCCGGCGTGAACGATTATGAAAGAATTGCCCGCGTCATCCGGTATCTGGACGAGTGCCACACCGAGCAACCGGACTTGTCCACTTTGTCCAAACACGTCGGGTTAAGCCCGTTTCATTTTCACCGGCTGTTCACCACCTGGGCGGGCATCACGCCGAAAGATTTCCTCCAGTGCCTGACGCAGTCCCACGCCCGGGAATTGCTGCGAAAAGGGAAAAACGTCCTGGACGTGGCCATGGATACGGGGCTCTCCGGCCCCGGGCGCCTGCATGATCTCTGCGTCAACCTGAAGGCTGCCTCCCCCGGCGAAGTGAAGTCCGGCGGCGAGGGTTGGACCATTGGGGCCGGGGTTGCAAACAGTCCCTTCGGCCAATGCCTCGTCGGGCAAAGTCCCCGCGGGATCTGCCATTTTTCATTCGTCGACTCGAAAAACCTGGATGCCGCCCTTGCCGCCCTGCAGGCGGACTGGCCGAACGCGCGGCTGCATCGGGATGATTCGATCGCCACGCGATTGAGCTCCCGCATTTTTAAGAAAGGCCGCCATGCCCGCGCGCAATCTCCCTTGCGGGTGTTGGTCCATGGCACCGCTTTCCAGGTGCGCGTGTGGCAGGCGCTGTTGAAAGTTCCCTCCGGCACGCTGGTCAGTTATGGAAGCCTGGCGGCGTCAATCAACCAACCGGCGGCGTCCCGCGCCGTCGGATCGGCCGTGGGCCAGAATTCGCTGGCCTATCTCATTCCCTGCCACCGCGTGATTCGCGAGACGGGCGTCATCGGCAACTATCGGTGGGGTGCGGTTCGCAAGCGCGCGCTCGTGGCGTGGGAGAGCTCGGCTGGCGGTTGAGAACCGCCGATAGCGCCAAGAAATCCGTTTTTTACCACTGATGAACACTTATAAGCACTCATGATTTTGTTTCAGATTTTTAACCGCGAATGGACACGAATAGGCGCGAATAATACTTTTACCGCGGATTACGCGGATGAGTGCGAATTGGGATCAGTGACAATCAGTGTACATCAGTGGTTAAAAAATGGATTTTGAACCGCTGATTCACGCTATTTGCCGCTGAGCTCGATCATTTTTATTCAGAAATCACGACGTCGGAAACAGGGATTTCTTTGCGCTCTTTGCGATCCTTTGTGGCGACCTCATCTGATTGTGTTCTCCGCGCGCTCCGCGTCCTCTGCGGTGAGCGTTTGGGCTTGAGTCCGGCGCGCACCGTTTCGCCAATGGATTCGTGCATTCGATCGCTCTTATCGTGATGGGGTTGTTTCATTTTCTCTCCGAGCTATTGATCGGCCGCGCCCGGCGCGCCAAAGATTCCTCCAAGGACGCAGGCTCGTTGCGCATACTGTGGTTGACCATCCAGATCAGCCTCATGGTTGGCATCGCGGCCGCCTTTGCCGTGCCTGCAGCAAGAATTCATCCGGCCCGGGTAATATTTCCAATTGGCCTTGGATTTTATGCCTGCGGCCTGGCCCTGCGGTGGTGGGCGATCATTTACCTCGGCCGGTTTTTCACGGTGAATGTCACCGTCGCCACCGATCATCGGGTGGTAGATTCCGGCCCGTATCGCTACATCCGGCATCCGTCCTACACTGGCGGCTTGCTGGCCTTTCTCGGCCTGAGCCTTTGCCTGTCCAATGCTTTTTCGATCCTGATCATCATGATACCGATATTCCTGGCGTTTCGGAAGCGCATGGACATCGAAGAGTCCGTGCTGGCCACGGCGCTGGAACCGAGTTGCCGGGATTATGTCCGTCGAACGAAGCGTTTGATCCCGTTCGTGTATTGAATCCGATCCCACAACCAATCCTACCTGTGAAAAAACCCTGCTTCATCGTTTGCCTGCTGCTCATCGCGGCCATCGCGCGAGCAGAGGTTCCCTTGATCTCTTTCTCCGCCCAGGAACTCGCAACCGCCCGTGGCCGGCTCGCCCATGGCGATGCATCGCTCGCGCCGGCACTGGCCGCGCTGCGCGCCGAGGCCAACCTGGCTCTCCAGCTCAAGCCTTTGTCCGTGATGGACAAACTCCGCACGACTCCCAGCGGCGACAAACACGACTACATCAGCCTCGCCCCTTACTGGTGGCCCGATCCCAAGGATCCGAAAAGGCCGTATATCCGGCACGATGGCCTGCGAAACCCTGGATCTGAGGATAAAAAATATTCCGACCATCCCGCATGGTTGAAGGTATCCTCAGCCATCGAGACGCTCGGCCTCGCCTATTATTTCACGGGCAATGAAGCCTACGCCGAACATGCCGCCAACCTTGCCCGCACTTGGTTTATCGACCCGGCCACACGCATGAATCCCAATATAAATTTCGGCCAGTACGTCACCGGCGTCAATGAGGGCCGGGAGGAAGGCGTGATTGAGTTCCTTGTGCTCATCCCGGTGTGTGACTCGCTCGCACTCATCGCCGCCTCGCCCGCCTGGACGGAAAAAGACGCGCAGGCGTTCCACGCCTGGCTCGACGCCTACTTTACCTGGCTGACAGAAAGCCCCACCGGCCGGGCCGAAGCCGCCGCGACCAACAACCATGGCACCTGTGCCGACGTGCAAACCGCGTATATCGCCCTCATGCTCGGCAAAACCGGTTGCGCCAAGAAACTCCTGGGCGACGGCTTGCAGAAACGTCTCGCCCGGCAGGTCGAACCCGATGGCCGCCAGCCGCTGGAGCTGGCGCGGACCAAGTCGCTCAACTACAGCCTTAAAAACCTGGAGGAGCTTTTCATCCTGGCCCGCCTCGGCGACCGCGCGGGCGTTGACTGGTGGGGCTACGCCACGCCCGACGGCCGCAGCCTCCGGGTCGCCTTGCGCTACCTCGCGCCTTACGCGGATCCAGGAAGACCCTGGCTTAAAAATGATCTCGTCCCAGGCGACCGCACGCGGCTTTTTGCGCTGTTTGCGCAAGCGCTGCGCCATGGCGACGATCCCCTGTTCCGCGAGATGCTGCACTTTTCGCCAGCCGACGCGCGCTGGCACCTGATCTGGCCGTGAGTCCATGAACCAGACCTAGATTTAAACCGCTAATTCACGCTGATCCCGATCCTTTTTGCCGCGGATCACGCGGATTGGCTCGGATATAAACAGGCTGATGAAAAATTGGTCCGAATCCGTGATCATCCGCGCCATCCGCGGGGAAAAATCTGAACTAAATCAATCAGTGAGTATAAGTGTACATCAGTGGTTAACCACGCCCGAACCTAGACCATCAGAATTATTTTCCGGCCAGCAGGGGCGCGGTCTTCGGTCCAACGAGAGGTGGCGCGGGAGACTTTGCGGGAGCGGATCTTTCAGGCGGTGAGCCCGCCTGCCCCGAGCCTGCCTGCGGTGAGCCTGTCGAACCCGTCGGGCGTTTCGTCCACCCGTCGAAATAAACATAAATAACGGGCGTGAGGTAGAGCGTCAGGAGCTGTGAGACGACCAGGCCGCCGACAACCGCAAGGCCAAGCGGCCGGCGAGAATTGGAGCCGGCGCCAAGGCCGAGCGCAATGGGCAGCGCGCTGGCCAGGGCGGCCAGCGTGGTCATCATGATCGGCCGAAAGCGCACCACGCAGGCTTCATAGATGGCTTTTTCCGGATCGTTCACGCCGCGCTCGCGTTCCGCGGCGAGGGCAAAGTCGATCATCATGATGGCGTTTTTCTTCACGATGCCGATGAGCAGGATGATGCCAACGTAGCCCATGATGTTGAGCTCCTGCCGGAAGGCCCAAAGCGTGAAGAGAGCACCGAAGCTGGCGGCCGGCAGGCCCGAGAGAATCGTGAGCGGATGGGCGAAATGTTCGTAAAGAATGCCGAGGACGATGTAGATGACGACCAGGGAAAGTATGATGAGCACGAGCAGGCCCTGCGTGGACGAGGAATAAGCCTGCGCGGAACCGACAAAGTCGCCGTTGATGGTGGCCGGAAGGGTTTTTCGCGCGAGTTTGGTGATGGCCGCCGCCGCGTCGCTCAGCGAAGCGCCGGGCCTCAAGTTGTACGACAGCGTGACCGAGGTGAGCTGGCCGAAATGGTTGACCGCGAGCGGGCCGATGTCGCGCCGAAGCGCAGCCACGGTGTCGAGCGGGATGAGTTTGCCGGTGCTGGAGCGGATGTAGATGAGCGAGAGCGACCGCGGGTCGGCCTGAAACTCGGGCGCAAGCTCCATGATGACGTAATACTGGTTGGTCGGAGTGTAGATGGTGGAGACCTGGCGCGTGCCGTAAGCGTCGTAGAGGGCGTTCTCGATCTGTTCAGGCGTGACGCCGAGGGCCGCGGCGCGATCGCGCTGGATATCAACGCGCATCTGCGGGCTGGAAAGCTGCAAGTCGGAATTGACATCGACAAGCTGTGGAAGCGCGCGAAAGCCGGCCTCCATCTTCTGGCTGATCTGGTAGAGTTCGGTCAAATCCGTGCCGTAAAGGGAATATTGATAAAGCGACTTGGTCGACTGGCCACCGATGCGAATGGCCGGCGGTTGTTGCGGATAGCAGCGCAACCCGGGAATCACGGAAAGCTGCGAGCGGAGCTGGTTGACAACGACATCGGCTGGCGGGCGCTGGTTGCGGAGCTTGAGGCGAAGGATGAGCCGGCCGCTGTTGATGCTGTTGTTGCCACCACCAAGGGCAGACATGAAAGATTCAACGGCCGGGTTTTTTGCCACGATGGCGGCGGCGGCTTGCTGGTGCTGCACCATCTCGTCAAAGGAAACATTCTGGGCGGCCTCCGTGAAAATATAGACCTGCCCGGTGTCGTCGGTGGGAATGAAGCCCCTTGGCAGCAGCCAGCCAAAGACAACCGTCAGCACAACCGCGAGCAGGGCGGCGCCGACGGTGGCGGAACGGTGCCGCAGGCAGATTTTCAGCGTCCGTTCATAGAGCCCGCGCATGGAATCAAAAATACCCTCCGTCACCGCATAGAACCGGCCATGCGCCGGGTGCCCGCCGGGGGCGGTGGCGCGCAAAAAGCGGCTGCACAACATGGGCGTGAGCGTGAGCGAAACGAGGCCGGAGACGAGGATGGCACCCGTGATGGTGACCGCGAACTCATGCAAAAGCCGTCCGAGGATGCCGCCCATGAACAGGATGGGGATGAACACCGCAACGAGCGAGATGGTCATCGACAGGATGGTGAACCCGATTTCCCCCGAACCCGTGAGCGCCGCTTCGCGCACGCCCATGCCCTGCTCGATGTGGCGGACGATGTTTTCGAGCATGACGATGGCGTCGTCCACCACGAAGCCGACCGAGAGCGTAAGCGCGAGCAGCGAAAGATTATCGAGCGTGTAACCGCAAAAATACATCAGCACAAACGTGCCAAGCAGCGCCATGGGGATGGCGATGGCCGGGATGACGGTCGCGGCCAGCGTGCGCAGAAAAAGAAAAATGACGAGGATCACGAGCGCGATGGCCAGGACGAGCGTGAACTGCACGTCGTTGACCGACTGGTGCACGCTGACGGACTTGTCGAGGAGGACGTCCAACTTGACCGACCCGGGCAGGTTGGCCTGGAAGGCGGGCAGGAGCTTCTTGATGCGATCGACGACCTCGACCGTGTTGGTTCCGGGTTGCTTCTGGATGCCAAGCACGATCGAGCGGTCACCGTTGAACCAATTGGCCACGCGCGTGTCCTGCACGCTGTCGATCACATGGGCAACTTCCCGCAGGCGCACCGGCGCACCGTTGCGATAGGCCACGGCGATGTCGCCGAATTCGGCCGCGGTCGTGAGCTGGCCGTTCGCGACGACGGTGAGCGCCTCGTGCGCCCCGCTGAGCAGGCCGGTGGGCAAATCGACGTTTTGCGAAGCAAGCGCCGTGGCCACCTCCTCGAGCGCGATGCCGCGGGTGGCAAGCGAGCGCGGATCGACCTCGGCGCGCAGGGCGTATTTTTGCGAGCCGTAAATCTGGACCTCTGAGACGCCCTCGACGGTGGAGATGCGCTCGGCGAGGTTGCTTTCGGCGTATTCGTCGACGGTGGAAAGCGGAAGCGTGGACGAGCTGAGCGCAAGATAAAGGACGGGCTGGTCGGCGGGGTTGGTCTTGCGAAACGAAGGCGGCGCGGTCATCTGCTGCGGCAACTGGCGCTGCACGGCGGCGATGGCGGCCTGCACGTCCTGGGCCGCGGCGTCGATGTTGCGATCGAGGGTGAATTGCAGCGTGATCTGCGTGCTGCCGAGCGTGCTGGTAGACGTCATCGAATCGACGCCGGCAATGGTGGAAAATTGTTTCTCGAGCGGCGTGGCCACGGCGGAAGCCATGGTTTCAGGCGTGGCGCCAGGCAGGTTCGCGCTGACCACGATGGTCGGAAAATCGACGTTGGGCAGGTCGCTGACGGGCAGCAGGCGATACGCCATGAGGCCAAAGATGCACACCGCCGCACTGAGCAGCGTGGTCATCACCGGACGGCGGATACAAAGCTCGGGGAGATTCATGGCGTTAGGATAAGTTTGCCGTTATCGGCTCACCGTTTCGCATTTGCGCGAGGCGCCGGATCGTAAACCGTGAACCGTGAGCCATTCATGGGGTGGCGGCGGCGGAGACCCCCAGCGGGCTCACTTCGATTTTCGTGCCGGACGCGAGGCGAAGCTGCCCGTCGGTGACAACGGTTTCGCCCTCTTTAAGCCCGCTGGCAATGATGGTGAGATTACCGTCCACGCGATCGATTTTGACGTTGCGAAGCTCCACGGTCTGGTCGGGCTTGACGACAAAGACCTGGGTGCCGGCCTGTCCATTTTGGACGGCAGGCGAAGGAACCACGATGACGCCCTCATCCGTGCCAAGTGCCGTATCGACGTTGACCAGTTCGCCGGGCCAAAGCTCATGGGCCGCGTTGGCAAAGGTGGCCTTCAACAAAACGGTGCCCGTCGTGGAATCGACACTGTTGTCGATGAACTCGAGGGTGCCTTCGGCTTTTTTCGCCGCCGCGTCGGTGCCGACCGCGGTAGCAGTGAGTTTTTTTCCGGCCTTGAGCGCAAGCCGGACGCGGTCGAGATAAGCCTCGGGCAGGGAGTACGCGACGGAGATAGGCGCGAGTTGGTTGACGGTGAGCAGCGTCGAGCCGGCGTCATTGGCTTTGACGAGCGCACCCTCGTGGAGCTGGAGCTGCCCGGTGCAGCCGTCAATCGGCGCGGAAATTGTGGCATAGCCAAGCTGGAGTTCGGCATTGGCCAGGGCCGCCTCCTTGGATTGCACAGTGGCCTTGGCGATTTCCGCCGTGGTGACAAACTGCATGTAGGTGGCCTTCGCGACCAGGGATTGCTCGTCGAGCGGCTTGTAGCGCTCGACATCGGCATCGGCATGTTCGGCTTGCGCGCGGGCGGTGGCGAGGTCGGCCGCGGCCATGAGGACGTTGTTTTCAAATGGGCGCCGGTCGAGCGTGACGAGCAGGTCACCGGCTTTCACCTCGCCGCCCTCCTTGAAATGAATCTCCGCAATGACCCCGTCGACCTGCGACTTCACGGCAACGGCGCGGAGGCTCTGCACGGTGCCAATGCTGATGAGGTTGACGGGCACAGACTGCTTTTGAACCTGGGCCGTCGTCACCGGCACGGGCGGCGCAGCGGAATTTCCCGCCTTACCGCCACAAGCGGAAATAAGCAGAAGAACAAGGGACGCGGAAACGACGGTTGTGCCACGGCGCAGAAAATTCATGGAGGACTATGTCTAGTGGTGTTGGGCGGTTTGGCAATCAAGTCGCTTGACGCACACAACACAACAACGTTGCAGACAATCACCCTCGCCAGGCCTGGCTGGCATTGGCTTCGCAATTTAACGTTGGCAGGGCGAGGCGTCTCCCTCGGCGAGCCGCGACTCACCCGGAGGGTTCGCCCTATCCGCGCTGCCGCGTGAAGCACCGTCCCTTACAAACCTTCCTTGGCCCCGCTGTTTTTTTTCACTTCGTCAGTATGGCGCACGTCTTTGGCGCGGACGAGATAGATGACTTCCTCGGCGATGTTGGTCGCATGGTCGGCAATGCGCTCGAGAGATTTTGAAATAAACATGATTTCCAGGGCCCGGCTGATCGTGCTGGGATTCTCAATCATGAAACTGGTAAGCTCGCGGTAAAGCTGGCGGTTGATTTCATCGACCTCGGCGTCCCGCTTGCAGATGGCCAGGGCTTTGTCCGCGTCACCCGTGAGAAAACAGTCGAGCGCCCCGCGGAGCATCTCGGTGGCGATGTTGGCCATGCGCGGAATGTCGATGTACGGCTTGAGCGGCGGTTCGGCGCTGAGGCGGATCGCCCGCTTGGCGATGTTGGAAGCCTCGTCGCCCACGCGCTCAAGGTCGTGGGAAGCCTTCATTCCCACAATGACCAGGCGGAGCTGGGTCGCGACCGGCGCCCGAAGGTTCATGTAACGGATGGCCTCATTGTCGATCTCGACTTCGAGGCGGTCGATCTCGTCATCCGCCGCGATCACCTGGTCGGCCTGCGAAGGGTTGCCATCCACGAGGGCCTTGATGGCATCGCGCACCTGGCGGATAGCGGTCTCGCCCATGCGGAGCAGCTGGCTGCGGAGGGATTCGAGTTCGGCGTCGAAAAAACGTTGCATGAAAAAAGTGGGTTCGGGGCGAAAAGGGTTTAACCAAAGCGGCCCGAGACGTAGGCCTCGGTCTGCGGGTTGGCGGGATTCATGAAGATCGTGCGCGTCTCGTCGTATTCGATGAGTTTGCCCATGTAGAAAAACGCTGTCTTGTCCGAGCAACGCGCAGCCTGCTGCATGTTGTGGGTGACGATGACGACCGTGTAGTTCGCACGCAACTCATGAATGAGTTCCTCGACTTTGGCGGTGGCGATGGGGTCGAGCGCGGAGCAGGGCTCGTCCATGAGCAGGATTTCCGGTTTCACGGCAAGGGCGCGGGCGATGCAAAGGCGCTGCTGCTGGCCGCCGGAAAGGCTGATGCCGGGGCGCCCGAGCGTGTCCTTCACCTCATCCCACAACGCCGCCATGCGCAGCGACTCCTCCAGGCGCTGGCGGAGAAAACCCTTTTGGGTCAGTCCGTTCAGGCGCAGGCCGACGAGGACATTCTCCGCAATGGACATGGTGGGAAACGGGTTTGATTTCTGGAACACCATGCCGACCCGCCGGCGCACGACCGTGGGCTCGACGTTCGGGCCATAAAGGTTTTCTCCAAACAGCCGCACCTCGCCCCCGATGCGCGTGCCGGGCGTCAGTTCGTGCATGCGGTTGAGCGCGCGAATGAAAGTCGATTTGCCGCAGCCGCTCGGGCCGATGATGGCCGTGACTTTTTTCGCCGGGATGCGAATGGTGATGTCGTGCAATGCCTGCCGCGCACCATACCACATGGAGAAATTCCTGACATCAAAGGCGATGATTTCCTCCGCCAGGGGCAAGGTACTGGCGGGCTCACCACCGGCCGTCGTGGCTTGCTGAAGAGTGATCTTGGCAGGGACGACGTCGGCCATGGAAAAAGGGCGTTCAGTTGGATTTGTTGTGACCACGGGAAATTACCCTGACAATGATGTTTAGAAGGAGGATCATCGCCATCAAGACAAGCGCACCAGCCCACGCCTGGCGGTGCCAGTCGTCGTAAGGTGAAATGGCGTAGTTGTAGATCTGCAACGGCAACGCGGCAATGGGTTCGGAAAGATTGTGGTTCCAGAAGTTGTTGCCGAGCGCGGTGAACAGCAGCGGGGCGGTCTCGCCCGCGATGCGCGCGGTCGCAATGAGCACACCGGTAACGATGCCCTTGAGGGCGGTTTTGATGACAATGACGGTGATGATTTTCCACCGCGCGATGCCAAGAGCCAGGCCGGCCTCGCGGTAACTTTGCGGGACCAGGACCAGCACTTCCTCGGTGGTGCGCATGATGAGAGGGATCATCATAAATCCCAGCGCCGCGCCACCGGCATAGGCGGAAAAGGTCTTGAACGGCACGACCAGCAATGCCCACACCACCACGCCCCAGACAATCGAAGGGATGCCGTTGAGCACATCGGCCGCGAAACGGATCCAATAGTTGGCGCGATCGGAGCCGTATTCGGCAAGGTACACCCCGCCCATCACACCGATGGGCACACCGACCACGGCCGCCATGCCGAGCAACATGAGCGTGCCGACGATGGCATTGGCCATGCCGCCGCCGATTTCACCCGTTGGCTTTGGCAGCTGGGTGAAAAAATTCCAGTCCAGGGCCGAGGCCCCTTTGCTGACCAGGAAATACAGCACCAGGAACAACGGTGAGATCACGGCCACCGCGCACACCCCCAGGAGCACGCTCATGCCGCGGCTCTTCCACTTGCGCCAGATTTGGTGGGCGCGGCTGGGTTCAAAAGTGTCGGTTGCAGAAGTCATGCTTGTTTCAGTTGACTTTGCCCGAGCCGGGGCCGGTCAGCGTGCGCAGCAGGAGCTGGGCCGCGGCATTGACCAAAAACGTGACCACCAGGAGGACAAGGCCGAGCTCGAACAGCGAACTGATGTAAAGATCGGAATTCGCCTCGGTAAATTCGTTGGCGATGACGCTCGCCAGCGTGTAACCCGGAGCAAACAGCGACGCGCTGACTTCAGGCCGGTTGCCAATGACCATCGTCACCGCCATGGTCTCGCCCAAGGCCCGGCCCAGGCCGAGTATCGCCGCGCCAAAAATTCCGCGGCCGGCGTAGCTGAGCACGGCGATGCGGATGACCTCCCAATGCGTGGCCCCAAGCGCATACGCCGCCTCGCGCTGCAGATTGGGCACCGAGCGGAGAATTTCGCGGGAAACCGAGGTGACAATCGGCAGGATCATGATCGCCACGACGATGCCCCCCGCGAGCATGCTGACCCCATAGATGGGGCCTTTGAAAAAGGGCAGGTAACCGAGCCAGGAATGGGCGATCCACCGGAACAGATGATCGCGCAGCCACGGGACCAGCATGAAGATGCCCCACAGGCCAAAAATCACGCTGGGCACGGCGGCGAGCATTTCGATCAGCGTCACGATGGGCTGGCGCAGTTTCAGCGGCGCCATTTCCGTGAGAAAAAGCGCCGTGGCCACACCCAGGGGCACCGCGATCACGATCGCAAGGAGCGAGGACAGGAGCGTGCCAAAGATGAAGGGCCACGCGCCATATTCATCGGTCACCGGATCCCATTTTGAACTCGCCAGGAAACCGGGGCCAAACGTGGCGATGGCGAGGTGGGCACCCCGGCTGAGCTGCCAGCCAACGAGCACGATCAGCACAATGATCATGAACGCCGCCGCGATCGCCAGCCAGCGAAACGAACGATCCGGCCAGCGCGAGATGGCGGAGGTCAACGGAGTGGATTCTGGCAGGACGGTGGACTGGCTCATGACGGAAAAAACGGAGGGTGCATGATCACACCCTCCGTTTGGATCAGTTGGGAAGAAACGTTACTCCAAAGTTAATATTTGATTTCACCCACCCGTTTAAGGACGCGTTCCTTCACACTGTCTGGCAACGGTGCATAGTCGAGTGCAGCGGCCATTTTTTCGCCATCGCTGTAGGCCCATTTGAGAAACTCGACCAGTTTCTGGCCCTTAACCGGGTCTTTTTGCTGTTCGTAAACGAGCAGCCAGGTGACGCCCGCAATCGGGTAGGCATCGGCGCCGGGGGCGTTGACCATCGAGAAACGAAAATCATCCGGGATCGTGGCCGTGGCCAGGGCGGCCACAACGGACTCAATCGTCGGGGTGACGTAATTGCCCGAGGAATTCTTGAGGTCGGCATACGGCAGCTTGTTTTGTTTGGCATAGGCGAGTTCGACATAGCCAATGGAGCCGGGCGATTCCTTGAGTTGCCCGGCCACGCCGGCATTGCCCTTGCCACCCAAACCAGCCGGCCAGTGGACGGCGGTACCCTTGCCAACCTGCGATTTCCAATCAGCACTCACGCTGGAGAGGTAATCGGTGAAAATGTAACTGGTGCCGCTGCCATCGGAGCGATGCACGACGACAATGCCAATGTCGGGCAGGCTCACGCCAGGATTCTGGCCGGTGATGGCCGGATCGCGCCAATTGGTGATCTTGCCGAGGAAGATGTTAGCCAGCGTTTCCCCGTCGAGCTTGATCTTCGGGCCGTCGGGAATGTTGTAGCTGATGACCACCGCGCCGCCCACGGTCGGAATGTGCCAGAGCGCGCGGGGCGCCTTGGCGAGGTTTGCATCCGACATCGGGCCGTCGGAAGCGCCGAAGTCAACCGTCTCGGCCAGGATTTGCTTCTGGCCGCCACCGGAACCGATGCCTTGGTAATTAAACGTCACCGAAGTATCGACTTTGGAATAGGCGGAGAACCATTTGGTATAGATGGGCTGCGGGAAAGTCGCGCCAGCTCCGTTGATCAACGTCTGGGCAGAAACGCTGGCGACGGCCATAAGGCCGGTCAGCGCGAGGGAGAGAATTTTTTTTATGTGTAACATGGTTGGAACAATTGGTTAAGGGTTGGGTTGAAAACCAAACCGCCGACGCTGAAGGGCGTCGGCGGTGGTTTTGATTTAATTAAGTTAGAAACATAGCTGCATCTGGGATCGGAAGCCATCGGTCTTGGCCTTGGCGCCGCCGCCAGCCGTTGTCTTATCCGATTGGCCGATAATGTAACCGGCCTGGAGCTTCACGTCGTTGCCTTTGATGTACCAGTTTCCACCCAGGTATAACTCGTCCATTTTGTTCATCGTGCCGCCAGAGGGAGCGAACTTGATGCCATCGGACAGATTGACGCCACGGCCATTGGAATTGACCGCGCTGTAGCGCACGACGCCCTCGAATTGCTTGGTGAACAGGTAAGACGGCTGAATCCAGTAACCATGAGGTTTGGCGCCATTGGTCGCCGTGGCTCCCAAGGGATTTTTGGCCCCGAGAAACTCACCCGCAAGGTTGAAACCACCGACCGTCAGATCGGCAAAAGCGCCGTAAACCGTCAGGTTCTGGCCGGTGCCGAGCACCGTGCCACCTTGGTCGGGCAGGTAGCCGCCTTCGATGCCGCCTTTGACACTGCCTGTGCTCCATTTGGTGCCGTAGCCAAGATTGCCCCAATAGGCCAAGTTGTTGTTGGTGCCAGCGGCGCTGCCGGTGTTCTGCACGCCGGGCGTGGCATTGGTTGTGGAATTGCCCGTGCTGAATTCATCGCGCTCCGGATTGGTGATCGCGACATTATAGAAAATGCCCGAATCTGCGGTGCCGCCGACATACAGGCCGGTGTGATAGCTGCCCGCGCCGAGACGGCGCCCGTTGTTGGATTCGACGAAGTACCGCGTGGCGGGCGAACGCTCAATGGCTTTAAGCGCGCCGCTCGAGGTGGTTTCTTCGTAGCCGAACGGAACCTTGCGCAAGCCGGCGTCGATCGCGAGCGAATCGTCTTGCTTCCATTCGATATAAGCCGCGTCAAAGGACAGGTTGGCGAAATCGTAATTAACGACGCCCGAGAACCCGTCGCCGAGGTCAGCCCTGAAGCCAAAATACACGCGGCGCAGCGCAAAATGCTCCGTCGCGGGCAGATGAGCGCTGGGGGCCGCATTATTGACGGTGGTGCTGATGTCGGCAAACTGGGTCTGAATGCGGCCGGAGAACGTGAGCTTCTGCAGGTATTTGCTCGCGCCGGTCACGACGGGCGTCGCGGTCTTGCCCGAGGAGACTTCAGCCGCGATTTGCTTGGCCTCGTCATCGGTGAGGATGCCTTTTTTTACGAGGGCATCGAGCAGTGCTTTGTTATCCTGTGCCAGCGCCACGCTGGCGGCCAGCATCACGCCACCGAGCAGCGCGAGCCATTTTGTAGTATAACGGTTTAACATGGTATTTGGATTTGGATGGTTTGTCTGGGCCAAGCCCTCCCGAAGGCTGGACTTTGCTTAGGGTCTTTATCCCGCATAATTGTTACGAAAAGATGACGATTGCGTTACAGTCTCGAAAAGATGCAGCAACGCATGACACCAAAACGTAGCAGTAACCCCCTTTGCTCACCTGCTTTACGCTGGCTCAGCCACCGCCGGCCAAATCGTTCCCGTTCTCCTACTCGTTCTCGTTCTCTCACGTTCGCTTGTGCTTCCCCCGATAATTCGGACAGGCGTTAAGAGTAATATGTTTTGAGTTAATTGAGGTTGGACTCGTAGTCGAGGGGACTTTTATAGCCGAGCGCAGAGTGCATCCGCCGGCGGTTATAAAAGGTCTCGATGTAGT
>DATMNP010000079.1:0-9721 GCA_035568935.1 Opitutaceae bacterium | reverse complement strand
GGCTGCGGAAAAACTTTGCTGGCCGTCGTTGCGAGCAGAAAACGCTGCGGCCGCGCTTTCTGGCGCAACCCGACGGCCAACACGGCCATGGCCGTGTGCTGCTTGCGCAGCACAGTTTTTCGTCAGCCTGCCGCGCCGAAGCTTTAGCAAAGGCGGGCTATCTGCGTGTATCCGCGTTCATCTGCGGTTAAAAATAATCAGTGCCAGTGGTTCAGGCGTCGGATCCCGAACTCTATGCTCTCTGCGTCCTCCGTGTTAAAAATCCAATCCGAAATATTCGCGTTAATTTGCGTCCATTCGCGGTTAACAAGACAGGGGCTTGTAATTGGTGCTCTCGGCTCCTGACACTGAGAACGAGAACGATTTAGTTCCCGTGATTCAATTAACCGGCCAGGAACGAGCAGATGTATTCGCAAATCCCGCTGGCAACTTCGATGGTGAAGCCGCTTTTGCCCGGCACGTCGAAACTCTGATTGGCGGCGTAATCGCCAACCGTGGTCTGGCCGTCGAGGGTGACGTGGCAGGCGCCGGCGACGATTTCCATCCGCTCGGGTGCGCCGGTGCCGAAATGATACGAGCCGGGGTAGATGAGGCCGAGGGTCTTTTTCGTGCCATCGGGAAACAGCACCGAGTGGCTGACGACCTTGCCGTCAAAATAAACGTTGGCCTTGGTCACGACCGTGACGCCGGAAAATTTGTCGGGTAAATTTGGCATTCCGGCAAAGTGGCGCGGCGGCCGCCCCGGGGGCAAGTGTGATTTTTCGGAACCGCTAATTGACGCTAATGAACGCTAATTTTTTTCCGCGGATGACGCAGATGAACGCGGATAAATGCGGCTGAGGGTTTTGTCATTCCGAGACCCTGAGCAAGCCGCTGCGCGGCTTGCGTAGAACGCGCCAATGAACTGTTTCGCGCAAGGCATTTTCTTGTAGGTCGGGGTTCATCCCCGATATGTCGGGCGTAAAGCCCGACCTACAGTGCAGGTGCGGTAAATGAAACGAGTTCATTGGCAGCGCGGCGAGGAATCTGTGTTTGTAACGTATTATGTTACAAACGGAGTTTGGGATGTTCGATCTCACTGGTGAGATTCCTCGCTCGGCTCGGAATGACCGGGGGATTTATCCGTGTAATCGGTGGTTCAATGCCGATTTTTTGAGCCGAAATAATTCCTAGACCGCGCGGGCGGGGCGGTTGAGACTGCGGGCGTGCTGATCCTGAGCATCCTCGCCCCCACTTTTTTGCTGATTGCCTTTGGCGCGGTGCTGTTGAGGAGCGGGTTGGTCTCGCCGGAGTTCCTGCGCGAGGGCAACCGGGTGGTGTATTGGTTCGGGCTGCCGGCGCTTTTATTCAACGAGCTGGCGGCGACTCCGCTTTCGGTCGGAGGGCCGGCCAGGCTGATGGTGGGCGCGATGCTGGCCGCCACGGCGGCCGTGATCGTGCTGGGCTATGCGGGGGCGTGGCTGTTGCGCCTGCCGGCGAGTTCGACGGGGACCTTTGTGCAGGGGGCGTTTCGCGGGAACCTCGCGTTTGTGGGGCTGCCGATCATTTGTTCGCTGCCGGACTCGCTGAGAATCAGGGATGTGCCGGTGCGGACGATCGCGGTGATGGCAATCGCGCCCATGCTCGTGATTTATAACGTGGCTGGCATCGTGGTGCTGCTTGCGAGCCAGTTCGACGTGAAGCGATTGAGCGGAAAATACCTGGTGCAACAGATCGTCACCACGCCGCCGTTGCTGGCGACGGTGGCGGGCCTCGCGTACGCGGCGACGGGCTGGCCGTGGCCGGCGGTTTTGCATGCGACGTTCGAGGCGTTGGCGCAACTGGCTTTGCCGCTGGCGTTGCTGGGCATCGGTGGCGCGATGGTGAGCACGCCGTTTGGCGGCGCGTGGCGTTCGCCGTTGTCAGCGGCGCTGCTGAAGACGGTGGCGGCGCCGGTGCTGGGCTGGTGGTTTGGCCGCTGGCTGGGGTTGGGCGCGTTGGAACTGAAACTGGTGATGGTGCTGCTCGCGACGCCGACGGCGATCATCAGCTACACGAAAGTCGTCGAGCTGGAGGGTTCGCCGGCGCTGGCGTCGGGCAGCATTGTTTTCAGCACGGTGCTGTCGATTGTGGCGCTCGCGGGGATCCTGGCGCTCATGCCGTCTTGAAAAGACGGCATCAGGGAATCGTCAGTTCCATCCCAATCGTCAGGCTTTTGTCGTCGCGGAGCTTGTTGTGGTTGGCCTCGAGAATTTGCTGCCAGTGCGAGGAGGTGCCGTAAAAACGCTTGGAAATTTTGGCGAGCGTGTCGCCGCTGACGACCTGGTAGGTGCGCGGGCCGGCATCGGCTGGGGAAGGCGCTGCTGGCGTCGGCGGTGGGACAAACGCTGGCGCCGGTGCCGGCGCGTAACGCGATGGCTCGGAGGCCGAGGGTGACGGCGCATCGAGCACCAGGCGGGTTTTCAATTCCGAGTTTTCGGAGGCCAGCTGGGACACGAGGTTTTGCATCTGGCGCAACTGGTCGTGGAGTGCGGCGATGGTTTTGGCGTCGGTGGCGGCGGCGGCCTGCAGGCTGGCGACCAGCTGGGCCTGTTGATTAATCGCGGCCTGGCGGTCGTCAGCCGTGTGTTTGGAGTCGTTGAGTTGCGCGGCGAGGGAATTTTTTTCGTCGGTGGCCTTGGCGAGCGTATCCTTTAGCTGGTCGGTTTCGTTTTGGAGCAGCGTGTAGGCGCGCAGGGACATGTTCAGCTTATCCTGGGCATCGGCGGCTTGTCGTTGGAGATCGGGAGACTCGGATGTGGTGGCGGGTGCGGTTGGGGTGGGCGCAATTGGGGCGGCGGCTTGGGCTTGCACCAGCTTCTGCGCGAGGTCGTCGCGCTCGGCCTGGATGTCGGCGACCTTTTGCTTTTCGGTGGCCAGGTCATTTTGGACGGCGGCCAGGGCGGCGGGGTCGGCGGCGGCTTTTTGTGCGTCGGCGAGTTGGGCCGTCAGGGTGGCGACTTCCTTGTTTTTGGCGTCGAGCTCGGCTTGGCGTTGAAAGAGGGCGTTGTTGGCGGTGAAGGTCTGGGCTGCGGCGGCCTCGGCCTTTTGATTGGCGGCAGCGACCTGGCCGAGGGCGAAGGTTTTGAGCCGGTCGTTTTCTTTCCAGGCGAGGGCGAGCTCGGAGCCGAGTTTCTTGTTTTGAGCGCGCAGGTCGTCGAGGGTCGAGGTGTCGGCCGAGGAAGCCGCGGACTTTTCTTCGGCGGTAATCGGGGCACGCGTGATGACCGGAGCGTCTGTCTGGGCGTGGGCCATGGCAGCAAAAAGGAAGAGGATCGCGAGGGGAAAGGCGGTTTTCATGGCACGTTTCAAAAGGCCACGCTAAGGTCGGTTTTTTGCAAATTCAATCCCAAGTCTCGCGGGGCAGAGGATTTGACGGGTTGTTCACCGGCTAGCAGCGTGTCGGGCGTTGCCTCCACGCTGCTAGAACAAAATGGCGAAGCCATTTTGGATGGGATTGGTGGCTGAGGCCGTTTTCGACAGAGAATCGATTTAAATGTCCCGGGATTATGATCCGGATCCATAATTATATAAGATCTTACGGGACGGCCCAGCCTTTGGCCTGTTCGACGGCGCGGCGCCAGTCGGCCTGGAGTTTTTTCATGGCCGCGGCGGATGCGCGCGGGCGGAAAACGCGGTCGCGCTGCCAGAGACCGGCGAGTTCGCCGCGGTTTTTCCAAAAACCCACTGCGAGGCCGGCGAGATAAGCCGCGCCAAGCGCGGTGGTCTCGGTCGTGCGCGGGCGCACGACGGGCACGCGCAGGAGATCGCCCTGGAATTGCATGAGCGTGTCATTCACGGTGGCGCCGCCGTCCACGCGGAGTTCGCGCAGCCGAAAGCCGGCGTCGGCTTCCATGGCCGCGAGGAGATCCGCGCTTTGGTAGGCGATGCTTTCCAAAGCGGCGCGGGCGAGGTGCGCGGCGGTCGTGCCGCGGGTGAGGCCGACGATGGCGCCGCGCGCGGAGGCGTCCCAGTGCGGCGCGCCGAGGCCGGCGAAAGCGGGCACGAGATAGACGCCGCCGTTGTCGGGCGCGCGCGCGGCGAGCTTTTCGATGTCGGTGGATTTTTTGATGAGGCCGAGGCCGTCGCGCAGCCATTGCACGACGGCGCCGCCGATGAAGACGCTGCCTTCGAGCGCATACTCGAGCGGGCCGTGTGCGCCGAGGCGCCAGGCGACGGTGGTGAGCAGATGGTGGCGCGAGGCGATGGGTTTTTCGCCGGTGTGCAGGAGGAGGAAGCAGCCGGTGCCGTAAGTGTTCTTGGCGAGGCCGGGGCGGAAGCACGCCTGGCCGAAGAGTGCGGCCTGCTGGTCGCCCGCGACCCCGGCGATGGGCACGCCGCGCAGTGCGGGAATGGTTTCCACTTCGCCGTAGATTTCGCTGCTGGCGCGAACTTCCGGCAGCACGGCGCGGGGGATGCGCAGGATTTTCAACAGTTTGTTGTCCCAATCGCCGGTGTGGAGGTTGAGCAGGAGGGTGCGCGAGGCGTTCGAGACGTCCGTCGCGTGCACGCGGCCGCCGGTGAGCTGCCACAGGAGCCAGGTGTCCACGGTGCCGAAAGCGAGCTCGCCCCGCTCGGCCCGGCGGCGCGCGCCGCGGACGTGGTCGAGGAGCCAGGCGAGCTTGGTGCCGCTGAAATACGGATCGAGCAAAAGGCCGGTGCGGGCGCGGAAGAGCGGCTCGAGCTTTTTTTGTTTCAACCCGGCGCAAAGCGGCGCCGTGCGGCGGTCCTGCCAGACGATGGCGGGCGCGAGCGGGCGGCCAGTGGCGCGGTCCCAGAGCAGGGTGGTCTCGCGCTGGTTGGTGAGGCCGATGGCGGCGAGGTCGCGGCGGTTGAGGCCGGCGCGGCGCAAGGCGAGTTCGGCGGTGCGGCGCGTGGTTTCCCACAAATCGCGCGGGTTGTGTTCGACCCAGCCGGGGTGGGGGAAATGCTGCGCAAATTCCTGCTGGGCGCTGGCGCGGGGCCGGCCGCCGTGGTCGAAAACGATGGCACGTGAGGATGTGGTGCCTTGGTCGAGCGCCAGGACAAAACGGGGCATAGGCGCAGAATGGCGCAGATGGCCGGGCGAGCCAAGCCGCAACCATCACGGGCTCATTTACGCCAACTGGGTGAAACCTTGCAAAACAAGCGAGGTCTCACACCTTGCGTGGAACTCCCTTCAACCATGAAAATGCCCATCTGTCTCGCCCTCGCCTTGCTGGCGGCGGTGCCCGGTCGTGCGCAAATTTTTGGTCCGAATGTAACCAGCGGCGCGTTGCTCGGTGGCCTTGCGGGCGGCATCATTGGCCATAACAACCACAACCAGACCGGCCGTGGCATCGCCATCGGCGCGGCCTCCGGGCTGATTCTCGGCTCCATCGCGGACCAGGCGAATTACGATTTGTATCAGCGGTCGCAGGTGTCCGCGCCGGACTACTACGCCTACCGCTATTACCAAGCGCCCTCGTATTATTATTCGGACGACGCGGATACCGGTTATTACGATTACGGCTACACGCGGCCCAACTATGCCGTATCCGGCGCATTGCTCGGCGGTCTCGCGGGCGGCATTATCGGTTATAATAATCACGATCAGACCGGCCGCGGCATCCTGATTGGGGCGGCCTCGGGCCTGATTCTCGGTTCCCTCGCCGAGCATGAGGCTCGCGAACGTGAGCTGGCGGCGGAGCGGCCGGTATATATTTCCGCGCCGGCCGAACAAGCTCCGGCTCCGGTGGCATCGGAGCCGCAGGCGCAAGCAGCTCCCGCGGTTACAGCCACACCCGTACCGGCCTCGGCCATGAGCGGTGCCAACAGCCTTTTTGGTCGCAATTGACGGGTATTAATAACCCGTTCGGAAATGCCACCCATCTTTCGCGAAATTTTTTCCTACACCATGAAAACCACCCACCGTTTCATTGTTCTCTCCAGTCTCGCCGCGACCGCGGCGTTTTTTGCCGGCTGTGCCAGCGAGGGAGTGAAGAATCCCTCGGGCGTGCCGGTCACGCAGATGAATCCCGACGAGCAGGGCTACGTCGCCGGCACCGGCGTCGAGTCGCAGGATCTCGTGACCGTCACCGACAAGATGGCGCGCAGCATCCTCAGCACGCCCGCCATCGCCAGCGCAACCACGCCGCCGCGCATCGTCATCGATCCGGTCGAGAACGCCACGCGCTTCCCGATCGACAAGTCCCTCTTCTCCGACCGCATTCGCATCATGCTCAATTCGAAAGCCACCGGCCGGGTGATCTTCCTCGCACGCGAACGCATGAAGGCGCTTGAACACGAGCGCGAGCTGAAGCTGTCGGGCCAGGTCACGTCGAGCTACGACCCGACCCCCGTCGCCTTCAAAGGCGCGGACTTTTTCCTCACCGGCAAGCTCGAGGGCTTGACGACCAAGACTTCGGCCGGCACGAGCGATTACATCCTTTACAGCTTCCAGCTCATTGACGCCCGCACGAGCGAAATCGTCTGGGAAGACTCGGCCGAAATCAAAAAACAAGGCCTCGAAGACGCGGCTTACCGCTGATGGCATCGCGCGCTCCCGCGCTCCCGCGTCCGGGAGGCTGTTTAAAAATTATGCTGGCCGACGCGACGTACGATTCGGGCCGACTCACGCTGCGGCTCTTTTTGCGTCGCGGTGTGGTCGCGTTGCTCATGCTCGCCGCGTTCGAATCATTGACCGGCTGCATGGATGAGGTGGCGTCGCGCCCTGCCATCGCCTACACCGGCGACCCCATCGTCGATGGCAATGCCGAGCGCGCCGCCGCGCCGCCCAAGGACCGTGCGTTGTGGGACGACCGCATCGCCGCCACCGCGCTGCGCCTGGGCAACTTCGATGAAGCCAAGGCGAAACTCGACGATGCCATCCTGCAGGGCGGCGGGATCATCAACAACACGGCCGACGCGGCCAAGGCCCGCAGCCTGTTTCACCCCGAGGACACGAAGGCCTTCATCGGCGAGCCCTACGAACGCATCATGGACTATTATTATCGCGCCATCCTTTACTGGCGCGATGGCGAGCCCGACAACGCCCGCGCCTGCTATCGCACCGGCCAGGTGCTCAGCAGCGATGTCGAGAAACATGAATACAAAAGCGACTTCGTGCTGCTCTATTATCTCGAGGGATTGGCCTCGGAGAAACTCGGCGAAGACGCTTCCGATGTCCTGGCCCGCGCGCAGGCGCTCACCAAGCGGCACCTGCCGCCTTACAACAAGGATGCCAATGTCCTCGTCTTCGCCGAATACGGCCACGGCCCGGTCAAATACGCCGGCGGCGAATATAGCGAACAACTCCGCTTCTATACCGAGGAGTCGCGCATCCGCTCCGCGCGCCTGACGGTCGATGGGCACAAAGCCTGGCTGCCTCCGTACGACAATCTCAACCACCAGGCCACCACGCGCGGCGGCCGTGTCATGGACCACATCCTCGGCAACAAGGCGGTGTTCAAAGGAACCACCGACACCGTTGGCAACGTTGCCTTGCTCGGTGCGGTGGTCGCGGCCAACCAAGATTCCCGCCAGGGCAACGAGGCCGCGGTCGGCCTGGCCGCGATCGGCCTCATCAGCAAAATCGCCTCGGCCGCCACCACGCCCCGGGCCGACATCCGCACATGGGACAATCTCCCGCAATTCCTCAGCTTCGCCGCCCTCAAGCTCGCCCCCGGCGAGCATTCCGGCCAGATCGAGTATCTCACGCGGGACGGCGATCCCGACCCCGACCTCACCCGCGAGGTCACCATTACCGTTCCTGCTGATACTTCGGCTAATACCATCGTCTTTTTGAGTGAACTCCCGCACTAATTCGCAGTCACACCCCTTAACCTGACTTATGTTATGAAAACCGTATTCTCCATCCTCGCTACCTCTGCGGTCCTTGTGTTTCTCGCCGGCTGTTCCACCCCGGGTCCCTATGCACCGCAGGACACAACGAAATACACCCTCGAAAACACCGGCCAGTTTGCCCTGCTCGACGAGCCCACGCAGACTTCCATCACTTGTACCGGCATTGAGCCACGCACGCTGGCCGACGGCCGCCTCGACCTCGTCGCCCTCGTGAAAAACCGCGAGGATCGCCGCATCCAGGTGCAGGTCCAATGTGTGTTCAAGGACGAGCACGGATTTTCCACCGGCGACGAGACGCCCTGGGAAACCCTCATCCTTGCGGAAAACTCAACCGAGGCGGTGCACTTTACCGCCATGAACACCCAGGCCAAGAACTTCACCGTCCGCGTCCGCCAGGCGCGCTAAATCCAGGGAGAACATTGCCATGAAAACCCACGTCCTTTTCCTTTCCGCGCTCAGCTTTTTTCCGGCAATCTTCACCTTTGCGGATCAACCGCCCGAGCCGCCCGTGCCCGTGGTGCCGACCATGCCGCCTCCGGCCGCGGTGCGCCCGGCCGACAACCAGCAACTCTACGGTGGCAGCCAGGCGCCGCTTGTCACCCCCGAGGCTGCCAAGGCCCTCATCGATAAATTCCGCGCCGCCTTTGTCCAAAACGACAGCCCGCGTTTTGTTTTCTACGTCAATCGCGAGCTGGTTGATGTTGAATCCGGTTTGAAGCTTACCCAGCGCACTGAGCGTACCGAAGCCGAACGCCACGACGTGAAGAGCGACATGGAATCGCCCGCCTCCGCCGGCGCCCCGCAGACCCAGGTTAACGTCAGCGTCAGTGGCAATGCGGGCAACTCCAGCGCCACGCTCGGCAAAGGCACCGCCTCCACCAAAGACGAGAAAGTCACGGCCGAGAACACCTACGCAGCCAAGGATGCGACCGCGCCCACGCTCAGCGACCGCCAGACCGTGCGTGACGTCGAACGCCTTTTCGGTCGTCCCTTCCGCGCCGCCGGCGCCCACCTCGCCGACCAGAAAGTCGCCGCCTCGCTGCTGGCCGACAAGCCGATCGACACTTTCGCGGCCGGCGCCGGCGACCAAGCCCGCAAGGATCGCGATGCGCTCGGCAACGTCGCCGACATCGCCGTCGAGGTTCTCGTTTCCAGCCGCCAGGTCACCGTGACCAATATCTCCGGCGACGAAGTGGTGACCGTTCCTGACATCCAGGCGACCGCCATCCGCCTGAAGGATTCCGCCATTGTCGGCCAGGCCTCCTCGAGCGACATTCTCGGCAAGGATCCGCAGGCCGGCCGGATCGCCCAGCGCTACGATGTCCGCGACATCACCGAAGCCACGTCCCTCGCGCTGATGCAGGACATGCTCACCGGCACGAAATAAAAACGGCGGCCGGACCTTTATTGGTGGAGCGCGTCGTCCCTGACGCGCTCAGATTGATTCACCACGAAGGACACGAAGGACTCGAAGGGATTTGGCTTTGTGCCCTTCGTGGTTAAGGATTGATTTGGCCGAGCGCGTCGGGACGACACGCTCCACCTTGGAAGGCTCTATTTGAGCCATAACTGGCATGCGTTCATTGGCAGCCGTGCGAGGTGCCGAGGCCAACGGCCGACAGTCTGATATCTCCGAAATTTAGATCAACCAGAACAGCAGAGATTCCTCGCACGGCTCGGAATGACAGCAGGAGAAATCCGTGTAATCTGTGGTTAGTCCGGTCTGGCTAACCGCTTCTTCACTTCCGCCAGTGCGAGGCCGTCGATGCGCACAAGTTTTTGCCGGGCGGTTTCCCCGCGCACGAGGGCAACCGCGCGCCGCGGCAAGCCGAATCTTTCGGCGAGGAATTCGACGAGCGCGTCGTTTGCGCGGCCATCC
>DATMNP010000078.1:0-35343 GCA_035568935.1 Opitutaceae bacterium | reverse complement strand
CTCTTGTGCCGGGCCACAATGGCGGTTAATCCGCAGGCTGGAGCAGGCGATTGACGGCATCACGGATTTCCGTGAGAGAAAAAGGCATGGAGAACAAGGTCTCCGTGGAGGCATCGCTTTTTTGAAGATCTCTCGCGGGAAGCCGGGCGCTGATCAGGACAACAGGCAAGTGCACCGTCACGGCCTCATGTTTTAGTTTTGCGCGGGCAGCATCGCTGCTTGATTTGTCCAAGTCCATATCGAGCACGATGAGGTTGAAAGGGAACAGGCGCGCCGCAACAAGCCCTTCGTCACAATCGGATGCGGTCAAAACAAAATTGCCGTCGATGGCAAGAAGTCGACGAAGCACGTCGCAAATTACTGGCTGGTCGCTGATGACGAGAATATACTTTTTTTCCAACGGAGCCTCCTCTTGGGCAAGGAATTAACCCGACCACAGGCAAAAGTTTTCGCGGAAAGCGCGGTGTATTCCTTCAGGAAGCATCTTATGTATCCTACCATTATAGCAGAATGCATGATTACAACTAAAAACCTCCTCAAATTTCACGGCCGTTAATCGCCTATTGGCCGGATGCCTGCGCCGCGATAGGATGGGAACAATCCAGGGTTACAGGGTACTAGGTCATTTGATCATGCTGGTTTTGGGTTCGGCGACGCGAAAAGAACCCAAGCTATTATTTGCAATAAAATTGCGATATAATAAATCGCATTGCCCTGATTGATTAGTCGCTGCTAAGAAGCAAGTAACGATTTTCTGGAAATTTTTTAAAGCGATATTTTTGTGTGCCAACGTTAAATTTATGCATACATGAAATTAAGTTTTTTAATAGGGCAGGAAAAAATCAAACTGCTTGCTTATAGGGTGAACACCCTAGTAGTCTGTGCCCATACCTTATTATTACACACCAGTCCGTTCGCCTTGTGGCACGGTAAAAAAATCCGCCTACAATATTTAACCATTTCGCCCTTTTTTACATGAAGAATGACCCGACAAAAAAATCCGCACCGCGCTCATCTGCCGTCAATTGGTATGCAGCTGACAGCAAAATCATTGTCGCTGCGATGCAACGCGGATTGGAATTTGGCATTCGATTGAACATGGCCCAAGTCGTCCGAATGCTCGTTCGTAATGCAGACTTAAAGAAACTCACGGCCAATGATTACCAGAAAGCGGCAACGGCCGATGACCGGCGCCGCACAAAAAAATAACGCTTGGCTCGGGTGGCCCGCGCTGAAGAATGTGGTGTATGGCCGATCTTCACTCCGGGCCGCGCACATCGCCGGTTGAGTTCGGCGCGGTGTTGCTCGCCGCCGGTCGCTCAACGCGGTTGGGCCGGGAAAAAGCGTCGCTGGAGGTGAAGGGGGTGCCGCTGTGGTCGCGCCAGCAGGACGTTTTGCTTCGCGCGGGCGCTCGGGAAGTTTTATTTTCCGTCCGCCCCGACCAGCAATGGGTGCCGCCGGATGCCACCGTCGTCTACGACGCGGCCCCCGATCTCGGGCCGTTTGGAGGACTCATTGCCGCGCTGGAGCGCATCCAGCAAAGTCACCTGGCGGTGCTGGCCGTGGATTTGCCGCGGATGCAGCCGGCGTGGTTCAGTGCGCTGTTGGCGCTTTGCGCTCCCGGGGTCGGGGCGGTGGGGCATCGGGAAAATTTCTACGAGCCACTCGCGGCGATTTACCCACGTGAATTGCTGCCGCCAGCCCGGGCCGGGCTTGCCCGGCGCGACCTGTCGCTGCAGCACCTCATCGCGTCGGCGTGTGCGCAAGGTTTCATGCGTCCGCGCGAAATCAGCCCGGACGAAGCACCTTTATTCACCAATTGGAACAACGCCGGCGACATGGGCTGACTTCGCAGCGCGTTTTTCGACTTTGATGTTTAATCTGAAGTGAATGGTTTGGATCACTTTAAGGAAGTTAAGTGGCGGGCGGTCAGAAGGTTCCTTTTAGCCCTGAAAAAGAAATTCGTTTATTTGAAACAAGGCGCTGCCCTCAGGCGTCTTAGCTGATGGTTATTGGTTTGGTTCTCCTATCATAGATAGAGACAAAAAGTACGGTTAGGTTAGGGGCGGGCCGCTTAGGGGTAAGCGGCCCGCTTCATTTTTGACGGAAATGCCTTCGTCGCAGGTGCGCGTGATGTGACAATTTTGATTCTTTCCTATTCCGTCATCGACAACTGGCACGAAGCGTGCACAGTTGCTCACAAGATATCCACAATCGATGGAACACCTGAGCGGGGTCATAACTCCTAAACCGCAGCTCAAGGTCTCTGCTAAAGTTAAGACCTTTGTCCTCGACACGAACGTCCTGCTGCACGACCCGCAGTCGCTCTTCACGTTCGAGGAAAACAACCTCGTCATACCCGTCGAGGTCCTTGAGGAGCTGGACGCGATCAAAAGCGAGCAGTCCACCGAGCGTGGCCGCAACGCCCGCCGCGTGCACCGCCACCTGCAGGAGCTCCTGCCCGACTCGCGCACGATGCTCGAAGGCGTGAAACTGCCCAACGGCGGCACGCTCTCCGTCGTCATCAACCGTTATATTGCGGAAAACGCCTTGAACTCGCCGGCCATGCAGCGCCTGCGGGCCGTCCTGCCCGATTTCTCCAAGAAGGATAACCGCATCATCGCCTGCGCGCTCTTTGTCCAGGAAACCTATCCGCCCCCGACCATCCTTGTCACCAAGGACGTCAACGTCCAGCTCAAGGCCCGCGCGGTCGGCCTCGAGTCGCAGGATTACCTGAACGACAAAGTTCCCGAGCCCACCGATGAGGATGCCTACGGCGAGATTGCGCTTACCATGTACGAGCTGCAGCGCTTTTGCTCGGAAGGGGAGTTCGAGGTCACGGCCGACGTCGCGCGCCGGCTTTTTGTCAACGAATACGTCCTGTTGCGCTCGGCCGAGGGAAAAACCATGCCCGCCCGCCACTACGGCGACGGCCTCGTGCGCCGGCTGAAAATCCCCGAGTACGTCAAGGCCCCCGGCGGCATCGCGATCCGCGCGCGCAACCTCGAGCAGCAGTTCTTCATGGATGCGCTGCTCGACGACTCCATCTCGCTCGTCACCTGTTTCGGCAAGGCCGGCACCGGCAAGACGCTGCTCTCGACCGCCTGCGCGCTCTACCAGACGCACGAGGACTCCTCGCGCTACGACGGCGTCTCCATTTCCCGCCCCGTCATCGCGCTCGGCAAGGACATCGGCTTCCTGCCCGGCACGCTTGAGGAAAAAATGCGGCCCTGGCTCCAGCCCTACTATGATGCGCTCGAGGTCCTCATGCCCTCGAAGCCGCCCAAGGAGCCCCAGTTCGCCTCCAAGAAAGTTTCCAAGAAGAAAAAGCGGAAGAACGACGACCTGTTTTCCTCGATGACCGCGGCGCAGCCTGCGCACAACAGCCATTCCAACAACCTCGCGCCCAGCAAACCCTACGAGCGCCTGATTCGGAACGGCCTGCTTGAAATCGAGGCGCTGGCCTTCATCCGCGGCCGCTCCATCGCCCGCCGCTTCTTCATCCTCGACGAGGCGCAGCAGCTCACGCCGCACGAAGTGAAGACGGTCATCACCCGCATTTCCGAAGGCTCGAAGATTGTCCTGATCGGCGACCCCGCGCAGATCGACAACCCCTACGTGGACTCGCGCAGCAACGGGCTGGCCTACGCGCACAACCGCATGAAAGGCCAGATCCTCGCCGCGCACGTCAAGCTGATGAAAGGCGAGCGCTCCAAACTCGCCGAGCTCGCCGCGGATCTGCTGTGAGCGGAGTCAGTGCTTGGGACTTATTTTTAACGCAAAGGACGCAGAGGGAGCGCAGAGTTCGCAAAGATTGAATTGTGGTTTTTGCGTTTGTCATTCTGCGCGTAGCGAAGAATCCACTTGGATGCGCTCACTCTCAGACCCATGGGAGGCACAATTGTCATTCCGAGATCCTCAGCAAGCCGCTGTGCGGCTTGCTGAGGACGCGCCAATGAACCGATTCGCGCGGCGGCGCGGGTGGAGCGCGACCCTCCGGGCGCGCTCTGAGCGCGTCGGGACGACACGCTCCACCTTGGAAGTCTGAATTTGAGCCTTAACTGGGATGAGTTCATTGGCAGCCGGGCGAGGAATCTCCGGAATTGAAATCGATAAGAACAGCAGAGATTCCTCGCACGGCTCGGAATGACAAAAGGAGCGGCAAGCGTTTCGTTGTCAGCCAAACCTTGAACTTTGAACCTTGAACCCCGAATCACTGTTCCGCTTCGCGTGCCATCAGCCAGAGCAAATCCGCCGTGCGGTTGACCCATTGACGCACGAGGGGCCGCAGCGTCCGCCCGTGTGAGGGTAGGGCGGTGAGCCGCCGTTCGGCGCGGCGCGCCACCGTGCGCGCGAGGTCGAGCGCCGCCGCGTGCAGGTTTGCGCCAGGTGTGGCCCAGCCGTCAAAGCGGATTTTTTTGGCCTCGAGCGCGGCGACCGCCGCATCGACCCAGGCCAGGTCGGCCTCGCCCAGTTTAGCGAACCTCGACTTGGCATATTTTTTTGCGTCGCTTTCCGCGCAGGCCAATTCGCCCATCAGCGCGACGAGGGTCTTTTGGATTTTTTCCAGCTCGGCGCGCCGGGCCTTCTTGGGGCACGTGGCCTTGGCCAGGCCGAGCGCGGTATTGAGTTCGTCGAACGCACCCACGGCCTCGATCTGTGGATGGTCCTTCGGCACGCGTTTTCCGTAAAGCAGACTCGTGGTGCCGTCGTCGCCGGTGCGAGTGGCGATGGAGCGGGTCGGTATTTTGCGTGCGGCGGACATCTGATTTATCGAACTGGAGTGTAACCTATTGGGTTACACTTTCAGGGGGAGAATGCGTCTGGTTGTTCGGGATATTTCCAAGCCGCAAGTTTCCGGATAACCTCTACGCGATTTTTCGCGCGGCCGCCTGCGCGCGCAGGCACAGCTCGGCGGCCTTGAAAGCGTGCGCCTGGGTCATGGCTTTTTCGGTGCGGTTCAGGCAGTCGAGGATCAGTTCGCCGAAAAAGGGGTAGCCGACCTTGCCGTGCACCTCGATGTGTTGCTCGCCCCGGTCGTCCACGAGGTAAACGTGATCGCCGGTTTTTTCGCGGGCGATGTCCACGTATTTGCGCAGCTCAATGTAGCCCTTGGTGCCGAGGATGATGGTGCGCCCGTCGCCCCACGTGCTCAGGCCGTTGGGCGTGAACCAGTCCACGCGGACGTAATTCGATGAGCCGTTGTTGCCGAGCAGCGACACCTCGCCGAAGTCCTCGAACTCGGGCGTGTCGGCATTGGCCAGGTTGCCCACCGCGGATTGGGTGACCTCGGCCTCGGTCGCGCCCGAGTAAAACAGGAACTGCTCGAACTGGTGGCTGCCGATGTCGCAGAGGATGCCGCCATATTTCGCCTTTTCAAAAAACCAGGCGGGCCGCGAAGGCTTGTTGAGTCGGTGCGGGCCGAGGCCGATGACCTGGACGATGCGGCCGATGGCGCCGCCGTGCACGAGTTCGCCCGCGTGGATGGCGCATTCCACATGCAGGCGCTCGCTAAAATAAACCATGTACTTGCGGCCGGTGCGTGCCACCGCGGCTCGAGCCTCGGCGAGCTGGTCGAGCGAGGTGAAGGGCGTTTTGTCGGTGAAATAATCCTTGCCCGCCGCCATCACGCGGCTGCCGAGCGGGCCACGGTCGCAGGGCACGGCGGCGGCGGCCACGAGGTGGACGGCCGGGTCGGCGAGGATTTCATCCATCGAGCGCGCGGTTTTCGTCTGCGGAAACTTGGCCTTAAAAGCTTCCACTTTTTTTGGATCCGGGTCGTAAACCCATTTCAGCGTCGCACCGGCCTCGAGCAGGCCGTTGCACTGGCCGTAAATATGGCCGTGGTCGAGATGCGCGGCGGCAAAGACAAATTCGCCGGGATTCACCACCGGGTGTGATTTGCCCTGCGGGGCGTAGTTCATGCCATCGGATTTTTGGCTCACGGGAAAAAAGGGACTACAGCACTTTAAACACGAATACTTCCAAGCAGGCAGAAGACCGACTTAACCACTTATGTACACTTATGGTCACTGATAATAAGAAGTTAGTTTCGAACTCATTTTCATCTGTTTTTTTCCGGATTAGTGGACATCGGTGTGCATCAGTGGTTAAAGTGCCCTAGGTTTTCGCCGCGGCGCGGGTCTGTTTCTTCAATTCGCTGATGGCCGGCTCGAGTTTGGCCAGGATCTTTTTGTCCATGCGATCGATGAAGAGGACGCCGTTAAGATGATCGGCCTCGTGCTGGATGCACCGCGCGAAGAGCCCGTCACAGTGCAGCGTGTGCGGCGTGCCATGCTCATCATGGAATTTCACCACGATGAGTTCCGGCCGGGCCACGTCGCCGCGGATGTTGGGAAAAGACAGGCAGCCTTCCTCGGAGGTGGCTTCGGCCAGCGGTTCAGGCGTGATCTTGGGATTGACGATGATCATCGGCATGAACAGCTCCAAGGGCGGTTGGGCGCCGTCGAGCCGCCAGCTGAATTCCGCGTGCACATCGCGCAGATCCACGACGCACAGCTGCAACGCGCGCCCCACCTGTTGCGCGGCGAGGCCGATGCCCCCGGCGTCATGCATCGTTTCGACCATCTCGGCGGCCAGCTGGGCCAGGACAGCGTCAAAACTTTTTACTTTTTCGCCCTTTTTGCGCAGGATCGGGTCGTCGTAATGAACAATTGGCAGCGGCATCGGTCGAGAGAGGTGTCCAGCGTGGGTTTATGCCCAAGCTGCTGCAAATAAATTTGTTTCGACTTTCCTTTTTGTCCAGCCTTTGGCCATGAACACACCGGTTGATACCCCATCACGCCTTCCGCCCGCGCGCGCGTTTGCGCTCGCCGGGGCCGGCCTCGTGCTGGCCGTCGTGGCGTGGATGCTGCCGGTGAACTTGAAATCGGTCACTCCCGCGTTGCTCAAGGCCGCCGGCGCTGGCACGCCGTCGCTGGTGGAAAATGGCCGGCAACTGGTGGAGTCGGAGAAGATCGGCCCGGCCGCACTCGTGCTGGCTGCCGCGCAGACGGTGGGCGATGCGCACGCGCCGGAGCTCGCCGATGACCTGGCGAAACTTTCCGCGCGCCAGCCGGAGTTTGTTGCGTGGGGCGGCTGGGATCCGTTTCTCGACCCGATTTTCAAGCTGCGCGAAAACACCGGTCGCAGCCAGAGCACGCCGGTGCTGACGTTTCTCATTACAGAAAAAGCGCGCACGTCGCTGCGCGACTATCTCGCCGGCACGCGCTCGCTCGGCGTGGAGGACTTGCTGCGCACGCGGGACATTCCCACGGCGACGCGCTTCGTGCCGGTCGGCCAGCCCGGCGGGCAGGCACTCGACTCGGTCATTTTACTGACCGCGCTGCTTTACCAGGGCGAACATCTCTCGCCTTCGCTCCAGCGCGAACTGCGCGGCCTGGCCGGGGCGGCGATCGCGAAAAAGGAGTTCGGCGAACTGGAGCTGTTTTACCTCGACCTGCTTTCGCTCGGCAAACGCCTCGACTGGGGCCAGCTCAGCGAGCTGCTCAGCCGCACGGACAGCACGAAGACAGTGGGCGAATATGCGCATCTCGCCCGCGTCGCGCCCGGCCAGCTGCCGCTGATTTACTCGGCGGCGTTGTTTTCCGACTCCGCCGACAGCGTGGCCAGCTATCTTATCCAATACGGGGAATCCGGCGCCGCGGACCTGCGCCTCGCGCTTGGGGCAGGGCAGGGCGCGGTGCGCCAGCTTTTGCTGCGGCAGGTGCCCGTCAACCACTCGGCCGGCCCCGCGCTTGGCGACACGGCCACGCTGGCGCTGCTTTATCCGAAACTTACGCTCACCGTGAAGTGGATGGGTTTTTTTGCCGGAGCTTTCTTGCTTTTCCGTGGTCTGGACTGCTGGCTGTTTGCACTCGGTGGCGGTGTGGGCAACAAGGCCATGCTGCTTCATTTGAGAAGCGGCGTACTCGCGCTGTTTGCCGCCATCCTGCTGGTCGTCGCGACCGAACCCTTCCTGCTCAAAGCCACTCCGCTCTCGGCCTATCGTTTAAAGATCGTTATTCCCATGCTGGCCAATGTGGCTACACCCTCTTCCCAACCTCAATCATCAACTCATCCTGATATGGACACATCCACCCTTATCTCCATCGGCGTCTTCGCCTTGCTCCAGGTGGTCACCTACCTGGTCTGCCTCATGAAAATCGGCGAGATCGAGCGCCAGGACATCTCGCCGCAGCTCAAGCTCCGGCTCATGGAAAATGAAGAAAACCTCTTCGACAGCGGCCTCTACATCGGCATGATGGGCACGGCCACTGCGCTCGTGCTCCAGGTGGTCGGCGTGATCCCGGCGAACCTGCTGGCCGCCTATTCGTCGAACCTTTTCGGCATCGTATGCGTGGCCCTGGTGAAAATCCGCCACGTGCGCGGCTACAAGCGGCAGCTTATCTTCGATAGCCAGCCTGGGCCCGTTGCCACCGCTTCCGTCCTCCCCGTCAAGGCCAAGGCCTGACCCTCTCATTTCGGGACATGAACAAGACGCTCCTCCTTATCATCGTGGATTTTCTTTTCCTGAACCTCATCGCGCTCACGCGATGGGAGAAGGCGGAGCCTGTGCGCCCGAGCAAGCCGCCCATCCCGCAAATTGCCGCCAACGATACCGCGTCGCCCGATCAGGACCTGGTTGCAATGATGAAACAGTCCCTGGCCGACGAGCAGGCGACTCGTACCCAGATCACCCAACAGCTTCAGTCCGCGCAAACCGCGCTCCAGCAGCGCGACCAAAATCTTTCGCAGCTTCAGTCCGAAAAGAGCCAGCTTGCGTCCACGCTCGGCGAGACGCAGCAAAAAGCCCAGGCGCTGGCCCAGCAGTATGCCGCGGCGTCGCAGGATGCGACCATGACCAAGGAGCAGCTCGCCGCGCTGCAAAGGGAACTCGAAGCCCGGCGAGCCGAGGCCGAAAAACAAAAGCAGGATCTTGCCGCGCTGACGAAACTTCATGCCGAGGCGCAGCAAAAAATCGAAGACCTCAATGTTGCGGTCAAAGTTTCCGAGCAGGAGAAACTGCTCCTCCGCGAAACCGCCGACAGCCTCAAGACGCAGGTCGAAGCCGAGCGCGAGGAACGCCAGAAAGTCCAGGCCACCACCACGCAGCTCGCGCAAGGCGTCGGCCAGCTCGCCCAGAAATCGGGCGAACTCACGCAGGAAATCCGCGAAAACACCCCGATCAACGCCAACACGCTGTTTGACATGTTCCTTGCGAACCGCGTGCCCACCACCTTTACCATCAGCCGGCCGGTGCTCTTCGGCTCGGGCGAAAGGACGAGCGAGGCCCACACCCTGCTCGTGCAGGACGGCGCGCAGGTTTATGCGCTCGTGCATGTGAACGACACGCCCTTCGACTTCGGCCCGCAGCGGCCGGGGATAGACTGGCAAAAAGTCTCCGTCACCTTCTCCAGGCCGCCCTATGAAGGGCCCGCCCGCTCGCTTGCCTTCCTGGCGCTCGACCCGCGCATCATCGCCATCCCGGTCGACCAGGCGCAGGCCGCCGCGCTCGGCGTGAAAGTTTACCAGACGGCGCTCAACCCGTTCAAATTTCCCAACGCCGTGCTCATCAGCGACGGCGGCAAGGGCTATGGCGAAGTTCCCTTCAAGCTCGATCCTTCCACACCCGGCTACGTGAAAATGGACAGCCACTTTTTCAAGCGCCTGGCCGGCGCCTTCTCGCCCTCGACCGGCGACCTCGTCCTCAGCGAAACCGGCGAACTGCTCGGCATCATGGCCAACGACAGCTACTGCGCCATCGTGAACAATTTTCTCCCGGCCAAAACCATCGCGACCGGTGACAATGTCACCGCGCAACAAACCGGCGAAATCCTCAACACACTCATCGCCCGCGTCGGCAGCCTGCCGTACCGCCTGCAATAGCCGCGGCCTGCAATCGCTGTGGCCAATCCCAGTCTCCCGCCCCAAGCGACGTTTGTCCTTTCCACCGGACGATGCGGCACGCAATGGCTGGCCCATGCCTTTGCCGGAGTTTATGGCGATTGCCTCCGGGTGGAGCATGAGCCGCTGCACGACCGTTATTTCCCGCGGCAGATGCTCGGATGGGGCGACTTCGCGGGCCTCCCGGCTGGACAGGCGGAACCGATCCTCGACCATGTCACTGGCATCGAAAAAAGTCTCGCGGCGCAGCCTTATTTTGAAACCGGTCACCCGTGCTGGAGCAGCCTGCCTTGCCTGGCGCGGCGCTTGGCGGGCCGCATCCGGGTGGTTCATCTCGTCCGGCATCCGGTTCCGACGGCGTATTCATGGATATCAAATGGTGCGTACATGCCGCCGATCCTCCCCCATATTCCGGCGAAGGAGTTCCTGTCACCTTTTGATCGCGGCGTTAAATTTTCCGAATACCGGGACCGTTGGCATTCGCTCCAGCCTTGGGAAAAATGCCTCTACTATTGGGCGGAGGTGAATGCGTTCGGCCTGTTTCAGGAGCAAAGGCTCGGCGTGCCGTGGCTGCGCATCAACTACGAACACCTGTTTGCGCCCGGGCCCCTGGCCAGGCTGGCCGCATTTATTGGACTGCCCAACCGGCCGGCCCTGGCGGAGGCGATTGGGCAGCGGATCGATGAACATCGTTTCGTCACCGACCAACGGATGGATCCGCGGCAAATTCGCACCCATCCGCGGGTGATCGAGGTCGCGGAAAGTTTGGGCTACGAGGTGAATCACAGCCCTTCATTCCAGGCATTCGCTTGACGACAGGGTTTGCCCGCGTCGCTATTTTGCTTATGCCCATGGGTGTGCCCGCAACAAATGACCAGAACCCGGTTTATACGGCTTTCGGATTGCGCATCCGATCGTGCCTGCTCCTGCCCGAACTGCTGCCCGACACCGGCCCGGGCGAGGATGTGAACATTGTTTATGACCCGGTGCCCGAGGATTTGCCGGAAGCCGTGCAGAAGGGCGTTCGTTACCAGGCGGCGCCCGGACGGCTGCTGCTGAAGGTGGACGGAGTCGCCCGCTTTCTTGTTTCCGATGGGCGTGGGGTCGCCATCGAGCGAGACCCGGCGGCGGACGATGACGATGTGCGTGTCTTCCTGCTCGGCTCGGTGCTGGGCGCCCTGTTGCACCAGCGGGCCGACCTTGTGCTGCACGGCAGTGCGATTGTGGCCGGCGACGGGAGTGTCGCCTTTCTCGGAGTCTCCGGCATCGGCAAATCCACCCTCGCGATGGCTTTTAAAAAACGCGGTTATACCGTGCTGACGGACGACCTGTGTGTGGTGCGGCCGGCACCGGACGGGCGCATGATGATCCAGCCGGGGTTTCCGCAAGCCAAACTCTGGCTCGATTCGCTTGAACGCCTGGCCATCGCCCCGGATGACTTGAAACGCATCCGTCGCAAACTTGAAAAACGCGCGCTGCCCCTGCGCGACGCTTTTGTCGGCGAGGCGCGGCCGGTGCGCCGGCTTTATGTCCTGCAAGCGACCAACCAGGACGACTTGAAGCTCGTGCCACTGGAGGGCCCGCAAAAATTTGCCGCGCTCAAAGACTACACTTACCGGTTTCGCTTTGTCGATGGACTGCGCACCAAGCCCGCGCATTTCCAGCAGGGGCTGGCCCTGGCGCAGCAGGCGGCCATTTCCGTGGTGGTGCGCCCCCGGGAGCCGTTCCGGCTGGATGAGCTGGTCGCGCTGCTTGAGGCGGATTTTGCCCCCTGGGTCTCACCACCGAAATCGTGACCCCCGATGATCGTCTGGCTGGCCTCCTATCCGAAATCGGGGAACACGTGGTTTCGCGTGTTTCTCACCAATTTGCTGCGCGACAGCGACCGGCCGGCCATCATAAATGAACTGGCGGGTGGCCCGATCGCCAGCGCCCGCTGGCTGTTCGATGAGGCCGTGGGCTATGACTCCGGCAATTTGACCTCCGATGAAGTGGATCTTCTGCGGCCGGAAGTTTACCGATATGAGGCCGAAGCGACGAAGGAACCGCTGTTTCTCAAGGTGCACGACGCCTATACGCTGCTGCCCGACGGCCGGCCTCTGTTCCCGTCGGAGGTGACCCACGGCGTACTTTATTTTATCCGCAATCCACTCGATGTCTGCGTGTCATTTGCCCACCATTTTGGTCACGAGAATTACGATCGAATAGTCCAGGATATGGCCGATGAGCAGCGGCATTTCTGTGATATCCAGACCATGGAACTGAAACAGTTGCGGCAAAAATTGCTCACGTGGAGCCAGCATGTGTCAAGCTGGGTGGAGGCACCGCACCTGCACGTCCACGTGGTGCGCTACGAGGACATGAAACTTGATCCGGAGGCGACCTTTAAGTCCGCAGCTGCCTTTGCGGGCCTGCCCGATGACGCGGAGCGTGTGCGCAGGGCGGTTAAGTTCAGCGACTTTCCTGAGCTGTCCCGGCAGGAGAAACAGGGTGGTTTCAGGGAAAGATTGCCGGGGGCCCAATCGTTCTTCCGCAAAGGCGAAGTCGGATCATGGCGCGCGGCGCTCACTCCGCAACAGGCGCAATGCATCATCGCCAATCACGCCGATGTCATGCGGCGGTTTGGCTACCTCGACGACCATGGCCAGCCGGTGTTTTAAAATTCCATGCTTGGGCGACTGAAATCCTCCTTGCGTTCATTCCGGATCTATCGTGCGGCAGCGTTTGTCTGGCACTTTGCCTGCAGCCAGGGCTTTCGGCGCGGTTTCCTGCTGTTATGGCGGCGCCCGGAGAATCTTTTCCAGTACAACCCGCTCACGGCGGCAAATCGCTATCCGCGGATTTTCACCTTCATCTGCGAACGGCTTGCGCACGGTTCAAGCCTGCGCCTGCTCTCCTTCGGCTGTTCGACGGGGGAAGAGGTTTTTTCGCTGCGCACTTATTTCCCCGGGGCCTTCATCAAGGGCATTGATATCAATGCCGCCAATATCGCCGTTTGCCGGGATTGCCATCGCCGGCGCGGAAACGACCCGGCGATTGAATTCGAGCAGAATCACTCAGCGGCGGGCGAAGACGCGAACTCCTACGATGCCGTCTTCTGCATGGCCGTGTTTCAACGCCCACAGCTCAGAAGAGACCGGATGGTCGCAACTTGTGAACCGGTCCTCCGTTTCAAGGACTTCGAGCGTGCGGTTGCCGGCCTGGCCGCATGCGTGAGGCCCGGCGGTTACCTTGTCATCCGGCACTCCATGTTTCGTTTCGCCGACGCCGAGTGCGCCAGCGGCTTTCGACTAATCCTGAGCGTGCCTTTCACCGATGTTTTTTCCCCCCGTTTTGGCCGGGACAATCGACGCCTGCCTGATGCGGTTGACGAAGAAGTGGTGTTCCAGAAATTAGCAGGATTAAAGATTTCGTAGCTTTCAACAAATCCTGTCGCCACAAAAGATCGCAATGCAGCGCAGAGAAAGTATTTTTCTCGAAAACAAACTTTCCCTTCAGATCCTTCGTGGCAGAAAACCAACTGACCCATGCCGTCATTTCAATTAGAAACTATTGTTGTCCGCAGCCCCGAGCAAATCTCCGGCGAGCTCGACGGCCGGGTGGTGCTGCTCAGCATCGAGAACGGCGAATATTACGACATCAACACAGTCGGTAGCCGCATTTGGGCGCTGCTGGGGAAGCCTGTGACCGTGGCTGTCCTGATCGATCAATTGCTGGCCGAGTTCGAAGTGGACCGTGAAACCTGCGAGCGCGATGTGCGCGAGCTTTTGGAAAAATTGCTGGCCGACAAACTGGTGCGGATTGTCAGCCCAGGCGAGGCATGAGCGGCATCGTCGGCACCTGGCAGCTCGACGGGCGGCCGGTCACGGCGGAAACCTTGCAGCCGGCGATGGCGGCGATTGCCCAGTATGGCGGTGACGACCGCGATATTTGGATTTCCGGCCCGGTCGGGCTCGGTGCCCATGTGCTGCGACTCGAGCCGGAATCGGCTGGCGAGAGGCTACCGCTGACTCGCGGCGAGCTGACGATTACGGCTGACGTTCGCCTCGACAACCGGGCCGAGCTGTTCGCCGCGCTAGGCATCCCTGCATCGGAAAGAGCCGGCCTGCCCGACAGCGACTTGATCCTGCGCGCTTATGCCCAATGGGGCGAAGCGTGCCCGGAATATCTGATCGGCGATTACGCCTTCGCCATCTGGGATGCGCGCGAGCAACGCCTGTTTGCCGCGCGCGACCATATCGGCGCACGCCCGTTTTACTATTATCATGCTGCGCGGACATTCGCCTTCGCCACGGACATTCGAGGCGTCCTGGCTTTCCCGGGCGTGCCGGACGAAATCGATGAAGCGGAAATCGCCCGCTACCTGCTGGCGCGATCCATCGGCTACCACGACAATGTCCATACGTTTTTCAAGAATCTCTCCAAGCTGCCCTTTGGCCACCGGCTGGTTTTGGACCGCGCCGGGCTGCGCGTGGCCCGCCATTGGCATCCGGAGAATCTTCTGGAAATCCGGCTGGCGACCCTGGACGATTACACGGACCGGCTCTACATGCTGGTGGAACAGGCCGTGGCCGACCGGCTGCGGACCAACGCCCGCGTCGGCGCGCATCTCAGCGGCGGCCTGGATTCATCCTCTGTTGCCGTGCAGGCGGCGCGGCTGTTGAAAGCGCGCGGGGCGCCATCTCCGGGCATGTTTTCGTGGTCGCCCCCGCCGGATAAAGATCCGGAAAAAACCGAGCATCGTCGCATCGAAGCCATCTGCCGACAGGAAGGGCTCACGCCGATTTATACGGAACTCACGATCGAGGATGAGCGGCAGTTGGATGACGTGGATATCAGCCTCAAGCCCGTTGCTAATCTCGGCTTGGAGCAAGTCGTGCAACGCGAGGCCGCGGCCCGCGGCATCCGGCTGCTGTTATCCGGCTGGGGCGGCGACGAAGGAGTGAGCTTTAACGGTCGCGGCTTGGCCGCGGAATACCTGGTGAAGCGCCAGTGGCGCGACCTGGCTGAATATCTGCAACTGGCGACGGTGCGTAGTCCCCGCCGCCTGCTTTCGATCATGCGGACGTTCTGGCGCGCTGGCATCTTGCCGACTCTGCCCGACCCGCTGTTCGATGCTTTCGCCTATCGCGAGGCAAAGCAGCTGATCGGCAAATCCTGCATCAATCCGGAATTTGCCGGGCGCATCCGCCGGCACCTGCGGCCCCCGGCTCCGTCGCCACGCGAGATTCCGGGCACCCGCGCCACCCAGCTCCGGCTCTATCATTACGGCCACCTCACGGCGCGCATGGAATCATGGGCCGCCTTCGGGGCCGACCACGGACTGACCTACGCCTACCCGCTGACCGACCGCCGGGTGCTGGAATTTGCCTATGCCATGCCGGGGAAGCTTCACCGTCAGAATGGAAAAAGCCGGTATCTCTACCGCCAGGCCATGGCCGGGCTCTTTCCCCCGGGAGTCTCCTGGGATTCGGCCAAGGAAGATCCCGCACTGGAGCAACGCGCCCGTCAGCAGGTTAAAACCTATGCCGGCTTGGCGCAGGATGAACGTTTGAAAAATTCTCATCCCTGGCTGGACACGAATCGATTCCGCCGGATTTTGCTCAAAACAGCGTCAGGCCAATCGGGCGGTGTCATCGCCCTCCGCCGGGCGTTGGCCTGCCTTTCCATTTTTACCCAACATGGGCGGTAAAATGGATTGTGGGGGTTGGAAATCATTTCCCGAGGTTGTGCCAGTTGGCACCAAAAGCAGGCAGGGCGTTACCGTTGTTGAACATCAGTTAGTTTAATTTGGGCATGTTTTTCGAATGCCGTGCCGAGTCACCACAAATAGCTTGCCACGGGAAAAAGGTTAATAAGAGTAGGGTTTTATATCTATATCCTGCCATGACCGAAAACAAACTTTCCAGCAATTCTGATTCAACTGGCTGCCCTCACAAGCTTGCGTGGGAAAAGCCCGATGTGCAAAAGTTGTCTGTCTCCCAAGGCACCACGACCAAGGTTCATAATGTCTTGGAGTCGGGCACAAGCGTAGGTCCCTCCTGACCATAGTGTCAGGAAAAACACGAAGTGATACCAGTAGGCCTCACTTCCGTAGGCTGGCGTCAATCGCCTTTGAGCTTTTAACAGAAAAGCCCACCGCACCTAATGGTGACGGTGGGCTTTTTGCTGAAATGAGAGGAGCTCTCAGCTGCGCGAGGGGAAAATCCCTTGGAGAGCAATGACGTAATTCATCACAAGGTACGGTTGCAGGATGGAAAGAGGCAGGCCGCTTCCGACCACAGCCGTACCCAGCGACGGAGTCGCGACACTGGCGACACCGCCCAAGGTTCCGTCAGGTGATTGGTCGGTATACGTTTCGACCAGGGAAGGAGGGGTTGAAGTCGCCAGGCTTTTGGCCAAAATGTGGCCATTAGGATTACCGATATCACCAAGCTTGCTGTGAGTTCCAACGGTGGTCGTGACGCTGACTGTGCCGCTGACCGCGTGGTTATGTGCCGGCAGATTGCTGGTGAGGAGGCTTGCGTTTTCGGAGCCGCCGAATTGTCCAATGGCAGCGGGAGTCAACCCCGCCCCGTTTCCCTGCCCAATGGCGAGGCGACCGCGGAGATCAGGCAGTGCAAAGTTGGTCTGTCCATTGCCGCCGTACTGGGTGCCCAGCAGGGAGAAGAGGGCCTGATTTTGGTTGATCGGCAAAAGTTGCCCGCTGGTCGACGACCATCCCTTGGGGGCAAAGTTAAAGCCGACCATTCGAATTTCACCGACAAAAGGTTCTGCCATGGCTGAATTTGGTTAAGGTTGAGGACGGAGCGATTTTGCAACCGCAGTTTTTAAATGAGATGATGGATTTTGGTCTGCGGTCGACTGACTTATCAACTGCGTGAAGGAAAAATTCCAAAAAGGGAAATGACATAATTGATCACCAGATACGGTTGCGCGATGGGCAAAGGAATGTTGTTTCCTGTTGGAGCCGTAGTCAGCGCCGGGGTCGCAAGGCTGGAGACACCACCCAAGGTTCCGTCGGGTGCTTGATCCGTATACGTTTCGACCAAGGAAGGAGGGGTTGAGGTCGCCAGGCTTTTGGCCAAAATATGGCCATTAGGGTTGCCGATATCACCCAGCTTGCTGTGCGTTCCCACGGTGGTCGTGACGCCGATGCTGCCCGTCATCGCGTGGTTATGAGGGGGTAGGTTGCTGGTGAGAATACTGCTTCTTTCAGAGCCTGCGCGTTGTCCCTGAACGTAGTTGCTCAAGCCGGGACCTTGGCCCTGCCCAATGGCCAAACGGCCTTGAAGATCGGGTAGCCCGAAGGTGCTCTGACCGTCACCCCCGTAGGTGGTGCCAATCAGGACAAATAACGCCTCATTTTGGCTGATCTGCATAAGTTGTCCCTCGCAGATGGCCCACCCGGTTGGGGCAAAGTTGAAGCCGACCATCCGAACTTCACCGACGTAGGGGTTGGACATAAAATAAAGGGGTTTGGGCTGAAGATTGAATGGGGCCGTTTTGCGGCGGCCGTTTAATTTTGTTCCTGTTCCTTCAGCAAATTAAAGACGGCTTCATAGACAAAGCCAGTACGCAAGTGAATGATTGGAACGAGGAACAAATCGATTTCACCCAGCCGTGGGTGGACCAGCCGGTGGGTGCCCTGCGACCGCAGAGGGCCGGGACCTTGGAAAAAAAGCGAAAAACACTGTTGAACCTTGTCATCGCGATGTCGTTTTACCTCGGTCAGGGTGAGCTCGACGTCCGTTCCGCCTTCGGTCTTGAGCGTGAATCGCTCCTGGCACAAGGGTTCGTAGGCCTCTGGCGAGATGGGGAGTAATGATGGCGTTGGCACGTTGATGGGACAGTGGATTGTGCCGGTCAGATTGAAAGTGGCGGGCGCCGCAACGTTACGAGATCACAACTTGCGGATGGAAACTTCTGCTGCACTTGGATGACAGGGTGATGCCTCGAACCGGGGTATCACCGGAAGATTTCTGGTGCACCCTGACGGCCGCCGCGCAGAGGGGCCGCACGGCCTTGATCAGCCTTTCATCGGTGTGAACCCTGCCTTGGTAAAGAAGCACCGTGGGTTCAAATCCCTGGTTATTGTTGGCAAAATCCTCCGCGATGAGATCTGTGCCGCGGGCCAGGCTTTGAATTTCTTTCTGCACCGCATCACCGGATTCCATTCCGCTTTCGCCAAAACCTTCGTTGTGAGTGAACTTAAACTGGGTGAACACTCGATGATCGAAGCTGAACCGCGTTTCTTTGGCCGTGTACGAGAGATTGCTTCGGTGCTGCCGATAGTTGGCGGCCAAGTCCGCATAGGCTTTGCCCAAGACCGTTATCGCGGAATTGCTGGTGGAATCAGCGCGCAAAATTTTTGCCGCCCTGGCCAGGGGCGAAGCAAAACAAAGTGACGTGGCCGCGAGGGCGCTGCCCCGTAAGAAATCCCGGCGCGATGAATCAGGCAGTTTTTTTTTGACCGAATGACCAACCGCCGAACTCTTCTTGAGGATTCGAAGCAGAACCGATTTTGCCATGAGCCTGTTTGCCCAGAAGACCAGCCGTTGACAAGAAAACAAAGGTATTCACCCTAGTGACCGTCAGATCAATCTGGCCTGATGGTTTTTGTGCGGAAAAAATCCGCCGGCCTGTTCAAAACGGAACGCTTCTAAAATAAGCTCGGTCAGATGAGGCATTGGTTTTGTTTAAAATAGCAGGTTGGAGGGGCTGGCGACCGGAACGACTCCTCCAGCATTGCCACCCTTTACGTTGGTTCCGGTTGAGAGCACAAGTCCTCCATCGCTAGCGATGCCCGTTTGGTTTTTGATGATATCGTTGTTCGAGAGACGGGTTACCGACCCCGAGTAGGTTGCCACCCCTGTCCCATTGCAGCTTATCATGCAATTTTCGGCGGTAATTGTGGCGCTGGTATCGTTTTCCAGTGCAATCAGATTCTGCGCAAGGTCAGAGTTGCTGACGTCGAGCTCCCCGGATCGGGTAAAAATGGCGGCTGAGGTGGCACCCTGGATGGTGACATTCCGCAGGTTGCATTGATCGGGCCCGACTCCTTGGAACACCCGGAAGCCGAGCGTGCCGCCGATGATGGTCGTATCCTTGACGACGACATTCTCTCCCGACTCACTGCCGACGCCAATGCCAATGTCGGTGAAACCCTCGAGGGTGCAACCGTCGATGATCAGGTTGTTGTTATTTATGCCAGAGTTAGAAGCGAAGAAGATGGCGTCGGTACCTATTCCAAGGCCATTGATCGTAAGATGACGCAAACTGACGGTACACGCGGTTGAGGAAAAAATATAGATCCCTTCACTGCCAGTGAAAGTAATGGTGCCGCCAATGCCGCCGCCGTCGATTGTGATGGAATTACTGATCGTTACCGGACCGAAGTCGCCGGTATCCGCCACGGAGACGAGTCCGCCCGGCGAGGTGTTGGCCACAGCCGTTGCAAACGTGGCGTAGGGTAGCGTTTGCGTGCCCGGATTGGAATCATTGCCGATTCCGGAAACCCACGTGTGCTCGGATAGGGCGGACAATGATGTCGTCAATAACGGAATAGCGATGGCTGTAATCAATAGGTTTCGGATTTTCATGTAATGTCTCCTGGCTGGAATAGTGAGCACAACGGCACGATTGATGGAGGGGGGCCGATCGATTTGATGGATTCGCGGGTTGCGTTCAAAAACGTCTGAGTGGGTCTGGGCGGTTACACAAGATTTTCAATTACGGTGACTCCAATTAACGAACGCTTAAAGATTTGGGTCGGGAAAAAGATGCCCCCGCGTTTGAAAGTCTTTAACCATAAGCGACGGGCGATGGAACCCATAAGCGTTGATGGGCTTACTGGAGGACCTACCGCATCTCTTTGTCGCGGGAAGGGATTCTTCGGCCAGGGAGCCATAAATGGTGTTCACTGGCGCGGGTGGAATCGAGGGTAGGGATAATCGGAAATAGTCGCTAGACCGTCATGTACGGCCTGATTTTCAGCACGAACTATGCCATGGCAGCCAGCCGTGCGTAAGCCGGCCGGGCCCAGCGCTCAGTCGCGGCTTGCTGAAGCGGCGTTGCGGCCCGCTGTTTATTGGCAGCATCGGGCTGGAAGTCCGTCTCGGGGTGCTTGGCGTCCCGCTGCAGGCTCGCCTCGATGCGCTCGCGCTCCGCGGTATTCGGCGAAATGCGAAAAAAAGGCAGGATGTCCACGTGGAGCCGGGTGATGAGGTCGCGGTAGTTGACCAACAGCGATGTGCCCGGGCGATATGCGCCGGCTGCGGCATCGCAAATCAGCCCAATTTTCCAGGCAGCATATTCGTCGACAAGCTCTGCCATCGGCCGGCGGCCGAAGCCTTCCCACTTGGCCATTTCGCCCGGCGCCGGAACCATCGGCAGCCCGCGTTGCCGGGCATGCGACACAACAACCTCGAGCGGATCGCGATAGAGGAAGATCCAGGGCACGGAGGGAAAGCTTTGGCTGATCAACTCAAAATGAAACAGATGGTCGCAGTCGAATTTGACAAAGCAGCGTCCCGGCCGGGCCAGGCGTGCGTGGGCGCGAAGAAAACCCCGCAACCGCGTGGCGATGGTTTCTGCGGGAAGGCCCGCGGCTTTCCCCCCATCCAAAATATGGTCGAGAATGACGGACTCAGCGACGACGCTGGACTCCTCCAGCGCAGCAAGAATCCGGGTCAGGAGCGTGGATCCGCACCGTGAAACATGGAAAATGAAGCCGGCGGGATCCGGCCCGGCAACGGCGCCCGCTTTTTCCAACTCGGCGATATCGGTCCAGCGCCGTTTGCGCTGGCCGGCGGTGGCCTCGGAGCGCAAGGCATTTGCTGCCAGCTCGAAATCGCCGGAGGCAATGGGCCCGTTCTCGATCCATTCGACCTGTGGGCCGGCGCCAGTGTCACGCAAGCGCAATGGCACCCATCGGCTTTCAGAACTCATTTCAAAACTCAAAGTGAGTTCTCAGCCAGAGCAATGCAATTGAACCGCTCATCGCAGCCAATATCGCCAATCTTTCACTGCGAGAGCGGAGGGACTGGCCCAATAATTTTCCGGCCACAATAAAAAACCTGATTTCATCCGTGTCTATCCGCGAAATCAGTGGTGAAAACGAAACTCATCGGGGGGATGGTTTCGCTGGGCACGGTGGAATTGACTTTTCGGATCGCCTCCAGGTTGCAAGATATAAATGCCGCCTGGATCAAACGGTTTGGGCGCGTCCCGCGCCATCCATGCCTGCCCTGCTTAAACTTCGCCCCGCCGACCCCGACGACGAACCTTTTTTGCGCGACCTGCGCGCGCAGGTCGATGCGGAGCGGCTCGGCCTGCAGTACTGGCCCCAAGGGCAGGAGCAACTGGCGCGCGCCATCCTCGACCTGCAATTCAAGGCGCACGCCAGCCATTACCGCCAGGTGAAGTCCAACTGGGATACCAAGGACTGCATCATCGAGCTCGAGGGAAAACCGGCCGGCCGGTTCATTGTCACCCAGAATTCCAAGGAAGTGCAGTTGGCCGACATCGCCGTGCATCGCGACTACCGTGGGCTGGGGCTCGGCCAGGCGGTCATCGAGGCCATCCAGGGCGAATGCCTGCAAAGCAAACGCGTCCTGCGCCTGCATGTGGACCCTTTGAATACAGCCGTGCAGTTCTACCAAAAGCTTGGCTTTAAAATCGTGGAAGCCAAGCCGACCGATTACCTCATGGAATGGCAGCCGCCAACCACGCCGGGCAAAACCGTGTATTTTCCCGGGGCTGCCGGCTCCTGAAGTGCGCTATTCGCCGAACGTGGCGATCACACGATGCTCCACGCGCGCCGCGCCGCCCGTGATGATGTTGTCTCCCGCCCGCAGCCACGCGTGGGCGGTCATGCCCGCTTTTTCCTCGTGGCGCAACCCGAGGTAAAGGGTGCTGGGCATGCTTCGCCGGCGCAGCATCCACTTGGCCGCCATCGCCTGCGGCAGGCACACAAAACCCAACGGCACATGCCGCGCGACCGCCTGCACGGCCCATCCCACCCGCCGGGCCAGCGGGCGCTCCGCGTCGGCGAGCAAGTCCGGGCTTTCCGACATCTGCCGGCCAAGGCGCGGTGCAATCCAGCGGAACGGCAAGGTGAGCAGCAACAGCTTGGCCCAGGCCAGCCAGAACAATGCTTCCAACAGGAGCAGTCGGTCGGCCCGGCGGTGGCGCAGGAATTTATGGAGCCGGTTCATCGTCGGGAGAAGTGTTTTGGGAATGGCCCGCCAGGCCGGGCAATAATAAAGCGATAGGATAAATTATCCAAAATAAGGAAGGGAGGTTTTACCTTGAAGGTTTGCGGCCTGGGGCAATGCAATAGTATAGGTAGAGAAACGGCACGGCCGGATAGTAAAGTGCAAAGCACCAATCCGGCAGCCGCAGCATTTTCCATCCCCGGACAAACAACAGGCGTTGCTTGAGAATATAATATTTTGTGTGCCAGCGTTGTTGCAGTCGCAACCTATAAATGAGCAGGCGGAAAAGCCCGGCCGGCTTTTCGGACGCATCGGCATCCAGCACCATCCAATGGCAGGCTTCGGCCGCGAAGGCCGCGATCTTCCGCTGCTCACCCGGCCCGGCCAAAAACGCCGGCGGGACGGGGGCGCCCAGGAGCTCCCCGGCCAGTCTGGCTCCCTGCAAAAGCGGCCGGACGTTTTTCGCGGCGCGCGCGCGCCCGAGCAGGCCGGCCCAGTCGGTTTCGCTTTCGGCCAGCAGCAGGGCCACGTCCACCAGCCAGAAAAGCCGGAACCAGGCGTGGCGTGAGCCATGATGAAAAAGATAGTTTATGTTTATGTCCGGCGGCAGGGTGTGGATCTGCTGGCCGCCCAATTCCTGTTTGATCGCGCGCGGCCAGATGTTTTCCAAATTGGAAAACGACTCCAGCTGCCACGTCATTTCCATCCGCGGGCGGGGCGGGGCGGCCAGGTAGGAGAACTCATGCCTGAGCCGGCGATATTGTTTCGCTTGCCGCAACGTCAGTTCGAAATCGGGCTCCGTCCGCCGGTAGCCGGCTTCGCGCAGCACGGTATCCGCCGGCCCGGCGTTTCCTGGCGCCACCAACAGGTCGATGTCGCCGGCGTGGCGCAGGCCAAGTTCGCCGTAAAGCTGCCGCGACAGCAGCGGCCCTTTCAGGCTTATCACCGGGATGTTTTTTTCCTCGAACAATTTGGCCAGTCGGGCCAATTCGGCCGACTGCATGAGCGCCCGCCGGACATTGGCCTGGGACTGTTGCCGCAGGTGCTGCGTGGCCGCCACGGGCAGGGCGGACCGAACCTCCGGGGGCAGCCGGTGGTGAAGAAAGGGGCCGACCCGATGGCGTTCGACGCACGCGCCAAACGCGGTCCAGTCCACGCCGCGGCCCAGCCCCGCAATCTCCGCCGCCTCGCCGGTTTTCAGCGCCACTCGCAACAGGCCCAGCAACAGGCGCAATTCAGGGGAAAAGTTTTTCGGCACGCGCAACATTTCAGGCGTCGTGATGACGGACGAGTTTGGCGGATCCATCGGCAAGGCTCCCCTCCTCAAATGGTGAGCCCGGCGGTGGCAAGTTGCCGGAAAAGGCCGTTTTCGCGCTGGCAGAGGTCTTCCCAGGCCCCGGTCTCCACGATCTGCCCGTCCTGGAGCACAACGATCTGGTCCGCCATGCGTACCGTGGACAGGCGATGCGCAATAATGACGATGGTCAGTTCCCCGTGAAGTTGCTCGATGGCGTCTTGGATGAGGCGCTCGTTTTGCGTGTCGAGCGCGCTCGTGGCTTCATCGAGCACCAGCACGGACGGTTTTCGCAGCAAGGCCCGCGCGAGGGCGAGCCGCTGGCGCTCCCCGCCCGACAGCCGCACGCCGCGATCGCCCAGCACGGTGTCGAGGCCCTGCGGCAGCTTGTCCACGAAGTCCGCCGCCGCCGCCGCCCGCAGCGCGGCCCGCAGTTCGGCCTCGGTGGCCCCGGGTTGCGCCCAAGCCAGGTTGGCCCGCACCGTGTCGTGAAACAAAAATGTTTCCTGTGGCACATAGCCCACCGATTGCCGCCAGTCGTGCAGGCGCCGGCTGTCGAGCGGCTCGCCATCAATCGTGATCCGCCCCGCGGAAGGCTTCAGCAGGCCCAGCAGCAAGTCCGCCAGCGTGCTTTTTCCCGCCCCGGAAGGACCGCAGATGGCCGTCACCTGCTGCGCGGGAAGGTGCAGGTTCACGTCCCGGAGCACGGCGGCCGCGCGCTCGGGATCGTAGTGAAAATCCACGCCCTCGAAACAAATCTCGTGCTGCAGTGCAATCTGTTGTGGTGCTTCCGGGCTGACCGGCTCGGCCGCGGCCAGGAACCGCTCCCGCAAATGCTCCGTTGCCACAAAGGAAGGCAGCGCCTGCATGGCGCGCTGCCAGTTGTCCTGGATGGCCACCATGCGCGAAAGCAGCCGCGTGAAAATGAACGCCAGCAGTATCAGGTCAGCCGTCTGCACCCGCGCGATGGCCACGGCGCAATAAAGAAACACGCTCAACGCCAGCATGGCGCCGATCTCGAACCATGCCCGCGTGATGGCATTGAAACGGATGACGCGGTTCCAGTGCCCCGCGATGTCGTGGATCACCCGGCGAAACAATTCCAGGTGATGGGCTTCACGGCCATGGCTTTTGGCCACTTTCATGCCGCCGAGGTGCTCGCTCACCACCGCGGCCATTTCCTTGCGCTTCTCCATCGTCCGCAGGCCCGACTCGTGCGCCCGTTGTGTCAGTGGCCGGAGCAAAAAAATCACGGTCGCCCCGCAGGCAAACGCCAGCATGGTCAGCGCTGGCGACAGGCTGAAAGCCAGTAAAATCTGCACAGCCGCCACGCCGGCCAGGCCCAGCAAGGCCAGCAATTGCTGGGTGCCGAAGCCAACCCGCTGTAATTCCTCCATCAATGCCTGGGTCACATCGGAGGAACGCTGCCGGGTGAAAAACAGCCAGTCCGCGAGGATCATGTCCCGGTAGAGCCGCTCGCGCAGGAAACAAGTGAAGGAGGTTTCCAGCCGGGTGTTCACGACGCTTGAATAGGCGCGCAGCCAGGCTTGGACTGACATGACCGTGGCAAAGATGGCGAGCACCCAGGGCAGGGTGGGCGGCACATGGCACGCGTGCAGTGCGGAAAGGGCCAGGCTTCCCATCCGGCCCAAATCCGCCGTCCGGCCCAGCCCGATCGATTCCAGCAATGGCACCAGCATGACCAGCCCGCTGCCTTCCAGCAATCCCATCGCAACCAGGAGGGCCAGCGCCAGCCAGAGGCGTGCACCGCCCTGTGCGGCAAAGCAGCGCAGATACGACCGGACCATGGGAAGTTTTTTGCCAAAAAACATGGCGTGAATTATTCCATCGATACGCCAGTTGCCCCCGCAGGGCGAGAATTTATCAGGCCGCACGCATGCTTGCCGGGGGGGATGCGGTAATAATCGCATCCCCCCACCATCCGTGTTTATCCGCGCCATCCGCGGGAAAGCTAATCAGGGCTCATTATTTTCGCGAGATTTTCTCCAACGCCCGACGCAGTTCCGGGCCGATCTGCCGCAATTCGTCGCGGTGGGCCGCCGAGAGCCGCGCTAGCAGCGTCTCGCCCCGTGCGGTCAGCCGCACTTGCACGCGCCGGTGATCGTCCTGGGCCGGCACGCGCCGCACCAAACCCCGCCGGGCCAGCCGATCCACGAAGCCGACTGCGCTGTGGGGCCGCACACATAACTGTACCGCCAGATCGCCCACGCCCACGGCGCCGCCGCCGGGAAAGCCCTTGATGGCGAGGAGCGCTTGGTGCTGCTGCGGCGGAAGCCCGGCGGCGCGCGCGGCCGCGGTGCTGAACTCCAGGAAACGCCGCAGCGCATGGCGGAAGGCCGCCAGCGCCTGGTATTCGGCGTCGGTCGTGCGGCGGGCGGAGTTTTTCTGCGTGGGCACGCCGCGAGCGTGGCCGTGCCAGGGCCCAAGTCAACCGAGCGAGGTGGCATGCCGAAATCCAATTAGAAAAATTAACCAAGGCTTCAGTTTAAGTGTAACCTATTGGGTTACACTCAAACCAGCCGAGTCGGCAATAGAGCGTGGCTTGCTTTTCAAAAAATCGGCTGTGAACGCAGGCTTGATTATATCGTAGTACGATATAATTTTTTGGCCTAATGACTTCTCCTGCTTTTTTGCCGCTTTCGCTTAATGGGCCCGCCGGCGCCGTGCCGGCCGTGCGGCCACGCCAGCGCCTGCTGGTCGTGTCCGTCCTGGCCGCGCTGGTGGGCGTGGCCGCCGGCGGTGCCGCCTACGGGCTCTATGCGCTCATCACGCTGGTCTCCAACCTGGTGTTTTTTCAGCGCTGCTCGCTGGCGCACCTGGATGTGGCGCGGCATACGCTCGGGGCCTGGGTGCTCGTCGTGCCGGCGCTCGGCGGCCTGGTCGTCGGGTTGATGGCGAAGTATGGCACGTCGAAAATCCGCGGCCACGGCATTCCCGAGGCGATGGAGGCGGTGCTTTTCAACCGCAGCCGCATTTCGCCGCGCGTGGCGCTGTTCAAGCCGGTGTCGGCGGCCGTGGCCATCGGCACGGGCGGGCCGTTTGGCGCGGAAGGGCCGATCATCCAGACGGGTGGGGCGCTCGGCTCGATGCTCGGGCAGGCGCTGCATCTCACGGCCGTGGAGCGCAAGACGCTGCTTGCCGCGGGTGCGGCGGCGGGCATGGCAGCCACGTTCAACACGCCCATTGCTGCGGTCATCCTCGCGATCGAGCTGCTGTTGTTCGAATACAAGCCGCGTTCGTTCATCCCGCTGGTCATCGCCAGCACGCTGGCCACCGCCGTCCACTTCGTGCTGATGGGGCGCGGCGCGATGTTCACGGTGGGGGCGGTGCAGTTCGGGTTTCCCTCGGCGTTGCCGTGGTATGTCCCGCTCGGCGTGATTTGCGGTTTGGCCGCGGTGGGTTTCAGCCGCGCGCTTTACTGGGTCGAGGATCAATTTGAGAAACTGCCGTGCGACCAGCTGTGGTGGCCGGCGATCGGCGGCCTCGGGCTGGGCGCGATCGCGATTTTTGTGCCGCGCGTGCTCGGGGTCGGCTACGGGACAATTTCCGATATCCTGAACGCGCGCCTCGCGCTGGATGTGCTCGCGATCATTGCGCTGGCGAAGGCCGCGGCGCTGCTTGTCTCGTTGGGCTCGGGCACGTCGGGCGGATTGCTCGCGCCGATGTTCATGGTGGGCGCGGCGCTGGGCGGACTTTACGCGGGGACGATCAACCATTTCCTGCCCGGCGCCCACCTGTCGCTCAGCGCGTTCGCGCTGGTGGCGATGGCGGCGCTTTTCGGTTCCGCGGCGCGCGCACCGTTCACGCTCATCGTTTTTGCCTTTGAACTCACCCGCGACTACGACGCGGTGTTGCCGCTCATGCTCGGGGTCGTGGTGGCGCAGGGCATCGCGCTGCGATTCATGGAGAATTCCATAATGACCGAGAAACTTGCGCGGCGCGGGCTGCGCGTGCACCAGGAATACGAGGTGGATGTGTTTCAACAAATCCATGTCGCCGATGCGATGGATGCAGAGCCGCCGTTGGTGCCGGCGAAGACGTCAGTGGGCGAACTGGCTGAACGGATCGCACGCGGCGAGCCAGCTCTGACAAAACACCAAGCATTGTTGCTTGTGGACGTATACGGTTTGCTTATGGGCATCGTGACCCGTGGCGATTTGGTGCGCGCGCTCGAACGGGATCCGCAAGGGGAACTCACCGCGCTCGAGGCCGGCAGCGCAGAGCCGCAGGTGGCTTTCCCCGACGAACGGTTGGGCGATGCGCTGACGCGCATGCTGCATTGGGGCTATGGACGGCTGCCGGTGGTGGTGCGCGACGATCCGAGGAAAATCGTCGGCTACCTCGGCCGCGCGGCCATGCTTGAGGCGCGGCGGCAACGGCTTCACGATGAGCACGTGTCGGAGCCTGGCTGGCTGAAAACCACGCTGCGCACCAATCCCCACTGAAATACTTGCTCCGTTTCGCGGGCGAAACCGGCCGCGGCAATCAGTTCCTCCGCCGGCGGGAGTACCCGGGCCGATAGGGTGGTCTGCCAGTGAAAAAAGGCATAGAGCACCGCGAGCCACACCCGCGCGCGCAGCCGTGCCAGCCCGCGAGGCGGCAGCACGAAGTCGGCCCAGAGCCAGCGTGCGCCGGGCCGCAGGCTCGCGGCGATGCGGTGGACGATGTCCGCTGTTTGATCGGCAGTAAAACAGTCGAGGAAAAACAGGGTGACGACCGCGTCGTAATTTTTATCCGGTAACGCAGCGGTCAATAGATCGGCCTGGCGAAACGTCACGCGCGTCCGTGCTCCCGCGGGCAGGCGGGACTCTGCCCGTGCGAGCATGGCCGGGCTGAGGTCGAGGCAGTCGATGTGCGCGTCCGGCGCGGCGCGCACGAGCTGGGCGAGGCAGCGGCCGTCGCCTTCGCCGAGCACGAGAATGGCGCGGCAATCCCGCAATTTCTCCAGGAAACAAAAGCGCGCACGTTCCAAGTCGCGGCCGAACGCGCCGTATTCAAGCGGGCGATAAATGCGGGCCAGGCGGTCGAAACTGTGCGGAGCGCTCATCGCAAAAAAAACAGGCTTGTGAGCAGGGGCGCGAGCGGTGTCATCAGCGCGACATCGGCCAGCACTCGCGCGAGCTGGCGTCCGCAGCGGACGTGTGCGAGGTCGACTGCGCCGAGCAGCCCGCCACTGGTGGCGGTGCAAAGCGCGGCGACACGCACCGCGCCGGTTTCACGTCCGGCGAAGCCGGCGGCGAGCCATGCAAGCAGCCATGGCAGCAGGCGCACGAGGCGGTGCCCGCGTGGATATTGCAGCGCGAGCGAGGTCTGGCCGTGGATGCGGTCCACCTCGGTTTCCCAGAGCGAGATGAGCGCACAATTGGCCAGGCAGAGCGCGCCGAACAGCGCTAACGGCACGGAAAGCACGCGCAGGGCAACGGGGTCTTGTGCGATGGGAAAACACGACACCCCGGCGGCGAAGAGCAGGGCCACGCACAATTCCTTGGGCACGCGCCATGGGTGGCCGCGGTGCATAAGCTGGTGGGACAGCAGGTAAACGAGAACAGGCGCCAACACGATAAAACCGGTGGCGATTTCCTGTGGGTTAAGCCGCATGAATGCGGTGGTCAGTCCCGCCGCCGCCACACCAAGCCAGACGGCAAAGACGGGCCAGCGCTGGCTCAGATAAAACCAATGCCGTTGGGTGAGCACCTGTTCCGGTACTAGCCGCCAGCCTTCGATCCAACGATCCGCCGCGTAAACGAGCCACACCGCGGTGCCGAGGATGAAGACGTGGTGCCATGCCAGCGGAGTGTGCGCGACGCGGGCGAGCAGCCATTGCCACAACAACGCCACGGCCGACGCGTCAAGCGAGAGCACCGTGGGCCACTGCCACCACTTGGGTTTTCCGGGGATGAAATCTGTTATGCTGTCAGACACATGCTAGGGCGGTTTAAAAAATGTCGTGGCCACAATAAAGGTAGGGCGAGGCGTCCTCGACGAGCCGCGGCTCGCCCAGAGGTCTCGCCCTACCCGCGCTACCGCGCGAAACGCGACGACCGATTTGCTAGGGTTATTAATCCATTAGCTATTTTGGCCACAGTTTTAAGCTAAACTGCTCAATGCTTTGTCTCGGCCGGGCCAGCGGCGGCGTTGGCATCGCGCAGGTCGCCTTCACCGAGTTTGCGGCGGAAAAAGTCGATCGCCATGCCGTAGCACAGGTGCGCGAGCTCGGGGTCGTAGCGGGTGCCTTCGTCGCGGAGAAAGGCGTGTGCGCCGTTGAACTCGTGCCAGGTGAAGTGCGTGCCTGCCTCGGTCAGCGCGGCGTAAACCTTGGCGCGGCCTTCGGCGGGGACATGCGGATCCTGCCGGCCGTAGATCATGAGCAGCTCGCCCTTGATTTCCCTTGTGCGCAGGAGCGAATCGTCGTTCATGCCCTTGCCCAGGCCGCGCTTGTGGAGGTCGGTTGCGTAGAAGCACACGCCGCCGCGGACATCGGGGTTCATGGCGGCGCGGAAGGTGAGGTGGCCGCCGATGCAGATGCCCATCGTGCCAAGTTTGCCGGTGCAGTGCTCGTACGCTTTCAGGAATGCGATCACGGCGCGCGCGTCGGCATCGTAGCTGGCGAGCTCCTTGGTCGTCTTGAGGGCGTTGCCGCGGTCGGCGCCGGCCTGGTCGTAGGCGAGCACGGTGCCGGCCGGCTCGAACTCATGGTAAATTTCCGGCACGGCCACGACGAAACCGTGGCCGGCGAGCAGCGCCGCGGTGCGGCGGATGGGGCCGGTGACCTGGAAAATTTCCGAGAAGAGCAGGATGCCCGGGTATTTGCCCGGCGCGGTCGGGCGAAAAATATGGGTGCGCATCGGCCCGGCCGGCGTGGCGAGATCGACGTATTCGTTGTCTTTGATCGTCATGGGAGGAAAAGTTGAGCGTCGAGAGCTGAGAGTTGATCGACCGGCGAGAAAGCAGAAAAAATTCAGCTAGGGATGTCGCGCGGTTTCAAGCATGACGAAACAATATCTCTCACTGGGGTTGTTTGATCTCGGCTAATGCCGTTCGCACCGCCGCGGTGCGCCGCCGATAAAAAAGCGCGAGGCCGCCTTGATAAAACACCGCCACCAGTGCGAACGAACCATACAGCACGTAGCTAAAGGTTCGCCCGAGCTGGATCACTTCCTGGGTATCATAGCCCAGATTTTCGAGCATTTCCTGGGCGTTTATGCCTCCAACCCGATTTAGCTCCTGCAGGCTCGAACGCACATAATCAGGATTGTAGCTTGCCATTTGCGTCAGGGCGTAAACCCAGATCAATCCCAGCAGATAGAGCTGGCTGCGCACGAGCCAGGCCATGCCGCGCCCCTCGCCGCGTTGGAGGAGTTTTGCACCGTGCCACTCGCTCCAGCCAGCGGCCGCCACCAGGAAACCGACGACCGCGCCAAACCAGTCGTCCAGCGCAACCTCAACCAGGGCGCTGAGACCTGCCACGGGGAAGACCACGACCATTCCGTTGACTTGGGCGATCCTGATCACCTTGCGCAGGGTGTCGGCGGGCGTAGGCGGTGGTTTCATGGGAGCGAAAAAGTCACGCCGTACAGCGGAGTTGTACGTTCTACCAGCGCGCTGGGGTCGTCAATCACTCACCGGGCGAATTACCGACCACCAACTAACAATTACCAACGACCAAGGACAAATGACGGCAAAACATCGGTTTTGAGTTGAGCCCGAGGCCATCTCGCATCAAGCTGTAGTCAACCCCGGAACGTTAAATTAGGAATTACCATGAATGCTTCCATATCCACCCTCTTGGAGCATAAGGGCTCCTCCGTTTACTCTGTGCCTGCCACCGCCACCGTTGCTGCCGCCGTGGCTGAAATGAACCGTCAGAAAATCGGCTGCGTCCTCGTCATGGATGGTAGCCGGCTCGCCGGTGTCTTCACCGAGCGCGACGTCCTCACGCGCGTGGTCGGGGCCGAAATCAATCCGAAAACCACGCCGGTTTCCCGGGTCATGACGTCGAACGTGAATACCATCACCCGCGAGGTCACGATCGAGGAAGTGATGACGATGTTTGCCGAGAAACGTTGCCGCCACCTGCCCGTGGTCGAGGATGGCCGCCTGCTCGGTCTCATTTCCATCGGCGACATCTCGCGCTGGGTCGCGGACGCGCATCACGCCGAGTGCGTGCAGTTGAAGCAATACATCGCCGGCGGCTATCCATCGTGAAGGCGCTGCAGAGTCTTACGATCTATATCGTAGATCGGGCTTCACGCCCGACGTCCGTCTTCGCCCCGTTCGACAAGCTCAGGGCTACCGCTGACAAGCGTCGGGGATAAACCCCGACCTACAATTGTGGGCAACAAACGAACTCGCTGCCGAAGGCGTCGGCGGTTTGACCCGTGGCCAAACCCGTGCAGGTTGCGCGCCATGAAAAAGACACTTGTCTTTCTTAGCATTTTTGCGGCTGCGCTCGCTGCGCAGGCCAAGGTTGTGACCAAGCTCGTGCCCTACGAGCAGGCGGGCGTGAAGCTCGAGGGCTTCCTCGCCTACGACGATGAAAAGACCGCCCAGGGCAAACTCCCCGGCGTGCTCGTCGTCCACGAATGGTGGGGACTCAACGACTATGCGAAACATCGTGCCGTCATGCTGGCCGGGCTTGGCTATGTGGCGTTCGCGGTGGACATGTATGGTGCGGGTGTCAGCACGACCGACCCGACCAAAGCGGGCGAACTCTCCAGCCAGTTTTATGGCAAGCCGCTCATGGCGGAACGCGCGCGGGCCGGCCTCGACCAGCTTCTGGCCACCGGCCTCGTCGATGAAACGAGAGTCGCCGCGATCGGCTATTGTTTCGGCGGCGCCGTCTGCCAGGTGCTCGCCTACAGCGGCGCGCCGCTCGCCGGCATCGTGAGTTTCCATGGTTCGCTCGTGCCCGCGCCGGCCGGCGCCTCGGCCAAGGCAAAGTTTCTCATCTGCCACGGAGCGCTCGATCCTTTTTCAAAACCGGAGGCCATCGCGGCATTTAAAAAATCCATGGATGACGGAGGCTTTGACTACCAGTTCATCAGTTACGCCGGCGCCCTGCATGCCTTCACCAATCCCGATGCCACCGAGCTCGGCCGGAAAAACGGGCTGCCCATTGCCTACAACGCCGCCGCTGACCACCGCTCGTGGCAGCACATGCGCGTGTTCTTCGACGAACTTTTTGGATGCCCGTGTTCAGCGAAGAGCTGTTCGGTCGGGCAAAAAAGCTAAAAGCGTTTGATCTGGGAAACAGCACCCGGGTTTCGCCGGGCTCAAGTGTAACCTATTGGGTTATCCTCGGAGGGAGAACCGACGATCCCATTTGTAACGTATTATATTACAAAGGGGATTTAACACAGTGAGCACAGAGGCCCGATCCTTTGAGGGTTTTTCTTCTCGGTGACCATCCGTGCCCTATGTGTTCAACTAAAGCATCCGGTAGCGGCCATCGCGCGTGCGCACGCGGATGCGGGCGCCGAATGCGCGGCTGAGCATGGCCGAGGTCACGGTGCGCGACTTCGGCCCGGCGGCCACGACCGCGCCCGCGCGGAGCACGAGCGCGTGGGTGAAGGCCGGCGTGATTTCCTCGACGTGGTGGGTTACGAGCACGAGGGCAGGTGCGCCGCGCCGGTGGGCGAGGTCGTCGAGAAACTTCAAAAAATGTTCGCGCGCCACCGGGTCGAGCCCGGCGCACGGCTCGTCGAGAATGAGCAGACGCGGTCGGGCCATGAGCGCGCGGCCGATGAGCACGCGCTGGCGTTCGCCTTGCGAAAGAAACATCCATTCGCGTGCGGCGAGCGGGGTGGCGTCCACGCGCTGCAGGATGCGCCCGGCCGCGGCCCGGTCGGCGCGGGTGGTTTTCGCCCACAGGTCGAGCTGAGCGAACTTTCCACTCAGCACGGTTTCGATCGCGGGCTCGGCCGGCGGCACGTGCGGCTGTAGGGCGCTGGTCACCAGCCCGATGTGCAGGCGCAGATCGCGCCAGTCGGTCTCGCCATAAATTTTTCCAAACACGGCGACCTGGCCTGTGGTGGGTGGCAGGTAGCCGGTGAGCGCGCGCAGCAGGGAGGTCTTGCCACTGCCGTTCGCGCCGAGCACGACCCAATGCTGGCCGCGTTCCACGCGCCAGTTTACGTCGTGCAGGATCCGTGTGCGACCGCGCTCAATGGAGAGCCGCGAGACCTCAAGGATGGGCGTGCGCGAAGCCAGCATCTGCGCAGCGTGCACGAAAGCCAGCCCTGCGGTCAATGTCCAGTCGCCCGCGACTCAATTGTCCGGTTGGATACATTTTAATTCGGAAGCCAGAAATCCAAGAAAGAGGAATGTCGAATTACCAATCACCAATGCTTAGCTCCTGGCTTCCGGGTTTCCTGCTTAAAAGGATGGATTCCTGATTTCCAAATAACCTTTCTTTTCCGAGTTTATGGTTTCACGGCTTCAGAATTAAAACCCTCCCCATGTTTCAAACTGGCTTCCGGCGCTGCCGTGCTTGCGCGCGGAACTCAGCCCCGTTTAGTTCGCGGGATGGCTACTGACATTTACTCCGAATTAACCGGCCGGCTGCAGCGCGCGCACGTGCTCGGCACGGTGGACAGCCTGCTCGGCTGGGACGAGCAGGTGAACCTGCCGCCGGACAGCGCGAGCCTCCGCGCCGAACAGATGGCGCTCGTGGCCGAATTGCAGCACGCCGCCGCGAGCGACGCGCGCATCGGCGGGTTGCTGGGCCAGCTTGAGGCGGAGCGCAAATTGCTGAACGACGACCAGCGCGTCGTGTTGCACCATGCGCGGCGCGACTACGACCGTGTGACGAAACTGCCGGCGGATTTTGTGCGCGAGAAAGCCGCGCACAGCAGCCGCGCCTACCATGCGTGGGCCGAGGCCAGGGCGAAGTCGGACTTTGCAAGTTACGCGCCGTTTTTGGAAAAGCACCTCGCCCTCGCGCAGCGCGAAGCGGAGCTGCTCGGTTATGGCGGCGCGCCGTACGATTACCATATCGACAAACACGACCCGGGCCTGACCGCAGCGGCCATCGGGCGGCTGTTCACCGCGTTGAAGACGGAACTCGGGCCGCTGGTCCGCGCCATCACGTCGTCGCCGGTGAAAGCGCGTCCGGACATTTTCCGCGGTTTTCCCGTCGAGCAACAGCGGGCATTCCTGCGCGAGGTGACGGAGCGGATCGGCTTCGACTATCGGCACGGGCGCATCGACGTGTCACTGCATCCCTTCTGCTCGGGCAGCGGCACGGATATCCGCATGACGACCCGCTTCGACGGGGACAACCCGCTCGATTCGCTCTTCAGTTCGATCCACGAGACCGGCCACGGGCTTTACGAGCAGGGCTTGCCGTCCGCCCACCACGCGACGGCGCTCGGCCAGGCCGCGGGCATGGCGGTGCATGAGTCGCAGAGCCGCCTGTGGGAAAATCAGGTCGCGCGCAGCCGGGCGTTCTGGAAATTTTTCGAGCCGCGCTTCCGAGAGAAATTTCCCGCGCAGACGGGCGCCATTTCGTCGGACGAACTCTACCTCGCCATCAATGCCGTGCAGCCGACGCTGATCCGCGTCGATGCCGATGAAGTGACCTACAATTTGCATGTCGTGCTGCGCTTCGAGCTGGAGAAAAAACTTTTCGCCGGCGAACTGGCCGTGCGCGACCTGCCGGCGGCGTGGCGGGCGGCGGCGGGCGAGTTGCTCGGCCTTGAGCCGGCGGACGACCGCGAGGGGGTGTTGCAGGATGTGCACTGGAGTGGCGGGGCGTTCGGGTATTTTCCGAGCTACTGCCTCGGCAACATGCTGGCGGCGCAGTTGTGGTTCACGGCGCAGCGTGCCTTGCCGGGCATCGCGGAAGATTTTGCCCGCGGCGAATTTGGCCGGCTGCTCGGCTGGCTGCGCGCCAACGTCCATGCC
>DATMNP010000077.1:0-28773 GCA_035568935.1 Opitutaceae bacterium | reverse complement strand
AGGGTGTCTGATCTGGGCACCCAGTCGGTCGTACTGAGGGCGGGCTCGCCCGCCGCCATGATCGGATTGCCCTTTTCGGTGCCGTGGCCCTCCCAACTGGTCTATGTCGATTGTTTAATCAAGCCCGTGGCCAGCACCGTTGCCTCTTCGCTGATCAACCTGGATACTTCGCTGGTCGCCCTGATGCGCAATGGAAGCCAGGGCCAGATTTTTGTCTACGATGGAACCCAATGGATCGCGACCCCCGCTGTTTTCGCCCTAAACAGCGACAGCACTTCCCTCGATTGGATGCGCCTGACCTTCCGCTTGGACTTCACTGCGAAAACATGGGATCTCTACTTCGACGAAACGCTCGCGGCCCATGGCGTGGCCTTTAATGACAAAACCGCGACTACCCTGCCCTTCTTTATTTTTCAAGGTGATCCCACGTCGCCGAGTTACTTAAATTACCTTTCGGCGGGCACGATGAATCCCCTGGGCGCCGCCGCACCCGTCTTCAGCCCGGCGCCCGGCTCTTATGCGAGCGCGCAAACAGTGACGATCACCTCGGCAACCCCTGGCGCCACGATTCTCTATACCACCGACGGCAGCACGCCAACTACCGCCGACTACAGCACGCGAACCAACACCAACGGCACGCTTTACTCCGGCCCAGTGGCCATCGGCAGCACGACCAGGCTCAAGGCCATCGCTTATGAAACCGGCTTTACCGACAGCCAAGTTACCAGCGGCCTCTACGCCATCATTTCGTCGCCCGCTGCCAGCCTGAACGTCTTTTACAATTTTTCAGGATTACTCAACGGAGGGGGCGAGCCCAGGGGTCTGGTGGAGGGCAGCGACGGCAACTTCTATGGCGTAACCACCGATGCACACCGAGGCTCATACGGCTTTGTCTTTAAGCTCACGCCCGAGGGAGTGTTGACCTCCTTGGCGTCGTTTAACGGTTCTCCCCCTGGAAATGGAGAATCTCCTAACGGCCCTCTTGTGCAGGGCAGTGACGGCAGCTTCTATGGGACGACCAGAGGTGGGAGCAATGGCGACCACGGCACGGTCTTTAAGGTGGCGCGGGCGGGCGGCCTGACCACTTTGGTTAGATTTTTCGGATTAAACGGGGCTTATCCTGACGCGGGATTGGTGCAGGGAAGCGACGGCAACTTTTATGGCACGACATCTATTGCAGGTAATGGCGGCTACGGCACGGTCTTTAAGATGACCCCGGCCGGCGTCTTGACCACCTTGGTTGAATTTAACTCTGACAATAACGGTGCCAATGGACAACATCCCGAAGCTGGCTTGGTGCAGGGCACCGACGGCAATTTCTACGGCACGACCTCGGCTGGCGGAAGCAATAATCCCGGCTACGGCACGGTCTTTAGTGCGACGCCAGGAGGTGTCTTGACGACCTTGGTGTCATTCAACCTCAGCAATGGGGCTGGTTCCATGGCAGGGTTGATCCAAGGCAACGACGGTAATTTCTACGGCACGACCAATAATGGGGGTAGTGCCAGCGATGGCACCGTCTTTCAAATGACTCCAGCGGGTGTCCTGACCACATTGGTTTCGTTTTATGGCGGCAACGGCGCCAATCCTTCGTCCGGTTTGTTGCAGGGCCGTGACGGTAATTTCTATGGCACGACCTCGGCGGGAGGCAGTAGCGGTTATGGCACCATCTTTAAGATGACTCCGGCGGGCACCTTAACCACCTTGATTTCGTTTGACAACGCCAATGGGAGTAATCCTCAAGCAGCCCTGATGCAGGGCAGTGACGGCAACTTTTACGGCACGACCGAGCAAGGGGGCCGCTACGGAGCCGGCGGGGTCGCTTTTCAATTGATTGTTCCGCCGGGTCTGTAATCTGCCGGCCGCTGGGCCTGAAAGGGTCATGCCGTGAAAATTGTAATTTGTTATTACCTGTCACGTCGGAGTATTTTTCCGAACGGTTGAGCCCATTGAGCCTCCTGCATGTCCGTCACATCCTCACTACCACAGAACCCAGCATTTGCGATATCCGCCAGATCTTTCCGATTTTCACGGCATGAATCTTTCGGATCGGCCATCAAATTATGCTCGCCCGATTCCCTAACAATACCCGACGCAAGCCTCTCATAAAAATGTTTACGCCTTATCTAAACGCCATTCGCGTTTGACCCCGCCCTGCCTTCCCCCCCTCCCAATTGCCGCGGTTTTCCATATGTTGGCTTTCCGTCGCATAGCTTTAACCAGGAAATTCTATTTTTGCAATTGTCTTGCATGTGAGATGGTTCCAGCCTGCCCAAGTTCTGCCTATTACCCACTCCCCAGCTTGCTTGATATGGACACCCCGACCCCTAAAAAAAACGCACGCAATCGAATTGTTTTCCATTTTAACGGATTCACATGCTGCCTTCCTGCCTTTCGCCGGTTCGTTTGTTTACTGGGCTTTTCCACTGGCCTGGCTCTCAGTGCTGAAGGACAGGTGACTCTGCCATATGCAACCGACTTTGACGCTACATTTGGTTTCTCCCCGGGGCCGCTCAATGGCCAGCACAGCTGGATCGTCCTCAGTGGCTCCGCTGACATCACAACGACGGTGTCTGACCTGGGCACCCAGTCGGTCGTACTGAAGGCGGGCTCGCCCGCCGCCATGATCGGAGTGCCCTTTGCGGCGCCATCGCCCGCCCAACCGGTCATATATGTGGATTGTTTAATGAAGCCCGTGGCCAGCGCCTCTGTCTCCTCCCTGATTTATCTTGATACTTCGCTGGTCGTCCTGGTGAACAATGGAAGCCAGGGCCAGATTTTTACCTACGATGGCACGAGCTGGATTCCGACCTCCGCTGTTTTCCCTCTGAACAGCGACGGCACTTCCCTCGATTGGATGCGCCTGACCTTCCGATTGGACTTCACTGCAAAAACATGGGATCTCTACTTCGACGAAACTCTCGCGGCCCAGGGTGTCGCCTTTATTGACAAAGGCGCGGCCTATTTGCCCTTCTTTATTCTTCAAGGTGATCCCACGTCGCCGAGTTATTTGAATTACCTTTCGGTAGGCGCGGTGAATCCCCTGGCCGCCGCCGCACCCGTCTTCAGTCCGGCGCCCGGCACTTATGCGAGCGCGCAGACCGTAACCGTCGCTTCAGCGACGAGTGGTGCCATAATCCGTTGCACGACCGACGGCAGCACACCCACCGAAACCAACGGTACGGTCTACTCGGGCCCGATCAGCATCAACCGCACGACCATGCTCAAGGCTATCGCCTATGTGTCCGGTATTGCCTCGGACAGTCCGGTGACCAGTGGGTTTTATGCGATCACCAATGCGCCAGCCATCAGCTTGAATGTCATTTACAATTTTACCGGTTCAGGCACCGGGGGAATTCATCCTGATACGAACTTGCTGCAGGGCAGCGACGGTAATTTTTATGGCACGACCGGCACTGGCGGTTTCGGCTTGGGCAACGTCTTTAAGGTTACCCCGGCGGGCGCCTTGACCACGGTGGCTTCATTTAACGGCTCCACGGGGACTTATCCCAATTACGAGAATCTGGTGCAAGATGGGTCCGGCAATATCTATGGCACGACTGAAAATGGGGGTGGGAGCAACTATGGCACGGTCTTTAAACTGACTCCGGCCGGCGTTTTGAGCAGCTTGGCCTCATTTACCGGCACCTATGAGTCCGGTTCTCAGGGATTGGTGAAGGGCAGCGACGATAATTTCTACGGGACGACCGAATTTGAGGGAAATGCCAATGATGGTACCGTCTTTAAGGTAACCCCGGCGGGCATCCTGACCACCTTGGTTTCGTTTAACAGCGCCACCGGGATCTATCCCAACGGACGCCTGGTTCAGGGCAGCGATGGTAATTTCTACGGGACGACCTATGGTGTGTACAACCAACCCGCCGGCACTGTCTTTAAAGTAACCCCGGCGGGCGTCCTAACCACCTTGGTTGCATTTAACGGCGCCAATGGGGCCAAGCCTTCCGCCGGCCTGGTGCGGGGCAGCGACGGTAATTTTTATGGCACAACCCAATATGGGGGCAGCACCTACAGTTCATCGCCCTACAATCCGGGCTATGGCACGATCTTCAGGATGACCCCGGCAGGGGTTCTAACCACTTTATTTTCATTTACCGGCCCCAACGGGGCTGCTCCCGCTGCGAGTATGATAGTGGGCAGCGACGGCAATTTTTATGGTACGACGTCTGGTGGAGGTAGCACTTATGGAACCAACGGTGGCACTGGTTTTGGCACTGCCTTTATGATGACACCCACGGGCATCCTGACCACCTTGGCTTCATTTACCGGCCCCAATGGATCGGAGCCATATGGGAGCCTGACGCAGGGCGGTGACGGGAACTTTTACGGCACGGCGGAATTTGGAGGCATCGCCAATGACGGGGTGATTTTTCAACTGATCCCCGCGCCAGCTCAATAATCCGCCGGGCCTTGTTTACGGCAGGGCCGCGAGCGCGCTTTCGCGGGTCGCGCCCATGGCAACGGCGTTGTTCAACGCCGCCTCGTGGTTGATCACGCCGGGGAAACTCGCGTTGCTTTTCATCCAGCCCTCGACTTTTTGCCCAAAAATTTCCGGGTTTTCCTCGGCGATGATCTGCCTGATCTCGATGGGATTTCCCGGCAGGCACATCACCACCGGGACCGGCCGCCCATGTTTCGTAAAGGCCAGGTTGACGTAAACCACCGCATGGAGGCACTGCGCCAGGCTGCGTTTCAACGCGGTCTCCGTCATGTTTTTCCCGGCCACGGTGAAGAGCCGGATCAGGCTGTGCGCAATGCTGCCGCCGTGAATCGTGGTGATGACGGGTTCGCGCATGCCGGCGAACTCCAGGCAGGTGCGCAGCGCCAGCACGTGGCGGATTTCACCGACAAAGAGTGCGTCCATGTCGGAACGCAAAAGATCCTCGATGCTGTCGTCCAACGCTTCCTCGTCGCGAAAATTGCAGGATAAATGGGAAATGATGCCCGCCTTGGGCGTCAGCACATACTCCACCGGGTCCTCGAGGGTCACGAGGTGCCGGTTGGCCGTGGTCCAGGATTCGGTGAGGCTCGCGGCAAAGGTGGTCTTGCCCGAGCCCATCGGGCCCGTGACCAGCACGAGGCCCTCCGGTTTTTCCGAAAGATAGCGCAGCGTTTCAGGGCTTTGTTTCAGCACTTCGGCCAGGGGCGGAGGGCGGTTTTCCTGCACGCGGATGGCGATGTGGTCGCCCTGCTCCGTGTTGAGGAGTTGCACGCGCACCTGCACGCGGCCCGCCCGGTACATGACCGTCCGCTGGTGTTCGCGCCGGCCCGGCGCGGACGACCGTTCATCGCCCATTTTTTCTTTGATCAGCAGGGCCTTTAAATTTTCCGCGGAAAATATTTCCCTCACCCGGGATTCGTCATCGGTGAATTTGCGCCACTTCTGGGCAGCAAGAAGCTCGCCATGGGAACGGTAATAAAGATGCCCGCGGCTGAAATGCAGGTCGGTCGTCTTTTGCTCGGCGGCAAGGGTCAACAACTCGGCGATGATCTCGTCGGTCAGGGTGACCGGAATTTCAGGAAATTCACTGATGACGCTGGCATCTCGCATGTCGGGAGGCGGGTTGAATTCTGGAAAGACAGCGGGCCCTATCGGGTTATGCAGGCATTGGATATATTCTCCACTGATTTGCAATTACTCTGTTGCGGGTTGTGCCAAAACCCTGCCGCGCCGTCGTCCAACTCAAAAAGCCCTTTCGCAAGACGATCCAAATCGTGTTCTGTGTCGGCCGCATGGTTTTCAACAACCACAGGATAGCAGGGAAAATGCAGCGGTTAAAAAAAGTAATCAGAAAATCCGCCGCGCACGTTGGATAAGGCAGGCCGTGACCGGCCGAGGCTGTGCACTCGTCGCCGACGGGCGCACCGAGGAAACGGGTCGCCCCAAGATTCATCCCCACCCGTTGGGCTGCTGCACGAAATTGGAACAACCACGGATGACACGGATTCCTGAAGGATGAGCCACAAAGGCATGCCGATGTTACCAACTAATCACTAATGCATTCCACTCTACGCGATTGAATCCCAAACTCCGGACGGCGCGTTAAGGATGACGCGCCCTACCCAACGGCCGGTTCATTCTAGCAAATCTTCGTAATTGGCCGGTGAGAGCAGCGTATTCGCATCGGCGGGGTTCGTCAGCTTGAGTTTCATCACCCAGCCGGCGTCGTAGGGCGATTGGTTGAGGGTTTCGGGCGCGGAGTTCAGCGCGTCGTTGACCGCCACGACGGTGCCGGCCACCGGCGCATAGAGGTCGCTCGCGGCTTTCACGCTCTCGACCACGCCGAAGGTTTCGCCCGCCTTGAGGGCCGCGCCGACCTTGGGCAGTTGCACATAGGTGATGTCGCCGAGCGAATTCTGCGCGTAGTCGGTGATGCCGACGGTCGCGGTGCCGTCGCCCGCAGGCTTCAGCCATTCATGGGATTTCGCATAACGCAGATCGGATGGGACGTTGCTCATAAAATTATTTTTTCCGCGGATGACGCGGATGATCACGGATAGGTTGAGAATTTTTCTTTGGGTTCACAATCACTGAGCGATGAATTTTATCCGCGTATATCCGTGTAATCCGCGGAAAAACATTCGTGCTCATCTGTGAAATCCGTGGTCATGCCTTTTCTGGTTTCAAAAAAATCAACTGCCTTTCTTCAATTCGACGAAGGGGGGCTTGGCCAGACGCAAATCGATTTTTGTGCCGCGGATGTCCACCGCGAGCGGTCCAGCGGCCGCTGCGGTCTCGACGAGCGCAGAGCCGATGGCTTCGTTGAGCACGGGCGAAAGCGTGCCCGAAAGGACTTTGCCCACGGCCTCACCGTTGGGTCCGAGCACGGGCGTCTCGGCGCGCACGATGCGGCGGTCGCCGGTCTTGAAAAACACGACCTTGCGCGGCGCACCGGTTTGCTTTTCGGCGACGAGCGCAGCGCGACCGATGAAATCGGCGCCCTTGTCGAGCTTGACCGTCCAGCCGAGGCCGGCGGTGAGCGGCGAGATGTCCTGGGTGATTTCGTGCCCGTAGAGCGGATAGCCCGCCTCGAGGCGCAGGCTGTCGCGCGCGCCCAGGCCGACCATTTCGAGCCCGTGCGGCGCGCCGGCGGCGAGCAGCGCGGTGGCGAGCTTCTCGGCCTCGCCCGTTGAGTGATATAGCTCGAAGCCATCCTCGCCCGTGTAGCCAGTACGGCTGATGATACACGGCACGCCCGCGACCGCGCCTTCGGTGAAATGGTAATATTTAATCGCATCGAGCTTCACCGCGGTGAGCGCTTGCAGGATGGCCGCGGCGCGCGGGCCCTGCAGCGCGAGCAGCGCGTAGTCGGCGCAGCGGTCGGTGATGGTCACGGCAAACTTCGCGGCCTGCTCGCGGATCCATGCGAGGTCCTTGTCGATGTTGCCGGCGTTGATGCAGAGAAAAAAATTCTCCGGGCCGCGCATGTAAACGAGCAGGTCGTCCACCACGCCGCCGTTCGCATAGCACATCGGCGAGTAGAGCACGCGTCCGGGAAAAAGCCTGGCGACGTCGTTCGTGACGAGCTGGTTCAAAAACCTCGCGGCGTCCGGCCCGCGCACATCGACTTCGCCCATGTGGCTCACGTCGAACAGGCCGGCGGCGCGGCGCACCGCGAGGTGCTCGGCCAGGATGCCCTTGTATTGCACCGGCATTTCCCAGCCGGCGAAATCCACGATGCGTCCGCCATGTGCCACGTGGAAGGCGTGGAGGGGCGTGCGTTTCAATTCACTCATGCCACAGGTTGCCCCGGCAAAGTAGCAAGTTGCAAGTAGCAAGATGGCCGTGAAAAAAACAAATCGCAAAGCGGCAAACGCCAAAAACTACGAATGCGTAAAATCAAATTTCAAAGCTGTTCGTTATCCAATCCGTGTCCATCCGTGTAATCCGTGGTTAAAAACTCCGGTCTGATGTCCCGCACTTTGTTGTTCGCAAATCGCCGCCCACCCTTACACTGGGCCGATGTCATGGATCATCGTCACCGCGCTCGCCACCCTCGTCATTTCGGCTGCATGTTCACTTTTCGAGGCGATGATCCTGAGCACAACCGTGGCCGAGGTCGAATCACTCAAGCGCACCGCGCCCGTCCGCGGCCATCAGCTTGAAAAGCTGCGCACCGAGCTCGATGAAACACTCGCGGCGCTGCTCGCCCTCAACACCATCGCCACCACGCTCGGCTCCGTCATGGTCGGCGCGCTCGCCGCCCGGCAGTTCGACAATATGTCGCTCGGCCTCATCATCGGCGGGCTCACCCTCGTGATGCTGGTCTTTTCCGAGGTGATCCCAAAAAACATCGGCGTGGCCTACCGGCGGGCGCTGCAGCCGGTCGTGGTCATCCCGCTCGCGGCGCTGCGGCGAGCGCTCAGCCCGGTCACGTTCCTCAGCAACCTGCTCGTACGCGTCATCATCCGCGAGGCGCCGACGGCCCACAAATCCGACGAGGAAATCATCCTGCTGGCCGAGCGCGGCGCGCAGCAGGGCACGCTGACGAAGAGCGAGTCGAACATCATCGCCAACGCGCTCTCGCTCGACGATGTGCGCGTGAGCGAAATCATGACGCCGCGCACAGTCGTCACCGCGATGCGCCGCAACGCCACCGTCGGCGAGGTGTTCCATGAATACCCCAACCTGCCCTTCGGCCGCATGCCCGTTTACGGCAAAAACCTCGACGACATCGCCGGCCTCGTGCGCCGGCGCGATTTGCTCAAGGCCAAGGCCAACGACCAGGATTTCGAACTGGTCGAAAAAATCATGCAGGAGGTGCATTTCATTCCCGAGACCGTGACCGTGGCCAATGCGCTGCAGGTCTTCCTGAAAACCCACCAGCAGATGCTCGTCGTCGTCGATGAGTTTGGCTCGACCTCGGGCGTCGTCACGATGGAAGACGTGATCGAACACCTCCTCGGCCGAGAAATTTTCGAGAAGGACGACATGGCGGTGGACATGCGCGAACTCGCCCGCTCGCGGCTGCAAAAGCAGGCGCGCCCGCGGCGCCCGGGCGAGGAACAACCGCCCACTCCCTTCCCGCCACCGGCCAAGCCGTAAAGATCCCAACCCATCCTTCTCGTTCTCTTAGTCGTTCTCATTCTCCCAGTGAGGTTGCTGCTTCAATTCGAGTATGAGAACGATTACAAGAAGGAGAACGATACGATCCTGCCACTTGATACTTGTCACCTGCCACTTTTCACCTGACGCCTGATGCCTGCCCCCTCTCCCCTCTTCCTCGCCTACTGGGTTGATAACTTCAGTCCATTTGTCGTCCGCTTCACGGACAATTTCGGCATCCGCTATTACGGGCTGGCCTACCTGCTCGGTTTCATCACCGGCGGTTGGCTGCTTTATCGCTACGCGTGCGCCGGGCGTTCGCTCGTGCCGGCGGCGAAAGTCGCCGACCTCGTGACCGCCCTCGTGATCGGCGTGCTCATCGGCGGACGGCTGGGCTCCTATCTTCTGTATGGCGGCTGGCAAAGATTTCACACCGATCCGCTGGAGATTTTTCGCGTGTGGGAAGGCGGCATGGCCAGCCACGGCGGCATGATCGGCGTGGCCCTCGCGCTGGCCTGGTTCGCCCGCGCCAACAAGATTCCGTTCCTGCACCTGGGCGATCTCATCGTTTCCGTCGCGCCAGCCGGACTGTTTTTCGGCCGCATCGCGAACTTCATCAACGGCGAGCTGTGGGGAAAAATAACCCGCGTGCCCTGGGCGGTGATTTTTCCCCTGAGCGAGCAGCCAGGCACGCCCGTCAAACTCATGTTTCCTCGGCATCCGTCGCAACTTTACGAAGCGGCGCTCGAAGGCGCGCTGTTGTTTGCGTACCTGCAATGGCGGTTCTGGAAAAGCGACGCCGTGCGCACGCGGCCCGGCCGGCTCAGCGGCGAGTTTTTTGTCGGTTACGCGCTGGTGCGCATCTTCTGTGAAATTTTCCGCGAGCCCGACGAAGGCGTCTCCCTTATCTTCGGGCTGAGCCGCGGGACGTTTTATTCGCTATTCCTGATCGTGATCGGTGCCGGGCTCATCCTGCGGCGCGGCCAGCCAATCGAAAGCGACAAAAAACTTACGGAGCCTCGCGTTTCAGAGTGATGTCCGAAGTTTTGTTTGACCACGGATCACACCCTCCTTCGCCCGTTCGACAAGCCCCCCTCGACTGGCTCGGGGCCTTGAGCCTGTCTAAACGGCTCAGGGCTACGGAGGACAGGCGGATAAACACGGAGATTTTATCTGTCATTCCGAGCCGTGCGAGGAATCTCACGAAGGGACTCGTGGCCTGCACAAACGCAGCTCGTCAATCGAGGTCTAGCTGTTTCTTGGCCTGTTCCCAGGGGATAAGCGGCTTGTCGCCATTTTCCTTGATGGCTTTTTCCAAGTCGCGCAGGTCTTCCAAATCCTCCACCCGTTGCTCCAATTTGGCGATGGTGGCCTTGAGCTGTTCGATTTTCTCCAATCCGGCAGGTTCAGTCATACGCTTCCTTTCGATTTTTAACAGAATAGACTCGAATTCGGTTTCCCGCCAACACGAAAAGCACCCGGTATGAGCCGACTCGCAGGCGGTAGCGATTGTCATGGGCCTTGAGTTTGGCCACATCCCCTTGCAAGTCGGTGCATAGCGCTTCCATTCGTTGCCCTATGTTTCGGCGCAGATCCTTGGGCAAAGCGCGCAATTGCTCACGAGCTTTCTCGCCAATTTCAAGGTCATATTGCAGACAAATCTTTTGGATCACTCCATAGGATAGCAGGAATTTTCACCCCTCCGCGTTTTCGCGATCGGCTTTTTTGTTCACCGCGGAGCTCATGTGATTTTCACCACGCCAAGGATATTCTTGGCGTCGCGGGCGGGGCAGCCATGATTGATGGCTTATTTCCATGTCGTCCGATCCGTCTTCATCCCCAATCCGTCCATCGCTCTCCGAGCCCGAACAGCGCGAGATCACCCGCCTCTGCATCGAAATCGGATTGCTGCTGTTGCAATACGGCGCGGAAAGCGCGCTGGTCGAATCCGTCACCCGCCGGCTGGGCCTGGCACTGGGCATCGAACGCGTCGAGGTCGCGATCATGGCCAACGCCATCACCCTCACCTCGCTCAATGCGGACCACTGCATCACGACGGTGCGGCGCAACGAGGAACGCGGCATCAACATGCATGTGGTCACGGAGGCGCAGCGGGCCGTGCTGGCCGTCGAGGCCGGTGAATTGGACCGCGCCGGCTTCCGTCAGCGGCTGGATTCGATCAAACCGTTGCGCTATCCGCGATGGCTGGTCGCCTTGATGATCGGGCTTTCCTGCGCGTGTTTCGCGCGCCTGGCCGGAGCGGACTTGCCGGGTTGTGGGCTCACCTTTGTCGCCAGCATGCTGGCCATGCTGGTCCGGCAGTGGTTTGCGGCCCTGCATTTTAATCCGCTCGTGACGTTTTTTGCCGCCGCCTTCGTCGCCACTTCGGTGGCCGGGCAGGGCCTGGTCTACCACATCGGCGAGTTTCCGAAACTCGCCATGGCCTCGTGCGTCCTCCTGCTCGTGCCGGGCTTTCCCATGATCAATTCGATTGCCGACATGGTGAAAGGCTACGTCAACACCGGGCTCGCGCGGGGCATGATGGCCGTGCTCCTCGGCGGCGCAACGTCGGCCGGCATCATGCTGGCCATGACCGCCTGGCGTTTTCCCGGAACCGACCTGGTGGTAAATTCCACCGTCATCAGCCATACGCTGATCCAACTTTTGCAAACCATGGCGCTCGCGGCCGTGCCGGCCGTCGGTTTCGCCCTGGTCTTCAACGTGCCAACCCACGCACTCGGCTATTGCGCGGCCGGCGGTGCGATCGGGCGCGGACTGCGCTACCTGCTTGCACCCACGGTCATGCCGATCGAACTCGCGACCTTCGTCGCCGCCGCCGTCGTCAGCCTGCTGGGCGTGTACATCGCGCAACGCATGCGCGCCCACCCGAAGGTCTTCACCGTCGCGGCGATGATCCCGATGATTCCCGGCGTGCCGTTTTTCACCGCGCTGACGGCGGTGCTGGAAATCCAGCGCAACGGGCTCACCCAGGATTTGCTCTCGACGGCCATTACCTCCGGCCTGCGCGCCGCCTTTATCGTCGCCGCGCTCGCCATCGGCCTCGCTGTTCCTGGATTGCTCTTCTACCGCCGCAAGCCGGTGGTGTGAGAAGCGAAAAGGCACCGCCGTGTCCTGCTCGCTCCTGGCTTCATGGCTTCTGAATTAATGTTTCACCGCGAAGCTCGCGGAGACCGCAGGGGGTTTACTCTCACACCACGGTGCCGCTGGGGATGACCGCATCTTTGGGCACGACGAGGACGCCGTCGCGGATGACGATGCCGTGGGCATAGTTGCCGTCGGCTTTGCCTTCCGGGGAAAGCTTCACGTCGTCGCCAATGCGGGCGTTCTTGTCGATGATGGCCTTCTGGATGTGGACGTTCTTGCCGATGCCAATGTGCGGCCGGCCGGCGTCGGCATCGGCCGTGAGTTGCTCCGGGGTTTGGTAGGCGTCGGCGCCCATCATGACGACGTCCTCCAAGGTTGAGTTTTCGCCGAGAAACGAGCGGATGCCGATGACGCAGCGCTTGAGCGCATTGGCGGTGAGGATGGAACCGTCGCCGACGATGACGTGGTCAAGGGCGCAGCGGTTGATTTTGGCCGGCGGCAGGTACTGCAGCGAAGTGTAGACGGGCTTGGTGGCGTGGAAAAAATTAAACGGCGGGAGCGGCTGCGCGAGGGCGAGGTTGGCCTCGTAAAAGGCGCGCACGGTGCCAATGTCCTCCCAGTAGCCTTCGAAAATGTAGGAGAAAAGGCGCGCGCGGCCGAGCAGGCCGGGGATGACCTCCCGGCCAAAATCAGTCGTGGTGTTGTCGAGCGCGGCCGCCAGCGTGTCCCGGTTGAAAACATAGATGCCCATCGAGGCCAGGCAGTGTTTCTCGCCGGCGGGTGCCTTGGTGAGGCGGCGTTCGACTTTCTCGCTGAGCGCAAGGCTGGCAATGACCGCGGGATCCTTGGGCTTTTCGACAAACTGCAGGATGGAAAGATCGTCGGCCACGCGCATGACACCGAGGCCATCGACCTGCGAAACCGGAAATGGTTTGGCCGCGACGGTGACATCCGCACCGGTGGCGACGTGTTGCTCGATGATCCTGCGGAAATCCATCCGGTAGAGCTGGTCGCCGGAGAGGACCAGGACAAGATCGTGCGGAAAATCACGGAAATGGATGAGATTTCGCCGCACGGCATCGGCCGTGCCCTGGTACCAATTCTCGCTCCTGTGCGTCTGCTCGGCCGCCAGGATGTCCACGAAGCCCCCGCCGAAGGGATCGAAGCGGAAGGCGTTCTGCACATGGCGGTGCAGGGAGGCGGTGTTGAACTGCGTCAGCAGGAAGATGCGGTTGATGTCGCTGTTCAGGCAGTTGCTGATGGGGATGTCCACCAGCCGGTACTTGCCGGCCAGCGGCACAGCGGGTTTGCAGCGCTCCTGCGTGAGCGGGTGGAGGCGGGTGCCGCGGCCACCACCCATGATGACGGCAAGGACGGATTTTGTGTGATTCATCGCAAAAGTGGAAAGTTATCTTGCAAGCTTGCACGACGTTTGTCCACACGAGTAGTTTCGCCAGCCAAAAGAACAAAATCATGTGTGGCATCGTCGGATACGTCGGGAAACAACACGCAGCGAGCATCCTGCTCGAGGGCTTGAAGCGCCTCGAATACCGGGGCTATGACTCCGCGGGCCTCGCCGTGCAACAAGCCGGCGGGTTCGCCGTCGTCAAAAAAATCGGCCGCGTGGACAACCTCGTAAAGGAGGCCACCCAGCACCGGCTGACCGGCTGCACGGGCATCAGCCACACCCGCTGGGCCACGCACGGCGGCGTGACGGAAGCCAACGCCCACCCGCACATCAGCAGCGACGGCAAGCTGGCCCTCATCCACAACGGCGTCATCGAAAACTACGTCGCCATCAAAAAATTTCTCCTCACCAAGGGCTACACGTTCAAGTCGGAGACGGACACCGAGGTGCTCTGCAACCTCATGGCCTATCACTACGCGAAGGAGCCGGCCGGGACCAACGGCCACAGCCGCTTCCTCGAAAGCGTGCGCAAGACCCTGCGCCACACCGAGGGCACCTACGGCATCGTCGTCCTCTGCACCGACGCACCGGATGAAATCGTCGGCGCGCGCAAGGGTTCGCCGCTCATCCTCGGCGTGGGCGACGGCGAGCACATCCTTGCGAGCGATGCCGCCGCACTCATCAGCCGCACGCAAAACGTCGTCTACCTCAAGGACGGCGAACTCGTGCACCTCACCCCGCGCAATTTTTCCATCACCACGCTCGACCAGGCCGACGTGTCCCCGGTCGTGGACAAAATCACCTGGGCCGTCGAGGACGCCGACCTTGGCCACTACGCGCACTTCATGGAAAAGGAGATTTTCGAGCAGCCCCAGGCGCTTGAGAATGCCATGCGCGGCCGCTTCAGCGAGGACGGCAGCACGGCCAACTTTGGCGGGCTCAATGTCACGCCGGCAGAATTCAGCCAGATCGACCGCTTCGTTTTCTGTGCGTGCGGTTCCGCCTGGCACGCCAGCCTCGTGGCCGAGCACCTCATCGAGCGTTTCGCCCGCGTCTCGGTCGAGGTCGATTACGCCTCGGAGTTCCGCTACCGGAACATGCCTCTTTTCCGCAACACGCTGTTTTTTGTCATGAGCCAGTCGGGCGAGACGATCGACACGCTCGCCGCCATGCGCGAAGCCAAGCGCAAGGGTTACCGCGTGCTCGCCATCAACAACGTCGTCGGTTCCACCATCGCGCGCGAGTCCGACGGCGGCATCTACCAGCACGCCGGCCCGGAAATCGGCGTGGCCTCGACCAAGGCCTTCACCTCCCAGCTGCTGCTCGGCGCGATGATTGCGCTGTATGTCGCCCGCATGCGCGACATGAGCTTCACCGACGGCGTGCAATTCGTCCACGCGCTCAAGCAGGCGCCGGCGCTCGCCAAAAAAGCGCTGGAGCAGGCGCCGCACATCAAGGCCATCGCCAAGCGCTACGCGCATTACAGCGACGTCCTTTTCCTTGGCCGCCTGTCCCTCTTCCCCATCGCGCTCGAGGGCGCGCTCAAGCTGAAGGAAATTTCCTACATCCACGCCGAGGGCTATCCCGCCGCCGAGATGAAGCACGGGCCCATTGCCCTCATCAGCGAAAAATTTCCGAGCGTCTTCTTTGCCACCAAGGGCGAGATGTTCAACAAGCTCGTCTCGAGCATGCAGGAAATCAAGGCGCGCAAAGGCAAGATCATCGCCATCGTCACCGAGGGCACCGAGCTGCCCGAGGGCCTCGCCGATGAAGTCATTACCATCCCCGACTGCCACGAGGCCGTGCTGCCGATCGTCGCCACCATCCCCGTGCAACTGCTCAGTTATTACATCGCAGTCGAGCGCGGTTGTGATGTGGACAAACCCCGCAATCTCGCCAAGTCTGTCACGGTCGAATGAAGGGGTTGAACCGCGAATGAACGCAAATAACCGCGAATGAAAATGCTTCTACCAGCTCGATGGCGGCACACGCCAAAACCTTGCGTCCGCAACCGGACCAGCGTTTCCAGCATGCCTTGATTAAAACGGTGCTGGAATTCTCCGAGCCGTTGAACCCGGCTTCTTGCGTCACAGGAATTAGCGTCCATTCGCGTTCATTCGCGGTTTAACCTCCCCATGCAAATTTTTCCCGATCGTTCTAATTTCCTCAATCTCGCCCAACAGGGCAACGTCATCCCGGTCTACACCGACCTGATGGCTGATTTCGAAACACCCGTCTCGGCCTACGCCAAGTTGCGCGGCCACGGGCCGGCCTACCTCCTTGAATCGGTCGAAGGCGGCGAAAACCTTTCGCGCTACAGCTTCATCGGCTGCCGCCCGCGGAAAATTTTCGCCTGCGGACCGCAGACGACTCAGATCATCGAACCCGGCCAGCCCGCGCAGACCGTGCCCACGCCGGCCGACCCGCTCGCGCTGCTCGAGGACGAGCTGCGCCGCCATCGCCCGGTCAAGGTGCCCGGCCTGCCCCGCTTCACCGGCGGCGCCGTCGGCTTCATCAGCTACGAATACATCTCGCGCATCGAGCCCACCGTGCCCGCCGCGCCCAAGGACGAACTGAAGGTCCCCCTCACCTATTTCATGCTGTCGGACGCGCTGCTGATCTTCGACCGCGCGAAACAGACCCTGCGCCTCTGCGTCAACGCCCACGTGCAGGATGATGCTTCGACCAGCTCAGCCCAGGCCGCCGCCGCCGCCCACGCCGCGGCCGAGGCCGAGCTGCGCCAACTTTTCGAGATTCTCCAGCAGCCGCGGGCGCTCGCGCCCGCGCCGCTCGTTTCGAGCGCCAAGATCGACGTACCATCGGGTAACTTTACCCGCCCGGCCTACGAGAAACTTGTCGATGGCGTGAAGGAGTACATCCGCGCCGGCGACATCATCCAAGTCGTGCCCTCGCAACGGTTCACCCGGCCCTTCACCAAGTCGCCCCTCGATCTCTATCGCGCGCTGCGCACGGTCAACCCCTCGCCCTACATGTTCATCCTCGACACCGGCGACTTCGCGCTCGTCGGCGCCTCGCCCGAGGTCCACGTGCGCCTGACCGACGGCCTCGTCGAAATCCGCCCCATCGCCGGCACGCGCAAGCGCGGTGCCACGCACGAGGAGGACATCGCACTCGAAAAGGAACTGCTCGACGACGACAAGGAGCGCGCCGAACACCTCATGCTGGTGGACCTCGCGCGCAACGACATCGGACGCGTCTGCGACTATGGCTCGATCCAGGTGCCCGAGTTCATGATCGTCGAGCGCTACTCGCACGTCATGCACATCGTGTCGCAGGTCGAGGGCCACATTGCACCCGGCAAAACCGCCTTCGACCTCATGCGCGCAACCTTCCCCGCCGGCACCGTGAGCGGCGCGCCAAAAATCCGCGCCATGCAGATCATCGCCGAACAGGAACCCGTGCAGCGCGGCTTTTACGCCGGCGCGCTCGGCTACTTCGGCTACGACGGCAACATGGACACCTGCATCACGCTCCGCACGGCTTTGCTCAAGGACGGCAAAATCCACATCCAGGCCGGCGGCGGCATCGTCTCCGACTCCGATCCCGTGGCCGAATACCAGGAGACCATCAACAAAGCCTCCGCGCTCTTCAAAGCCGTGGCCATGGCCGAGCAGTTTTAGTGCACCTGTGTTTTCCCTCAACTCGTCCCGGCCCTTCGAATTTTTTTGGGCTTTCCGTCCATCCTGATCCCATCGTTAAGAGGAACCCATGCATCCAGATCAAATCGATCCAAAGGCCGGCGAACGTTCTTATTATGCAAACATCGGCTTGGAAGGCCAGGCCCATACGCGGGCCAAGCCCTTTAGTGACGGACGCTGCGGACGGTACCTGGCCGACCTGGGGGTGATTCTTGAAATGATCGAACCGCCGCCTCGCAAGATACTGGACCTCGGCTGCGGCGTGGGCTGGACCTCGCGTTTGCTGGCGCGGCGGGGACACCTGGTAACCGGCGTCGACATTTCCCCGGACGCCATCGCCGCAGCCCGTGAGCTTGCCGCAGCAGAACAAATTTCCAATGTGCAATTTATCGAGGGTGATTATGAAGTGGAAATAGCCGAAGCCAGTTATGACTTTGTGCTTTTTTACGACACCTTGCATCACGCGGAAGATGAGCGGGCCGCCCTGCAGACGGCTTTTCGGGCGTTAAAACCAAACGGGGCGGTTTTGGCTTTTGAACCGGGTTACGGCCATAGCCAGACAGAAGTATCCGTCCATGCGGTGAAAAAATTTGGCGTGCACGAAAGGGATATGCCTCCCCAGAAAATCGTCTCGACCGGGAAAGCGGTCGGCTTCCAAAGGTCTCTTTTTTTGCCATTGCCACATGACATTGTGAGAAGCCTCTACCGGCGCGATTATTTCGCCGCGCCAACCAGGTGGCGTCTTGTCCTGGAGAAACTATGGGGTTATTATCGTACCCTTGGCTGGCTCATCAGCCAAAAGCGGGGCGGCCTTACCATCTTGTGGAAATAGAAATTCAGGTGTAGCTGGGGCATTTTCAGCAGGTGGGGCGCTCCCGGCCATAAGGCAGTTTCGTTTTAATAGACCAATGACAAGATAATAGCCTTGGTCGGCTCTATTCCCCTATCGCCGGATTAAATTTGAAAACGAGGGCGTTCTACACTGCCCTATCCGTCAGTGTCATTCATCATGCCATCCGAAGAAAATTTATGGACACCTCACACGAAATCCTCCAAGAAGCAAAAGTTACCCTCACCGGCATCGCAGAAGAAAAAAGCCAGTGGGCTGAGCTGAAACGCCTGTCTCCTTATAAGGGCAAGGCTGTCTACTTCATCGTCTTTATACTCACTGTGCTGTGCGCTTGTTTGATCAAGCATCCAGGATTTCTGATTCCTGCGGTTGCTGTCATATTCCTGCTGTCCGCTCCCTTCAGTTTTATCAGCAAGGAACAAAAAAGAGAAAAGTTATTGCTTACGATCATCAAGAAAGAAGCTCCTGAATTTTATCAGAAGTTGAAGGATAGAGGCATCGCCGCTTGATGCAACCGGCATCGGACATATCCGTGTCATCCGCGGTTGATTGGGGCTCGAACGTCAGGCTGGCGGCTGATTAAGGCTTCGGGCGGAAGTTCAGCCGAATAGATAATCAGCCCTACCCTAAAACAACTCCCCCTGGCCGCTGTAGCGCGTGCGCGCCTCGGCCAGGCTGCCTTTCATCTCAAGCTCCCCGAGCAGGCGGAAAATTTCCTCCGACTGCGGCGCCGCCTTTTGTGCGGAGAACGTCGGCAGCGCGAGGTTGAGCGTCGTGAGCTTCAAGTTGCGCCTAAGATTTTCCGCCGCCGCGAGCGCCGGCTCGCGAAAACGCTCGGGCTTGAGCTCGCCCACGTGTGCCAGCACGCCCTCGAGGCTGCCGAACTCCTGCAGCCACTTCGCCGCGGTCTTCGGGCCGACGCCGCTAAGGCCGGGGATGTTGTCCGATGTGTCTCCGATGAGCGCGAGATAGTCGGCAATCTGCGCCGGCGGCACGCCAAATTTTTCCATGACGCCGGCCGCGTCGCGCCGCCTCCAGCCGAGTTTCGGATTCGCCGACGGCGGCGGCAGCATGATGGTTATCTTTTCGCTGACGATCTGGGCAAAGTCCTTGTCCGAGCTCACGATCAAGACGTCGTGCCCCGCGCGGGCCAGCGCCACGGCTTCCGATGCCAGCATATCGTCGCTTTCGACCCCATCCTGCTCGATGCCGACGTAGCCCATGGCGCGCGTGAGTTGCTTCAAATACGGCAGCTGTTTCACCAGCGCCTCGGGCATTTCCTCGCGTTGCGCCTTGTACTCGGGATGCAGCGCAAGCCGGTCCTGCGCACCGCCGAGGTCAAAAAACACCAGCGCGCCGTCGGGCTGCTCCTGGTCGTCAAGCATCCACAGCGACTTCACCCAGCCGTGCAGCGCGTTGGTGGGAAAACCGTCGGCGCGGGTCAGCTCGGGGATCGCGAAGAAGCAGCGGTAAGCGAGGTTGAAACCGTCGATGAGAAGCCATTTCGCCATGGATGCGGAGCCAAGGCTTGTGGCTCCACATGGCAAACCTCAAAATCGGCCTGATCCGTAACGATGCGATGGAAACCGCGAATGGACGCTAACTGATGCTGTTTTTCCCCGCGGATAGCGCGGATAAACACGGGTGTGGAGAGGCTTATCCGCGGTCATCAGCGCAATCCGCGGAAAAAAGATTGTGCGCAACCCGTCGTGCGCTGAGTTTTTTCCTATGACCGTTCCCTATCCCTACAAGATCGCCGTGCTCGTTTTCCTGGAAAACGCCGCGGGCGAGCAATTGCTGCTTTTGCGTGCAAAACCGCCCAACCTGGGCGTGTGGAGCCCCATCGGCGGCAAGCTCGAAACCGCGACCGGGGAATCGCCATTCGAATGCGCCGCGCGCGAAACGCACGAGGAGACCGGGTTCGCCGTCGCCCAAGCCGACCTGCGCCTTTTCGCCATGATCGCCGAAAAAGCCTACGAGGGCGAATCGCACTGGCTGTTGTTTCTATTTCGTTGCAAGAAGCCCATCCCCGCGTTGCCGAACGACATCGCCGAGGGCCGGTTCGGATTTTTTACACGAGAAGCCATCCATACGCTGCCGATTCCCGAAACCGACCGCACCGCACTTTGGCCCACCTACGACCTCTACCGCGACCGCTTCGTGGCAATGCGGGCGGACTGCGCGCCGGGCAAACCATTGCGCGTAGAGGTCGAACAAGTTACACCCTAGCAGGCACCCGCCCGGCGCACATCCTGCTTTCAGGTGTAGGAAACTCTTGCATTCCGTGGTATTCACCAAAAACTTATTACCTCAATTAGCCAAATGCCTTCCCCTTTCAGCAAGAAATCCGCAACCGACGAGGAGAAATCCACCGAGTCCAAAGACTTTGATGGCGCCGTTAGTGCTGCCGTCAGCAAATCCGCGCAAGCGGCCATCAACGTGAAGCTCACGACTGAGCAGAAAATCGAGTTTTTCCGTACCATGGTACGAACACGCCGCTTCGAGGAACGTTGCCTGCGCAGCTACAAAGACGGAAAAATCAGCGGGTTTCTGCATCTCTACATCGGCCAGGAAGCGGTCGCCGTGGGCTGCTGTTCGGTCATGCAGGAGAATGACCAGGTCATCACCGCCTATCGCGACCACGGCCACGCCATCGCCGTCGGCATGCCGCTCAACCCGCTCATGGCCGAACTCTACGGCAAGGTCACCGGCTGCTCGAAGGGCAAGGGCGGCTCGATGCACTTCTTCGACCCGTCCCGTCGTTATTGGGGCGGTCACGGCATCGTCGGCGGCCAGGTGCCGCTCGGCGCCGGCCTCGCCTTCGGGTTGAAATATAAAGGCATCAAAGGCGCCGCCCTCACCTTTCTCGGCGACGGCGCGGTCAACCAGGGCGCCGTGCACGAGGCCTACAACCTCGCCGCGCTATGGGACCTGCCGGTCGTCTTCGTCATCGAAAACAATGGCTATTCGATGGGCACGAGCCAGGCGCGCTCCTCCGCCGGCGACCTCGCCAAACGCGCCGAGGGCTACAACATGGCCTGGGGTGTCTGCGACGGCCACGACTTCTACGAAGTGCGCGAATCCATCGACAAATTGCTCACCCTCGCCCGCGAAAAATCAAAGCCGAGCATCCTCGAAATCAAAACTTACCGCTACCGCGGCCACTCCGTCGCCGATCCCGATCCGCCCAACAGCACCTACCGCAGCAAGGCCGAGATCGAAGACTACCGCCGCACGAAGGATCCGATCCAGCTTTTCCAAAACACCCTCCTCGCCGAGCATGTTTTGAATGACGCGTTGATCGAGAAAATTGACGCCGAGGCAAAAGAGGAGGCCGAGAACTCCGCCGCTTTCGCCGAAGCCAGCCCTTATCCGACCGTCGAGGACATCACCAAGGATGTGTACTGGGAAGAGGACAATCCCGCCCAGAAAAAATCCCAGGGCCGCATCTTCTTCGACTGAGCTACAAGTCGCGATTGGCGATTTCAAACCTCAAATTTCAGATCTCAAATTTTCCACTGATGCCCGTCATCTCCTACCGCGAAGCCATCAACCAAGCCCTCGCCGAAGAACTCGAGCGCGATTCCAATGTCGTACTCATGGGCGAGGAAGTCGCCCAGTTCGACGGAGCCTACAAAGTTACGAAAGGCCTGCTCGACCGCTTCGGCCCAAAGCGGGTCATCGACACGCCCATCAGCGAAGCCGGCTTCATCGGCGCGGGCATCGGCGCCTCCATGCTCGGCGTGCGCCCGGTGATGGAGCTCATGTTCTGGAGTTTTTACTCCGTCGCCTTCGACCAGATCCTGAACAACGCCGCCAACGTCCGCTACATGTCCGGGGGGCTCATCAACGTTCCCATCGTCATCCGCGGCCCCGCCAACGGCGGCACCGGGGTAGGTGCGACCCACAGCCACACGCCCGAAAACATCTGCGCCGCGCATCCCGGCGTGAAGGTCGTCTGCCCCGCCACGCCCTACGACGCCAAGGGCCTGCTCAAGTCCGCCATCCGCGACAACGATCCGGTATTTTTCATGGAGAACACGATTCTCTATAACGACAAGGGCGAGGTTCCGGCCGAAGAGTACCTCATCCCGCTCGGCTTGGCCGACGTAAAACGCCAGGGCACCGATCTCACCATCGTCGCCCACGGCCGCGCGGTCATCCATTCGCTCAAGGCCGCGCAGCTCCTCGAAGCCGAGCACGACATTTCCGTCGAAGTCGTCGATCTCCGCTCCATCCGCCCGCTCGATGAGGAAACCATCCTCGCTTCCGTGCGGAAAACCCACCGCGTGCTCCTCGTCGAGGAAAACAAGCCGTTTTGCGGTGTCGGCGCCCAGCTCAGCTACATGATCCAGGACAAGGCATTCGATGAGCTCGATGCGCCCATCAAGCGCGTTTCCGCCATCGACGCCCCGGCCATTTACAGCAAGCCGCTCGAGGACGAGCAGCTCCCCAACCCGCAGCGCATCCGCAACGCCGTGCTAGGGATGCTGTGATTGGTGAGTCGGATGGGCGGGTTAACCGACCCTGCCTTTTTTAACCGCAGATGAACGCGGATGGACGCAGATATACTAAAGCCCGTTTTCTCACCCGAACTCATTTGTTGATTTTGTCCCTTCAGTCTGAATTCTATTCCTAAATGGCCCAAATCATCGACATGCCCAAACTCAGCGACACCATGACGGACGGTGTCCTGGTCAAATGGCTGAAAAAAGAAGGCGACGCCGTGAAAAGCGGCGACATGCTCGCCGAAATTGAGACGGACAAGGCCACGATGGAGCTCGAGTCGTTTTTCGACGGCACCTTGTTGAAAATTTTTGCGTCCGCCGGTTCGAAAATAGCCATCGGCGCCCCGCTCGCCGCCATCGGCAAGGCCGGCGAAACGGTCGAAGCTCCCGCCGGGAAAACGCCCCCGCTGGCCGCTGAAAAAGCATCCACGCCCGCCGTGCCCACTTCAGCCGCCACGGCCAAAGCCCCCGCGCCATCGGCGACTCCGGCCACGCCGGCCCCTCCCCCCGCGACGCCAGCCGCTTCGCTCGGCGGGCGCATCAAGATTTCCCCGCTCGCCAAAAAACTGGCTGTGCAAAAAGACATTGATCCGGCCTACCTCACTGGCAGCGGCCCCGGCGGCCGCATCGTCCGCGCCGACATCCTCGCCGCGGAAAAATCGCCGCAAGGCCGGCTGCACACCGGGCCTGTCCAGGATGACGAGGTCGTGCCGGTTTCCAACGTGCGAGGCATCATCGCCCGGCGCCTGCTCGAGTCGAAAACGCAGATTCCCCATTTTTATCTCGAGGTCGAGGTGGATGCCGCCCCGCTCCTCGAGCTTCGCGCGCGGCTCAACGCCTCGCTGGAAAAAGACGGCGCCAAGCTTTCCGTCAACGATTTCATCCTCAAGGCCTGCGCCGAGGCGCTCTGCCGCGTACCCGCCGTCAATTGTTCGTGGGAAAATTCCGCCCAGCCCGCCATCCGCCATCACAGCGCCGCGCACGTCTCCTTCGCCGTGGCCATCGATGATGGCCTGATCACGCCGGTCATCCGCGACACGAACTCGAAAAGCATCCTCGCCATCAGCAACGAGGCCAAACAGCTCGCCAAGCTGGCGAAGGATAAAAAACTGAAACCCGACCAGTTCACCGGCGGCACCTTCTGCGTTTCCAATCTCGGCATGATGGGCATCGAACGCTTCAGCGCCATCATCAATCCGCCCAATGCCGCCATCCTTGCCGTCGGCGCGACCGGCGCGAAACCCGTGGTGAAAGACGGCGCCATCGTCGCCGGCCAGCGCATGTCGCTCACCCTCTCGTGCGACCACCGCGTGGTGGACGGCGCCACCGGCGCGGTCTTCCTCAACGCCCTGCGCGAGCTCCTCGAGAAACCCGCGCTGCTCATATTCTGAGGTGGCTGGAGGACAAAGTCCGACCGCCTCCTAGCGCACAGGCGCAAGGGCCACGCGGAAGCCGAGGTTAAGGTTGCGGTCGCCAGGGGCGCCCACGCCGCGATAGGCGGAGCGGCAGAGGTTCGCGGTGCCACACCAACCACCGCCGCGACTGACGCGGAGAGCGCCCGAGTCCGGCCCGCCCGGATCGGTTATATTTCCACCAGGGTACTGGCCATACCAGTCCGAGCACCACTCCCGCACGTTGCCGTTCATATCGTATAATCCCCAGGCATTGGGCTGCTTCTGGCCGACCGGATGCGTGGTATCGCCACTATTGCCGACATACCATGCGATGTCCTCCAAGTTGCCGTACCTCGCCTGGGTCGTACCTGCACGGCAGGCATATTCCCACTGCGCTTCTGTCGGCAGCATGTAAGCGTAGCCTCTCTTGAGCAGGCGCCCGGCGGCACGCTCGCGTTCCGTCAGCTTCTGGCAAAATGCCACCGCATCGTCAAATACCACCATTTCCACCGGGGCGTCGTCCCCGACATCGGCGAAGTTGCTTGGATTATTGCCCATGACGTCCTGGTACTGCCCTTGGGTCACAAGGGTTTTCCCCAGCCAAAATCCTTGGCTGATCGCAACCCACGTTTGCGGGCCTTCGTCCGGGTTGCGGCCCGGCTCGCCGGCCGGACTGCCCATCCGGAAGGTGCCCGCTGGAATCGGCCGCATTTCCAGGCCAAGGTCAGGAACGGTGAAGGGCTTGCCGCTGGCCGGGACGTCAACCCGCGCCGGCATTATCAGCTCCCCGATCGCAACAACGATCGCAACCGCAACGGCAATAAGAGACAACCGTTTCGCGGAAGGACGGGCCCGGCCACCCGATCCAGGCAATTTTGACCCGCGCCCCTTTTCTGAAGGCGCGGTGTCCAGATAACTCTTCATGGAATCACCCTTCGGCGCGGTGCTTCGCGTCTTCGTCGATGAGTTTTTTCAAAACATCGAGCGTCTGCCTGGCCTTGGCTTTTGCCAGCGGCAGACCGGTCGCGCTCTCGGCCTTTTCATTCGCAAAAAGGTAAAATTTGATCTTCGGCTCCGTGCCGCTGCCGCGCGCCGCGAAGGTGTAGCTGTTGGCCAGCGTCACAAAGTACATGTCCTGGAGCGGCACGGTGGCCCCGTCGGCATCCACGGTTTTTTCGCGGCCAAAATCATGGAACCGCGCCACGCGCATGTCGCCAAAGGCCGCCGGCGGGGCCTGGCGGTAAGATTCAAGGATCCGCTTGATTTTTTCCGCGCCAGTCGCGCCCTCGTAATAAATGTTGATCGTGTCCTCGAGATAGTAACCGTATTTCAAATACAGCTCGTCGAGATATTCCGGGACGGTGATCCCGCGCTCTTTGAGCGAGGCGCAGACCTCGGCGAACATCAGGCAGGCCGCGTTGCCGTCCTTGTCCCGAATGCCGTCCGTGCCGAGGTAGCCGTAACTCTCCTCGTCGCCCAAGACAAAGAACGTGCTGTGCTCCAGCATCAGCTCGGCCCGCTTGCGCACGGGCAGGGCGTCGTAGTCGAGCACCAGTTGCTCCTTGGTGCGGAGTGCCTCCAGCATCTCGTTCTCATAGCGCCGCAGCCGGGACCCGATCCATTTGAAGCCCGTCAGCGTGTTGATGACCTTGATGCCATGACTGCGGGCGATGGCATCCTGCATCGGCGTGGTGACAAAGGTCTTGATCAAGGCCGCCCGCTCCGACCCCTCGGGCGGAATCCATTTCAGCTCCTTGTATTTTGAAATCCGGTATTCGGCCAGCAATGCACCGATCTGGTTGCCGGTCAAAATGACCATTTTTCCGTCGCGACCGCGCACCGCCGCGCCCATGCGGTCCGCATCGGGGTCGGTCGCAAACACGATGTCGCATCCGCGCCGGTCGGCCGTGGCCAGGGCCAGCGTCAGCGCCTCGGCATTCTCCGGGTTGGGCGACTTCACCGTTGGAAAACGCGGATCGAAGGCCACCTGCTCGGTCACCTCGACCACATCCACCCGTGCATGCAGCAGGAGCGGCGTCGCGGCCACGCTGCCCGTGCCGTGGATGTTCGTGAAAATCACCTTCAGTTTCGCCCGGGAAAGGGTCCGATGGTCGATGGCCGCACGCGACGCCGCCACCAGGTACGCGTCATCCGCCGCCCGGTTCAGCATGATCGTGCGCGACAAATCCTTGTTGAGAAACACGCCAAGCTCGGCGAGCTGGACGGCATTGACCTCGGCGATGATGCCTTTGTCGTGCGGTGGCACGACCTGTCCGCCGTCCAGGAAGTAGGCCTTGAAGCCGTTGTCGTGCGGCGGATTGTGGCTGGCCGTGATGACCACGCCGGCATGCACCTTGAGCCAGCGCACGGAAAAGCTCAGCTGCGGTGTCGAACGCGGCCCGTCAAAGATGAAAGCCACGCCACCCAGTTGCGACCAGGTCGAGGCCGCCAGTTCGCAAAAGTGCCGGGAGAAATGCCTCACGTCGTGCGCAATGATGAACCTCGGCGCATCGAAGAGCAGGTTCTGCGCGAGATATTTCTTGGTGTACCGATACAGCCCGATGGTCGCGCGGATGAGCGTGAAATCGTTGAGCACGTTGCTGCCGATCGCCGCATGCTCCGGCGTGCCCTGCGGGCCGGGATCACCCATCTCGCTTTTCGCCGGAACCGCGCCGATGGTGCGCCCCCGCATGCCACCGGTGCCGAACTCGAGGTAGCGGTAAAACCGGTCGTTGAGCTCGCCCCACTCGCCCTGGCTGATGAGTTCGCCGATGCTGGCCACGGCCCACGCGGGCAAGCCGGAGGCCAGCCAGGCGGTGAGATTTTCCGCCGCGGCTGGCAAAAGCTGGCCGGCGTGCGCGGCGCTGGAAATTTTTTTGGTGATCGGCATGAAAATTACCCAAGGTACAATCCGTCGGCCACGGCCGGCTTGGGCGAAAGCTTTTCCCAGGCCTGCGCAAACGTCTCCTCATCATAACCGAAAAGTGGCGAAACTTCCACCACCAGGCGCGGAACGCCGCCCTCATCGGTCTCCACCTCCGCGCCGGCCGCACGCAGCCAGCGCGCAAATTGCCGGAGCTGGTCATCGCGGCAGGTTTTCGGCGAGTCCGCACCCTCGGCATTTTTCACGGGCGAAAAATCATCCGACCGGCGGGTTTCGACCACGATGGGATTTTTTGCAAACGGCAGCGCGTCGAAGACAAACATTTCGAATTTCGCGCCATTGGGTGCCGTCGGCTGCACCGGTTTTCCGGCGGCATCGATCACGGGAATTTTTTTGTCCGCCCGGTGAAAGGACAGCCGATTTTCCCCTGAGGCCATGCGTCGCGCAAACTCGCGGTCAAGCACATGGATGGCGACGTTGCCGGCGGGGAAGCGCAGCCGCCCCGTCGCGGGATCGAGTTCGCGCTGCCGGGTGAGCGGCAGGTCGCTGTACTCGACGACGACAAGCCGGCCCTGCTGCACGCAGAAATGCCCGACCTTTTCCTCCGGGTACGCCTTGGCCACCATCTTGCTCGACATTTCCGAGCCTTGCATGAAATGCCAGCCCAGGAACGCCGGGTCGATGCAGCGCACGAGGGGATTGTCCACCTGGAAGTAGCTGATGGTGTCGATGCCCTCGTTCTTCAGCAGGTCGAGCACGCCGCTGCGGTCGAGGGCCCGCAGCGAGCCGCCGTGCCCGTCGGGCGACATCGCGATGCGGCCGGGCGCTTCAAGCAAAATTTGCCCCGTGAAATCCACCGCCGGCATGCGCCCTTGCCGGAAAAAATGCACACGCGCCTGGTCGAGGCCAAAAAACTTGCGCTCCGCAAAAAATGCCGCTGTCGCCTCATGGTTCGCATGGCTCGTCATGATGAACCAGTGCAGCGGCCGGCCATAGCGGGCGCCTGCGGCACGAAGCTTCTCGGCGAAAACCTGGAAAAGCGGCTTTTGTTTCACCGGTGTGACGGGGAACGTGCCCTTGGGGCCGTCCCAGCCCAAACGCGTGCCCTGCCCGCCGGCGACGGTGAACGCCGCGACCCGGCCCGCGCGCAACGCGGCTTCACCCACCGCCTTGGCCTGCGACCACGCGGTCGCATCGCCGCCCTGTTCAGGCAGCGCCACATAAGGCGCCGGCACCAGGTCGCCGAGACCGGCACTGGCCGCGGGATTTTTTGCCAGCAACGTGCGGGTCAGCAAGGCAAGTTCGTCTAGGTCGATTTCCGCCGCCTCGGCCAGCAACGCTTGTTGCCCAGCCATGGGAAGCTGATTAAAAAAAGCAAAGACATGCCCCTGGCCGGCACGTTGAAAGTTTTCGATGAGCGGGAATGTCGCCATTAAAAATTTAAGGTGGCGATTGAAGTCGTCCGCGGTTCATCGGCGCAATGAAAATTATCAAAAGCCACCTCAAAATTGAAAAGTAACAGCATTTTGAATTTTGCGCGGGCTTCGGCCACTTTCACGGTTCGAAGCGGAAAATAAATTCGTCCGGCTTGGCATAGCCGAGCTGCTGGCGGATCATGCGCTCGACGTAGGCCGGATCCGTGCGCAGGCGAGTGAGAATCTGTTGCTGTTCATGCAACCGCTGCTCCGCCTCGGCCAGCCGCCGCCGGCTCACCGCCTCCTGCGCGCACAATTGCAAGTACTCTGCGCGAGTCTGCCACAGCGACACACCAAAAACCGCGCTCAGGGCAAAAAAGAGCAAGGTGTAGATGAGGATGACAACGCGGCGGGCATTCACAGCAATCGTGACGCGAGCCAACTGCCCGTGCACATTGCCCGCAAATCTTTTCGTTCAAAGAACAC
>DATMNP010000076.1:0-5506 GCA_035568935.1 Opitutaceae bacterium | reverse complement strand
CTTTCCCACAAGCGCACAGCTTCCAGCTTGAACGCTCGGTCATAACGCTGGCGCTTTGCGCCAGCAGGTTTGCTCTCTTTCATCGTTGAGTCCTTTCTTTAGCTCAACGCCGTGTCCGTCAATCCGGGGCAACCTCAGTTCTCGAGAGAATGATAACGAGTATGAGAACGAGAACGAACTCGGTGAAATCTATTCGCCCACCCGCACGGGCATGACCAGCATGGGCCGGCCGAGCCATTGCAGGCGACGCTGGATGGCATGGGCGGTTTCGTTGTGCAGTACCCGATTCCACCACGTCTCACGCTGGAAGATGAGTTTGCCGCCGAAAAATACCGCATGGGGAAACTCCTCGCCGACCTTGTCGCACAGTTTCACCGCCTCGGCCACCGGATCGATGCCTTCCGCCAGGCGAAACATCGCCGGCACGCCCAGGCCGCGCGCGACTTCACAGTATTTCTCGAGGTCGGCGCGCACTTTCTCCTCGAGGTGCACCGCTTCCTCCGCGCCCTTGAAGTTGCCGGAGTCAAGCACGGCGACCGAGGCAAAAATCACCTGTTTGTAGTGCCGCGGAAACGTCCGCATCACCGCAAGCAGCGAGTGCACGCCCAGCCCGCTGTAGCTCGCGACGAGGATCACGGCGGTCGGCTGCGCCGGATCGAGCGGCGTGGACGCCGGAATGGGACGCGACGATTTCGGCAGGTCGTCCAGGATCTCCGAGAGCTGGCGCACGCGCGCGCGCACACCGCGGTAATGATTGCGAATAAACCAACATAGTGCAATCAGCGCCGAGGTGACGAGCAGCGTCATCCACGCGCCTTCGGTAAATTTTGCCGCCACGACCATCACGAGGATGAAGACGCACAGCACCAGCGCCACGCCGTGCAACAGGAACGCGCGCTTCCATGACGAGTGTTGCTGGCGATGTTCTTGCAGCCAGAAACGGCACATGCCGAGCTGCGAAAGGGAGAAGGTCACGAACACGTTGATCGAATACATCGTCACCAACACGGTCACATCGCCGCCGGTGTAGAACAGGCTGACGATGGCCGCGCCACCGATCAGGAGCACGCCGTAGTGCGTCGTCAGCCGCTCGGAAAACGCGCTGAAACGATTCGGCAGCCATCCGTCCAGCGACATGTTGGCCATCACGCGCGGGCCATCGAGAAAGCCCGTCTGCGCCGCCACGATCAACAGGCCGCCCTCGGCCAGGAGCGAAAGCACGACGAACCATTGGCCAAAGCCGAGCCGCTCAATGAGCGTGGCGTTGAGCGTCTTGCCTTCCTCCGGCGAGCAGTTCAGCAGCAAGTAGCAGAAGAGGATGCCGCCCGCGGTGATCGCGAGTGAGCTGGCCATGTAAATCATCGTGCGCTTGGCCGTGGCGACCCTGGGCTCGCGCATGATGGGCACGCCGTTCGACACGGCCTCAATGCCGGTATAGGTACCCGCACCGCGCGAGTACGCCTTCACAAAAATCAGGAAAATCGCCCAAAGGCCGATCTGGTGATAGTCGCTCCGCAGCCCCTCGCCGAGGTGGGCCGCCATCACCGGCATATTATGCCGGTACATCACCACACAGCCGACGAGTATAATTGCGTGCGTAACGACAAAGAGCATGAAAATCGGCACGACAATGGCCACCGATTCCTTCACCCCGCGCAGATTGAGGAGAATGAGCACGACGATGAGCATGCATTCAATGGGCAGCTTCACGTGCGCATACTGGATCGGGATGAAGCTGAAAATCTGGTCCACCGCCGCGGCCATCGACGTCGTGATGGTCAGCACGTAGTCCACCAGCAGCGCGCAGCCGGAGACAACGCCCCACGACGGTCCGAGCAGTTTGGTGGCCACGACGTAGCCGCCGCCGCCCGCCGGGAAATGCTCGATAAGCTTGCTGTAGGCGAGCGAGATGATGAACACCGTGACCGCCGTCGCCAGCGCCAGCGCCACCGCAAGGTAGGTATGCCCAAGAATTCCGCGAAACGCCTCGTCCGGGCCGTAAGCCGACGAGCTCAGCCCGTCGGCCCCGAGACCCACCCACGCGAGGAACGCGATGAGCGAAATTTTATGGAACAGGTGCGGGTCATGGACGTCCCGCGGCTTACCCAGCAGCAAATGTTTGATGTTCATGCGATCTCCGAGAAGCGCAGCGCACGGGCTCGGGCCCCTGCACCGCACATAGACTTTAGACTTGGGGAGACCGTGGGTTCCGCGTATGCGGGCCCAGAGGATCGCCCTTCCAGGTGTCGACGAAGTTAGCTGTCGGGCTCGGTCGTGGAAGTGACCGCGGCACCGGCTGTCCGGCACCGTTCGCCCCATCCCCGGATTGCTCCGAGGAATTTGGTTCCTCCGCATCGCGCCTCAGGAAGGAAACGCGACTTAGACTGCGAACTTGGGGAGAAAGACCAAACGCCCCGTACTGTCAAGCTGCAGGAAGCCTAACGGGGAATCAGTTCGTGAAATTATACCTGCCAGCTTATTGATCTTGAACAGCTAAGATAGGGGCGGCTGCCCTCAGCCGACAAGGCTTCGCACTTGTCGCCGCCCCGGCGGTTTTCGGCCCGTAGAGGACAACAATCCCTGCCATAATGCCATCCTAGCCAAAAATCTCTTTTGCGATCCTTGTGATCTTTTGTGGCAAAAAATTTCTTCGTGTCAGAAGTTTTGGCCACAAAGGATCACAAAGAGCTCAGAGATATCATGTGTTTCGATCCGTTGGGGGGGGGGGGCAACGGACCCTACCGAAAAATTTCACGCCTCCACCATCAACCGATAGCCGATGCCCGCCTCGGTCTTCAAGAACTTCGGCTCGTGCGGATCGACCTCAAGTTTCTGCCGGAGATGCGTCATGTAAACCCACAGATAGTGGGTGTTGTCTTCGGCGTTTGCCCCCCACAACTCGCGCAGAACCTGCCGGTGGGTGACCACGCGGCCGCGATGCAGCGCGAGATACCGCAGAAAATCGTATTCCTTGGCCGAGAGCTTCACTTCCTTGCCGCCGCGCTGGACCACCCGGGCCACAAAATCGATTTCAATATCCCCAAAGCGCACAACCGTGTCTTCGTTCGCCGGCTGGGCACGTCGCAATACGGCCCGCAACCGGGCCAGCAGTTCCCGCCCGCGAAAGGGTTTCGTCAGGTAGTCGTCGGCCCCGGCATCGAGCGCGGCAATCGTCTCCTGCTCGCTGTCGCGCACCGTGAGCACCAGCACCGGCACTTGCGACCACTCGCGCAGCCGTCGCAAAACATCCTTGCCGTCCATGTCCGGCAAGCCGAGGTCGAGCACGATCCCGTCCGGGTGCAAGGCGGCGGCTTCGGTCAATCCGAGTTGCCCCGTCTCGGCCTCGTTCACCTCATATCCGCCCGGCTCCAGCGTGATCCGCAGCAGCCGGCGGATCTGAATCTCGTCGTCAATGATGAGCACGCGAAGCTGATGGGGCTTGGTCATGGCGATGCGACAGTCTCCGGCACGGAATGCGGCAGGTAAATTGTAATCACCGCGCCGCCGCCGGGATTTTCTCCCACCACCACTTCTCCACCCTGCGCAACGATGAAGCCCCGCACGATGGATAGGCCCAAGCCCAGCCCGCCGGCCCGCGCGGCATCGCCCCGGGCGAATTTCTTGAACAACCGTTCGCGCATCGCGGACGGGAAGCCCGGCCCGCGGTCGGCCACGGTGAAAAACACCCGCTGCCCGCCGCGTTCGATGCCCGCGGTCAGGAAGATGGACGTCCCCGTCGGGGTGTGCAGCGCGGCATTCAACAGCAGATTGGCCAGCACCTGCTCGGTCAGGGAAAAGTCGGCACGCACCGGCGGCATGTCATCCGGCACGACGATCTCCAGCGGGTGATTGGCCAGCGCATCCCGGATATCCTGCAAGGCCGCCGTCACCAGGTCGTGAACGCCGCACCAATTCAGATTCGGTTTCAATGCGCCGCTTTCCAGGCGGGTCTGGTCGAGCAGGTTCTTGACCAGCCGGTTGAGCCGGATGACGGCCGTGCGGCCTTCGCTCACGAGGTTGTCGCGCAGCGCGGGGTCGGCCTGTTTCAAATTCTCAAAGACCGATGAAATGACCGCGAGGGGCGTGCGCAGCTCGTGCGACACGCTGTCAAAGAGCACCCGGTGCAATTTTTCGGACTCGGCCAGCAGTTTCTCGCGCTCGCCCGCGGCGCGCAGGTTTTCGCGCTCGACGCTCAACGCGAGCTGCCGCGCGAACGCCTCGAGCAAATCGCGCTGCGCCAGCGTGAGCGATTTTTCGGGCGGCAGCTTGACGCCGAGCACGCCCACCGCGTTGTCATCCCGCAGGAGAGGAAGGTAATAACCCACGCTCCCCGGCAGCGTATCCGTGAACCGGCCGGCGCTGTGCTTGTTGCGAAACGCCCACTCCGCCACGCCACGTTCCTTGTCGTTGAACATATAGGAACCGGCAAAGTGCGGCACGAGTGTGCCGCCGGCCTCGTCCGCCAACGCCAGCGCAGTCTGGGCGCCAAAAAGTTCATCCGTCTGCCGCAGCGCGGCGAAAATGGCGTCATCGAGTGTCTTCGCCCCGGCCAGCACGCGCGTGAGCTGAAACAACGCTGTGGCCCTCGCCTCGCGCATCCTCTCGTTGCGGGACTGCGCGCGGATGCGAGCCGTGAGCTGACCCGACACCAACGCCACCGCCACGGTGACAAAACACAACATGGCGTCGTCAAAGGAACCGATGACGAAGGTGAAACGTGGCGGGATGAAGAAATAATCCCAAGCCACCCCGGAAAGCACACCGGCCAGGAGCACCGGCCCGCGGCCCACGCGCAGGCTTAACGCGATGACCGCCAGCAGGTACAACATCCCCACGGAGTGGTAGCCGGAAAAATCGGCAATAAACCAGCTCGCGAGCGTGACGCCAGCAATGACCCCGAGCGCCGTGAGATATTCCTGCAGGCTGGAATGCTCCACCCACTCCAGGCGGATCCGGCGCGGCTTTTTTTCCTCGGCCGGCACCATGTAGATGTCGATCTCACCTCCCAGCCGCGCCAGCCGGTCCACCAGCGAACCGCCGCGCAACCAGTCGCGCCAGCGGTTGCCGCGCGGCTTGCCCACGACGATTTGCGTGGCGTTATGCACCCGGGCGATGCGCACCAGCGCCGCGGCCATGTCCTCGTCGTGCGTGACGACCACCTCGGCGCCGAGTTCCCGGGCCAGGGCAAGGTTCTGGTCCAGCAGCCGCTGGCCTTCCGGTGAAAGCGTCCGCGAAGTCTCGATGTGGACGGCGATCCAGGGCGCGCCGAGGGCAGCGGACATCCGCCGCGTCCAGCGGACGAGCTGGGTGGAAAATGGGCTCGCCCCGACCGCCACGAGCAACCGTTCACCGCTGCGCCAGACGATCCGGCGCGCATCGCCGGAGCGCATTTCGCGCAATTGGCGGTCCACGCGCTCGGCGGTGAAGCGCAGCGCGAGTTCGCGCAGGGCGGTCAGGTGTTCTTCCTGAAAGAAATTATCCCGCGCCGCCGCCGCGCGTTCGCCCA
>DATMNP010000075.1:0-11942 GCA_035568935.1 Opitutaceae bacterium | reverse complement strand
AACTGTTCCCATTGGCGACGACAACCAGTGAATAGGTTCCCGCCGGGAGACCCGCCGGGAATGAGAAATCCGTCTTTGACGGTGCAGTTCCTGTCGCAACCACGCCAGGATCCCACCCGAACGTTTTGGCATAGTAGACATCACCCGACGCGTTATTCGTCACCCGGACGATCGGCCAGTTAGTATCCATCTGCTGATCATCGCCATATTTGGCGCCCTCAGAGATTCCGTTGAATCCCGTGCCAGCCAGGTGATAGGAACCATCGGGGTTCGGCGTAAGAGCCTGGATCGAAGGCTTGCCGGCAGCGAGTGGCGTGCTGTCAGGCTGATAGACATAGCATTGGGTATCCCAAGCGCAAAATAAAATACTGCCATCAGGAAGAGCGAGCATTCCCGATTTATAAGGATTCGCGTTGTACGTAGTCCCAGCAGGGCCGTTGACCGGCGTCAGCGTGTTGGCGCCATAGTCGTATTCACAGAATGAGATGGGACCGTCGTAGGAGGCCGTCGGGCCCAATGCCATGAGTATCTTACCGTTGACCATCGAGGCAGCGGCGCCATCACAAGCCCCCAGGTTATTCGGAATGGCAGGACCTGCCACCCATGTGCCTTGGTTCGTGTTGCCGCTCGGAGTATAAATTGCGGTATTAGAAGTGCCACCAATAGCAAAGACCTTTCCGTTCGGCAAAAGATGAAACGATCCAATTTCATATACCAGGTTCCCGCTATATTCAAAAGAGGCATACAAATTCACCGGTGTATCAGCATCGCCAACCCACTGGTTCGATGAGGGAATGTAGCGTTCCACCTTCATCGTAGAAGCACCCGCAGGAAAAGGGAAATCCACCGTCAGAATACTTTGATCAGGCAATTGCACCCAGTCGGTTTCATTCTGGTAACCAAGGAGCGTCGGCCCAGAGGCTGTCGCATTCGAGACCGGGTCATAAATTACGGTGTTGAGCGAGTACGCTCCTCCTAGTTCGACCATGACCTTGCCATCAGGAAGGAGTTTCGAGTTGGCATCGGCGAAATGGTAGTTGGTATTGGGGACGTAGCTCCAAATGTTCGCTTGCGAATTCCACACTTCAGCCGTGGTTCCGGCTGCTGCATCTCCCAATCCCTGGGCTCCGTATTCCCCTCCGGCAATGAAGATATCGCCATTGGGCAATACCTGCGACGCATAATACAGGCGGGCATAGTTCATGGACGAGAGTAAGCTCCACGTACCATTGACATAACTGCCGTGAATATCGGGAGTGAGTCTCCACCATTTGGTGCTGTTTATACTATTTGAATCAGCTGTACCAGCGTTAGCAATGACCGTGCCATCGGTAAGCAGGAGCATGCGCACAACAGCTTCCGGAGCCGGATGGACCAACGGTATCCAAGTTCCGCTGGCCTCGGCCCGCCAGCACGATGCCGCCAGCAGCACGCCGACGACGAGGAGTTTCATAAACATTCTTTTCATAGACTTTGATATATTTGGTTAAGGGTCCTTGCGAAGGAACATGTGGATTGAGCCGCCCAAGGGAGCCACTCGCAGGCCGTTCCGCCGAAAAGCCGTTCGTAAGAGCAGTAATCATGCTGGCAATCGATTATATTCTCTTTGGCCCCATTAAATTAACCGCGACACAATTCATTCCGCAGCCCTATTGACAGTCGTTTGAAACAACATCGTGTGGCTTGCGCTGCCGCCGTGTTACAAGCTGGAAAACCCCGGTCGATCTCGCGCTTAAGCGTGGCTTGGTTGCGTGCGCCCTGCCCGTGCCACAAGTTCGCCCAAAGGTGAAATTCCGTCCAGCCAGCGAATGACGCGCAGCTTAATCTGTCCAGCCATGGTGGAAGCAAACAACAATGTTCAAACGCCAAAAAACCTGAAAATCAAAAACTCCAACTCTGGCACGATCATTACCGTCAGTTGACCGGTTGGAGTTTTTTTGGATTTGGCCTTTGAGATTTGGGATTTTTCTGCGCGCTCGTGAGCGCGGTTCATTTGGAAATAACCTCGCGCAGAATTTCCAGCGTGCGCGCCATCGCCCCTTGGTTCGCCTGCTGCCACGCGCGCGCCGCCGCCGCCATCGCCGCGCGCTTCGCATCGTCGCGCAGCAACGCGGTGCACACCGCCGCCAGTTCGGCCTTGTTTTGCACCACCTGCGCGCCGCCGCACGCCGGAAGCTCGCGCGCAATCTGCCGGAAATTCGCCATGCCCGGCCCAAACAAAATCGCCTTGCCCAGCGCCGCCGCCTCCACCGGCGTCTGCCCTTCGGTGTGCGGCGGCAGGCTCTTGCCGCAGAAAACCAAGTCCGCCAGTTGCGCGAGCTGGCGCAGCTCGCCCGTCGTGTCCGCCACCGCCACATCGGCTTGGCCCACCCTGGCGCCACGCGAACGAAAATGATACGACCGGCCGGATTTTTTCAGCAGCGCCTCGATTTCGTCGCGGCGCTCCGCATGCCGCGGCACGATGAGCAGCGCGACCGCCACGCCGGCCTGGCGCGCGGCGTCCTGCGCCGCGAGCAACGCTTCCTCCTCGCCCGGCCACGTGGACGAGCCCAGCAACACGCGCGCCCCTTCGGCGAGGCCCAGTTCGCGCCGGAGTTCCGCTTTTTCGACTTCGCCCAGCCGCGGGATCACCACGTCGAGCTTCAGGTTGCCCGTCACCATGATTTTCTCCGGCGCAAAGCCCAGTGCGCGGAAACGCCCGGCATCGTGCTCCGATGCCGCGAGGATGCGCGTCAACCCGCCGAACAGCGGGGCCACGGACGCTTTCACCCACTGCATGCGGCGAAAACTGCGGTCGCTCAACCGCGCATTTATTACCACCAACGGCACGCCCCGCCGCGCCGCCTGCGCGATGTGCTCGGGCCAGCGCTCGCCCTCGGTCAGCACAGCCACCTCCGGCGCGATGCACCTCCAGGCCCGGGCGCTAAAGGCCCAAAAATCGAGCGGGAAGTAGCCCACGCCCAGCACCTGCGCGCCGTGTTTTTCCCGGGCCAGCGCGTAGCCCGTGCTCGTTGTCGTGGTCAGAAAAACTTCCACACCCGGTTCGCGGGCCAGCGCCTCGATCATCGGCCCGACCGCCAGCACCTCGCCCACGCTCACCGCCTGCAGCCACACCCGCCGCACCCCCGGCCGCTTCGGCGGCAACGCGGTGAACACGCCAAAACGATGGCAGAAATTCTCCCGATACCCGCCGCGCCGGAACATGCGCCGCAAATAAAACGGCGCCATCGCAAGCAGCACGGGTGGGAATAACAGCCGGTAGAGCCAGAGCATCATGGCTGTCAACTTAACCACTGATGGGCACGGATTGTCACTGATGAATCTATTCAAAGGCAAAACAGCGCTGCCCTTCAAAAAATCCGCATCCTTTTTGGCTTTTGGCAGTCTTAACCGTAACCATGCAGTGGAAAACCGCGAATGGCTCAAGTTGCTTTCTCCGGCCTTGTGTTATTCGCGTTCATTCGCGTTCATTCGCGGTTTTCCAGAATCCTTCCCCATGTTGCGAAAACTCTTCCTGATCCTTGCCGCGTTGTCCGCCTCCGCCGCGCTGGCCGCCGCGTCCCTGCCCTTTCCACAGGATGCCAGCGACCTCAAGCCCGACCCCGCGGCGCACTTCGGCGCCCTGCCCAACGGGGTGCGCTACGTCATCCTGCCGAACCAGGAGCCGAAAAACCGCGCCTCGCTCCGCCTGCTCGTGCTCTCCGGCTCGCTCGAGGAAAACGAAAGCCAGCAGGGCCTCGCGCACTTCCTCGAGCACATGTGTTTCAACGGCAGCGCGCACTACCCACCCGGCACGCTCGTCGAATATTTCCAGCGGCTCGGCATGAACTTCGGCGGCGACACCAACGCCTACACTTCCTTCGACCACACCGCCTTCCAGATCGAGCTCCCCGACACCAAGCCCGCAACCGTGGCCGAGGGCTTGCAGGTTTTCGCCGATTATGCCGGCACGCTGCTCCTACGCCCGGATCAGATCCAAAAAGAACGCCCCATCATCCTCAGCGAAAAACGCACGCGCGACTCCGTCAGCTATCGCCAGTTCGTCGCCTCATTCGATTTTCTGCTCGGCGATTCCCTTTTCTCCAAGCGCCTGCCCATCGGCACGCAACCGGTTATTGAACAGGCGCAACGCGACCGTTTCGTCGATCTCTATGACACCTGGTATCGTCCCGAGCGCATGGTCGTCGTCGTGGTTGGCGCAATTGATCCCGCCGCGGTCGAAAAAGAAATCGCGGCGAAGTTTTCCGGCGTCACCGACCGCGCGTCCGCCCGGCCCGACCCCGACCTCGGCCACGCGACGGCCGCGCTCGGCGTGCGCGCCAGTTACGATGCGGAGCCCGAGGCCGACGCCACCACGGTGAGCATCGACGTCATCGCGCCCTATGCCTACCGGCCAGACACCGCGGACTTCCGCCTCCGGCACCTGCCACGCAACCTCGCCGTCGCCATGCTCGATCGCCGTCTCGAGATTTTGTCGAAAAAAGAAAATGCGCCTTTCAGCAGCGCCAGCGTGGACATCGAGGAAGGCTTCAACTTCTATCACGATGCCGGCCTCAATCTCACTTGCGCGCCGGCACAGTGGCCAGCCGCGCTGGCGGTCGGCGAACAGGAGCTGCGCCGAGCGCTCAAATTCGGTTTCACGCCCGCGGAACTCAAGGAAGCCGCGGCCAATTTCTCCAACGACCTCGAGCAGGCCGCCCGGACCGCCGCCACCCGGCGCTCCCCCGAGCTGGCCAACGGAATTATCGACTCCCTCGTCCAAAAAGAGGTCTTCACCAGACCCGCCGATGACCTCGCGCTGTTCAAGCCCGCGCTCGAAAAAGTCACGCCCGAAGACTGCGCCGACGCGCTCCGCGCCGCGTTCGGCCTGCCAGGCTGCTACGTCATGGTTTCCGGCAATGCCAAAATCCCCGGCGATGCCGTCGCCGCCATCACGGCCGCCTACCGAAACTCCTCCGCCATCGCCGTCTCTCCGCCCGCCGCCCAGTCGAATGAGAAATTCGCCTACACCGACTTTGGCGCGCCTGGACAGATCGTCTCGCAAAAGCACCTCGACGATCTCGACCTCACCCTCGTCACTTTCGCCAACGGCGTGCGCGTCAACCTCAAGAAAACCCCCTTCGAATCCAATACCATCCGCTTGAACGTGCGCGTCGGCGCCGGCCAGCTCACCGAGCCGCGCGACCAGCCCGGCCTCGCTTTTTTCACCGACCTCACGTTTCTCGCGGGCGGCCTCGGCCGGCATAGCGCCGACGAGCTGCAACGTCTCCTCGCCGGCCACACCGTCGGCGTCGATTTCAAAATAGGAAACGACGCGCTGGGTTTCGGCGCCGTCACCAACCGCGAGGACCTGCTCCTCCAGCTTCAGCTCCTTGCCGCGCACCTGACGGATCCCGGCTACCGTCCTGAAGCCATCCGCCTCGCGCACAAAAAGCTCGACGAGTACTATGACGGGCTCGCCCACTCGATCGACGGCCCGTTCCAAACCGAGGTGGAACGGCTGCTGGCCAATGGCGACCCGCGCTTCGGCCTGCCGTCGCGCGAAGCCATGTTGGCTCGCACCCCCGGTGAGGAAAAAGCGTGGCTCGCGCCCCAGCTCGCCAGCGGCCCCATCGAAATCGCCATCGTTGGCGACATCGACATCCCTGCCACCCTCAAGGCGCTCGCGCGCACCTTCGGTGCATTGCCGTCCCGTGCACCCAAGCCTGCGTACGAGGCCGAGCGCAACGTCCATTTTCCCGGCCAGGTTTTCGCCAAAGACTACACGGTGCCCACCAAAATTCCTAAGGCGGTCATCGCGCTTTTCTGGCCCACGACCGATGCATGGGACATCGGCCGCACCCGCCGCCTCAACCTGCTGGCCGAAGTTCTCAATGACCGCCTGCGCGTGAAAATCCGCGAGCAACTCGGCGGGGCCTACGACCCCGAGGCGGCCAGCGAGTCCAGCGACACGTTCACCCATTATGGTTACATCCTGGCCGAGAGCACCGTCGATCCCACGCGCACCGCGGAAATCGCCACCGCCGTCCTGGCTGTCGCGGCCGACCTGCAAAAAACCGGCGTCACCGCCGACGAACTCGACCGCGTGAAACAACCCATGCTCACCGCACTGCGCGACTCCGCCCGCACCAACCAGTACTGGCTCGGCGCCGTACTCGCGAGCTGCCAGGAATTTCCCCAGCGCCTCGATTGGTGCCGCTCGCGCTACCGCGATTTTGAATCCATCACCCAGGCCGACCTCAACGCCCTGGCCAGAGTTTATCTCGGCCCCGACCGCACCTTCCGCTTCATCGCCAAGCCCGAAACAACTAAACCGTGAAGTGACCAGCTGAGTTTCAGATTGTAGTCGGGGTTCATCCCCGACACGTCAGATATAGCCGGCCTCGCCCCTCGACAGGCTCGGGGCCCTGAGCTTGTCGAATGGGTTGAGGTCGGTGCTGGGGTCGACGACCCCGGCTACAATGCAATCATGCGATTTTTCAAAGCTATCGCCGCGCCTTGGACAATTCCCGATAGCGCTTGGCGCGGGGGGCTTTTTGCACGAGGTTCCTTTTCCCATGGACCAACCCACTCTTCTCACTGGCGCGCAAAAAACCTTCCTGCGCGGACTCGGCCAACGCTTGGAGCCCGCGCTCAAAGTAGGCAAAGGCGGGCTCACCCCGGCGTTCTTTGTCGAACTGCAGCGGCACTTGCGCGCGAGCGAACTGGTGAAACTGCGCTTTCTCGGGTCGGATCGCGACCAACAGGCCGCTTTTTGCGTCGTGATCGCCGAGACCTGCCAGTGCTCATGCATCGGCGCCGTGGGGCATACCGCGCTTTTCTACCTGGCAAATCCCGACGCCCGCTGCATTGCGCTGCCGGAATAATCAGCCCCATCACCTGCGAAACAAGGCAGGGCGCGACCGCTGGACGCGCCGCAATTTTTCCAAAGGCAAGTTTACACCAAGATCGCAAAGGTCGCGAAGCAGCAGCGCATGACGAGAGGTCTTAGCCAAGGGATCGTAAACTGTCGCTTTGCTCGGTACCTCTTTGCGCGTTGCAGGATAAAGAGCCTCCCCGAAAAACTGACTTGGAGTTCTTGGTGTAGAAATATTTCTAAAGAAGAACATGCCGTCTGGCGTGTGTCTGCTAATACCCTATTCCTGACTTCCGGGTTTTCTGCTTAAAACTCCTCATTCTTGATTTATTTAGGATCCGGCGGCCGGTTTAGCCTATGTATCAGGTGGATGGTGATCCTGAACGCATCTCAAGTGCGCGGAGACATCAAATTTCACCTGTTTCCATCCCGACTGCGCCGCAATGCCCACCGTAATAGGCCCAACTGCGCCAGAGTTGCACGGTTACAATCCTGTTAATCCGCAGTTTTCAGAGGAGACCGCACGTTTAACTGGGTGGAATACTTCAGGCTTTGATTGACTCATCATATACAATGAAAACCGCAGGAACAACCGCCCGCGCGAACGTTCCATATTCAGAAAGACGAATCCATGGCTTACACAAAAAACACCGCCCGCCAGTTGGATGACGTCGACCCTGCCCCAGTCGCCGCCACGATGACCGCGCTGCCCGATGCGCCGCCATCTTTTCTCGAAAAACCCGAGCCGGCCGCTCCCAGCGAGCCCGCTCCGCTCGAACGCAGCAGCCTGCAGCTTTACCTCCAGGAAATCGCCAAGACTCCGCTCCTGACGATCCAGGAGGAAATCGACCTCGCCCGCCGCATCCGCCGCGGCAACAAGCCCGCGCGCGACCACATGATCAAGGCCAACCTTCGCCTCGTCGTGAAAATCGCGATGGACTACAAGGATTTCGGCCTGCCGCTGCTCGACCTCATCAGCGAGGGCAACATCGGCCTGATCAAGGCCGTCGAACGCTTCGACCCGCGCAAGGGCGGCAAGCTTTCGACCTACGCCGCGTGGTGGATCAAACAGTCCATCAAGCGCGCGCTGGCCAACCAGTCGAAGACCATCCGCCTGCCCGTCCACCTCGTGGACAAGATTTCGAAGATGCGCAAGACCGCCATGTCCCTCACCGAGCAGTTCGGCCGCGAGCCGACCGATGAGGAGCTGGCGCGCGAGCTGCAGATTCCCACCAGCAAGGTCGCGCACCTGAAATCCGTCAGCGTCCGACCGACCTCGCTCGACGCGCCCATCGGCGACGAAGGCGACTCGGCCTCGTTCGGCGACATTGTCGGCGACGAGAACGCGATCAGTCCCTTTGAGAACCTGCGCGGCAAAAACACCAGTGCGGATTTGCGCGCGATGATCGGCTCGCTCGAAAAGCGCGAAGCCGAGATCATCCGCCTGCGCTTCGGCCTCGACGGGAAGGACGAGCTCACGCTCGAGGAAGTCGGCAAAAAGTTCAAGATCACCCGCGAGCGCGTGCGCCAGTTGCAGAACATCGCGCTCTCGAAGATGCGCAAGGCCCTGTCGAAAAATGAGGCCCAGCGCTCGATCGACGACATCCACGAGGAAGACCGCCAGCGCAAGCGCATGGAAGTCATCCGCGAATTCGTCGAGAGCAAGGCGAAGAAACCGGCCGCAAAATCAGGCCGGAACTGAGCGCAGCGAACCATTTTGCATCCCGATCCCCGTAGCAAGCTGCGGGGATTTTTGTTATATCTCGCGAAACAAGGTAGGGCGCGACTGCCGGGCGCGCCGTGTCGGATGTACCCGGCCTCGTTGAGGCCGGGCCCGCCTTCGCCCATCGACTGGCTCAGGGCCTTGAGCTTGTCAAAACGGCTAACGCTATGGTGGACAAGCCAGGGTCACCGACCCCGGCTACAACAAACGACAAAAGATCAACTTGTCGTGTCATCACTGGCTATGGCATTGGCGGCTTCGTCGCTTAAAGGCGGAGCCGGCTTGGCCGCCGAGTGCATCGCCTCGATCTCCTGCATCCGGGCGCGCAACTGGGCTATTCGGCGTTGCTCATCGGCCAGGCTGTCGACGGCCGGAAGGCCAGGACCAGGCCGTGCCCGCAGATTTCCCGTGACCAAGCCCCGCGGGCCGGCGATGGGTGTGCGCTCATTCATATCGGCCCCCGCCGCCTTGGTTTCGAGAAATTCGAGATAATCTGTTTCCAAATCCCGACTGGAATCGGCTGTCAGCTTTCTGGCCAGTCCAGCCAGCACGCCCGGATTTGCGAAGAGCTCACGATAGCGTTCAAGTTCGGCCCGCGTGACTTCGCGCCTGCCAGCGCTCAAATCTGAAATCTCAGATTTGAGATTTGAGATCTGTGAGGGCTCTATCCGAGGCTGCGCACTAGATGCCTCCGGTTGTGGGCGGGGTGCCCCCACCCCGCATGAGGCACGCAGATCATCCAAAATGTTTTTTCTGAATTCAACCGTGACCGGCCTCACCGCGATGGCCGCCGGTACGAAAACCTCCCTGCCCGAAACGATGCCTCTATCATGGGCAGGTGCCGCCGGCTCATTCACGGGAATAGGCTGGCGCTGGGGAAGGTGCGAAAACAACTCGGGCCGGTTTTGATCCCAAGCCAGCTGTTCAAGCGATGCACACTCATACCAGCGGATAAATTCCTCGAGCTCGCGCTTGCCTTCCGCCGAGCCAATCGGATGAGGAAGATTGGTCTGACGGTGGGCCTTGGCGTGATCTCCCACCATGGTTTTGTTGTAGGCGATGCTCTCCCACTCGCGGATGTTGAGCGTCATGAAATCGTTCGCGGAAAAACGCGGCTCCCTCACATATTTGATGTGCTCCTTTAACTTGGCATCGGCCGAAAACAGGTTGGTGATGCACAGGTCGTTGGAAGAGAGCTCCCGTTCTTCGCGAATCACTTCGGGAATTTTTTTTGAAATTTCCACCGCGGTATCATGATCGGTCACCTGATAGCAGATGATCCCACCACACGCTCCGGCATAAATTCTCGCCCGCTCCTTTCCCAGGACCGCTTCCAGCGAGGCCAGGGTCTGGGTGGCCAGCAAATTGATCAAAAGGGACTCGCCGGCGAGCGACATGGCACGCTCGTCACCCACGGCGCTGCCGACGCCGGCCACGGCGAATTCCTGGCACTCGTCGTTTTCAAAAAGCAGGTGCCGCGTCTGGTTGATGTGCTTGTTGGCCGGGCGCGACAGGACGCAGCTTTGAAAATCCATTTTGAGCGCCGTGCCCACCATTTTGGCCAGGGTCTCATATTCGCAGCCGCCGAAGATATAAAGATCACCCCGGGTGATCGTGGACATGAATGAGTAGGTGGCCTTTGACCCAAAGGCATTTTGCAATTTGCCATCCAGCAGGAAGGCGTTGAAGAGCTGTTTGATGACCTGCGTCATGATGGTCTTCGTCTTTCCCTCCATCGCGATCCATTCCTCCTCGAAATAGGATTTTATGCCGGTGTATTTTTTCAGCCGCTCTTCCAGCTCGGGAACCAGGCCAGGGTCGGTTGGGTCGGCGATCTTTTTCTTCAGCTCCGCGATTTTTTCTTTCAGAACGTTGTTCTTGTCCGACCAGAATGTTTTTTGCGTCGTCAACCGGCCGATGTCGGCCCCATTCACCTGCACGCCGGACTCGTTCACAATGCGCAGCATCTCGATGCAATAAAGCACGTGGTTCTCTGCGCCGTCGTCCCAGAATTTGTTGTCGCCGCCCGGCTTGCCGCTGTTGAGCAGCTGGCCGATCAGGCGCAGGCGCCGGGCGGCCTCGGCCGGTTCGATGTTGTTGTTGACGATATTATAGTGGAGCCCGTTGTCGATGTAGCCAATGCCGGCATACCGCAGCTTTTTCGGATAATTAATGCGCAGTTTCTGGCCGTTATTTTCTTTGTATTCAGTTTGCATCCAAGGCCCGGTCGTCCGGTTCACGCGCACCAGATCCTTCCCCTCGCGCCGCCAGCCGACAAACCTCACCTCCTTGTCCGCCACGTCGAACACCAGTTCTTGCAGGACGGGCGCGTAAGGCTCGATTTGGGCCAGTGGCCAGGAAAACAAGTTGGCCGGGATTGGCTCCCCGGTGGTTTTGTCCATTGCGCCCGCCAGCAGCCGGGCGGCCTCCGAGCCGGTGGAGAATTCGACCGCCGGGACATGGAACGAAAACCCGGTGCCATCGTCCACCAGCTTCATGTAAGGCAGCGCGCAATTGGGCCGGATTATCTTGCACGATTTGATCACGTCCCGGCCCGCATCGTGGGCAAATTTCAGCACGCGCGTCGTGCGGTTGCCTTTCACGTCGAGAAAAAATCCGCCGAGCTCATCGTCCCGGTCGTTAAATACCTTGAGCAACTGATCGGTGGCCCAATCCAAAGTTCCGGACGTTTTTCCCGACCGGATGCCACCGAGGACCAGGATGTTGCAGACCAGCGCCACCCGGTCGTAGCTCATGCCATTCAGGACGATCTCCTTGTTTTTTTTCGGCAGTTGCTTTGGACGCGTTGAGTTTACCCATCCATGCGGCAAAGCCCGTCGGTATAGTTCGAGTGCACCAGCGGTGCCAACCAAACCGGGTGCGGCTTCCATCCAGAAAAAATTATTACTCCACTGACACAATTCTCCCAAGTGATGAAGCGCCAGGCTGGTCAGTCCAAAATGCGGGAGATAAACCGCCCCACCGTAAGCCGCCCGCCAAAAAACATCCCATAGCATCGGCGGCTGGACTGATCCATGCGAGGCCATTGAATCAAGTTTAGGCGGATGCGCCATGGCTAACAGGTTGTTACTGGTGCTTGTCGCGGAACGGGTCGAAATAGGCGGGCCAGAACAGCTCCACGCAGCGGGCCCACATGAATACGACCAGCGCAGTTCCGACCGTTTGAAGCACTCGAAGCAAAACGATCAGTGCCAGCCTGCATCCGGTGCGCACCAGGACCTTGCTCCAAAAAGCGTTGGTGAGAACCGCATCAATGACCCGCGGGAGAGCCATCCACGCGATGACAATCATCATCGCACCGAAGACCGCGGGGAAAAGTGGCTCCCGCATGGGTGGAACCTG
>DATMNP010000074.1:0-9825 GCA_035568935.1 Opitutaceae bacterium | reverse complement strand
ACTGACGGTGTTTTTATCCGTGCCTATCCGTGCCATTCGCGGAAAAGAATAAGCAGACCGCCCATCACGGTTGTTTTTTCCGCGGATCCCGCGGATGAAACGGATAGAGCATATCAAGATATTGTGCACCATAAGTTAAATTGCTCTAATGCACGCTAATCGTCACTAATTTTGGGATAGGGGTTTTAGGGACAGGTCAAAAAGGGAAGCACGATGATTTTTCACCGCAGAGGACACAGAGATCGCAGAGCAGCAATCCGGGTTTCTTTGGATCGACCTCCGCGCGCTCGGCGTCCTCTGCGGTAAAATCACGGAGGAATTTATCCGCGTTCATCCGCGTAATCCGTGGTAAAAAGTTTTAATCAGTGGTGGTTTTTCAACCTCACGCCAACGGCGAAACATTCGAAACGCATGGCTTGTTTTGATAGAGCTCCACCACGGCACCGTAACACCGGGCAGGTGAGAGCCGCGCCATGACGAATGCACGGTGGTTATAGCTGTTTTTTCCCTCGCGGTGCGCGAGCAGCCACTGCTGGACCGCGGCGGTGCAGGCCGGGCTCTCTCCAGGGGGAAAGGTCCAAATGTGTGACAGCCCCGCGCGGCCGATATCGGACATGCCCGGGCTGGTCGCGACTGCGACGGGAAGATTGCAGGCCAGCGCTTCGAGGAGAACGAGGGCCCAGCCCGCCTCGTAACGCGAGGTGATCAGTATCCCGTCCAGCGCGTGGTAAAATGTCTGCGGGTTGTCCGTGTATTCGAGGATCCGCAGCTGCGCGCCGAAACCGAGTTTTTGCCCCAATCCGAGCAGGAAATCCTTCCATTTGCCCCAGCCCAGGTGCAGGTAGACCAAGTCGGGATTTTGGGCGCAGACCGGGGCCACGCCAGCATAGGCCGTCTCGGGATCCTTCTGCCAGCACATGCGGCCGATGGTCGCCAGCACCACCGCGTTTTTCGGGATGCCGAGCGCCGTGCGGGCCGCCTGCCGCTGGGCGGGGGAAGGCGGGAAAAACCGCACAGTGTCCACCGGATTATGGATCACATGAATGCGATCGGACGGAACGCCAAGCACCTGGTGGGCGAAGTCGGCTTCGTCCTGGGAAATGGCGATGGTCGTCCCGATGCGGCCGATGAGACGTTCGATCCAATTGAAAAAGCGCACCTTGGGCGAAGGCGGCTTGCCCATGCCATAGTAGGCGTGGGGCGTGTAAAGGTAACGCGGGCCACGGATGAACAGGGCCGCGAACCGGGCGAGTGCCCCGGCCTTCGAGCTGTGCGCATGCACGACATCCGGTTTGAGACGGCGGATGAAATTCGCCAGCCTGGCAAAGGCGATGACATCGGACGGTTGGGGAATGTTGGCGATGCCCATGTCCATCGTTTCGCCGCCGGCCGCGCGCACCCGTTCGACGAGTTGAATCATGGCTGCGCCGCTGCGCCGGGATGAGTAGGCAAGGTGAAGGTGAACCCGAGCATCGCCCTGCATCAGGAAATCCACCAAGCCCTCGACGTGGCGAAATACGCCATCCAAGCCCGGCTCGACGACGATGAGGATGCTCAAGGTCGAGGCCGTCCGCGCGGGCAACGGGCCGGATTTCCCGGCGGTGCAGCCATTCGGCCTTGGTGCGAGGGATTCGGAAAGGTCGGGAGGCAGGGTCCGAGTGCTGGGGGCAGGAGTCCACGTGACAAATCGCTTGCCTCTCAAAGCCAAAACGACCCCCCACAGGGTGGCGTAGAATGCGCGAAAGACGGCCACGACATCGCCGAACGGCCAGATGCCCCGGGAACCGAGCACCAAGGTTAAAGCCAGGCCCAAGGCCACGCCGGCACCCGCCGCAGGGGACAGCAAAAAGACCAGCCCGACAAAACCTATCGTCACACAAGTGAACGGAATGGCCGAAAACCATCGCAGCCATTTGTGCGAGTAGAAAATAAAGCGAAGGGGAAAAGGCAGCTGGTCGATCTCGGCCCGGAGATGGGTGTAGCAATTGTACGCGCGGCAGGTGATGCGCACCTTGCGTCGCCATTCGTCTTTGGTCTTGGTCGCAGCCCGCTCGAACACCAAAAGTGCGTCGCTTTGGATGACCCGCCGACGTTGGAAAAGGATGTTCAGCGTGGTGTGAAAATCGTCGATGATGTCGTCCGGCGGAGGTACGAACAAGGTGCGCCGGATCGCGAAGATCGCGCCCGTCCCGCAGAGGCAGCTGCCCGTCGTGCTCTCGAGTTGCTTGAGGGTTTCTTCGCGCTTCCAGTACCCGCCTTCGACCCGGGCGTTGACGCTGGCGGATGTGTTCGTGAACGCGGTGGAACCCGCGACGCAACCCAGGGTCGCGTCGGCCGCGAAATGGCCGACCGCCGCTTCCAGCAGGTCGGGCGAAAACAACACGTTCGCATCGGTGAACACGAGGATGTCCTCTGCGCAGTTGGCGGCGAGGGTGCGCATGCCGAACGATTTGCCGCACTGCTTGGGCGAGACCACGACCGTCACCGCCGGTGAAAAGCTTTCGGCGATCGCTTGGGACCCATCGGTGCAGCCATCGAGAAAAACGTAGATCCTGGCCGGTACCGGGCACGTCCCGGCGCAGCCCAGGAGGTTCTCCAATTTCTCCCGCAGCACCGGTTCCTCGTTGTGCGCGCAAAACAGGACGGCAATCGACTTCGGCGCCGGCTGATCCCGGTCCGCCTGGAACCAGGTCCTGGCCAGCCGCTTTTGGATCCCGCCGGCGAACAACCGCAGGAGATGGGGAAATATAACGAACGGATAGAGCAGCCAGGCCGCCCCGATCACGATCGCGGCGATCACGAACCCGATGGCGACACCGTGGCTGGAGAAGGAGGGGGGAATCATGGCGTAACCATCACGGTTTGGAAAAATGCGAACGTTGCCTTGGCGGCCCAGGGAAGGCCACGTTGTTCCGAAAGCTCCGGCGCCGGCCGGCTGGTCGGGCGCTTGGTCCAGGCACAGATTCCTGCGATCACGGACGGCGACAGGTCGCCTTCATAACAATAAACCCACTCCGGGCCAAATTCGCTTTGCAGCTCCAGGAAATAGGCCGTGCCGGGAACGACCACCCGGGTGCCCAGCGACAGCGACAGCAACGCGCTCCCCGAGTTTGTCACCCATTTGAACGGCAGGACGACCGCGTCGAGCGCGGCGATTTCATTCGTCAAATCGGCGGGCGAAAGGAAACCCAGTCGGAGGTCGATTCGCGCGTCCCTGGCACAGAGGTTCGTCATCGCCGCGGCGATCTCCGGGTTTTCCGGCTTGCCGCGGACGACCAGCCGAACGTCCGGATCCGCATAAGGCAGGAACGCCTCGATGAGGTCGGGCACGCCTTTGTATTGGCGTATCCGCCCGACGAAGCCGAGCCGCCGAATGGCCGCCGGCGGCCGTGGCCCCGCGCTCGGTGAGGGATAGAGCCCGCGAAAATGCGACAAGGGAATCACGCAAATCGGAATGCGGCCCCCGGTCCGCTCACGCAGCTCGGCGCAGACCGTGTTCGAGTGGGCGATGATTCCGTCCAGCCGCTTGAACAGTCCCTTCCAGAATAGTTGTTCGAGTTTGGGATGATGGTGTTCGTGGGAAAATGAATTGTGCGCCGTCCAGACGATCTTCGTGCCCCGCCAGCGCCGAAGCGACAAGAGGGTGAACAATACGGCGACCCGGGCGGCCGCGGCGCACCACCGGCGGCTGCGAAGGATATTATCCGGCCAGTGGATATGGAGGACATCCGCCTGGCAAAAAAGCATGGCTTTCATCGTCCCTTCGCAAACGGTGGCATCCTCCAACCGCCGGATCTCCGTGTACAAGGCGGCATTGCCTGGGTCGGTGGCGTGGTTCGAAAATGCAGGTCGGGCCAGAATTCGCATAGGTGAAAGAGCAGGAGGGCGCGTCCGCACCAGTAATGGCGCCAGGCAACGCGGCCAGTGGACGAGCGGATGGATCGCGGACCGGTCTCCCTCGCAACGTCCTGCGAGCCCCCGACGGCGATCGGGATCAGGGGACGGTGACGGTTGTCGTCGTCGAGCTGCCCTCGCCGAAAGCAAAGGTGAGCGCCACGGTCTTTGTCGCAGAGGTCGCCTTCGATGAGGCATCGAGGAGCGTCACCTTGATTCGAACCGCGCGAAAGTCCTGCAGGGGATTGGCCACCGTAAAGGTGACACCACGGGCCGTTCGGGTCGCCTGGATGATCGCCGGCGTGTCGGTTTCAAGGCGGAGGAAGCCGGGCACGTCGATCCGGCCGGCCGCCCAAAACACGGCCTGCACCGTCGTCCGCTCCCGATTAACCACCGATTGCACGGCCTCGGTGTTGGAGAAAATCCCCGGGAAATCCGTTGGCGCCTGGTCGATCGGCTCGACGATATAGGCATACGTCGCGCCGCTTGGCCCGGTGCCATGATCGAGCCAGAGGCGAAATACTTCCCCGCTGGAAGCGGCGGCCGCCGCGGCGGCCAGATTGATCCGTTTCCAGTGGGCGGTACTGGTGGCTCGTTCGGCGCGAATCGATCCTCCGGAAGGAAACCGATACAGGAAACCGCCGTTGATGACGGTGGCCGGCGAACTGCCGGTCACCGCTCCAGACCTGTTTTTGGACAATTCCCTGTTGTTGATCGCCGTCTGGCCGGAAGCCCAGCATTGGTCGACCGAGGTGGTGATGGGACCATAAGAGGAGTCTGCGGTAATGCCCGCTCCCAGGCAGACCAGGCAGTCGTCAATGAAGAACCATGATTTCTTTGCGGTGACGCCCGCCCGCGAAAGTTGCATCGCCGCCACGCCTGTGTTCCCGGTGGCCAGGCCGCCGACATAGGCGGATCCGCCCGCCGAGCCGACCCCCCAGGGAATGAGGGGGAGGTTCTCGACCGCTTGATGGGGGCAGGTCACGCCGGGAACCAAGGTCCAGTTCCAGAGCGGAAAGATCCTGGCATATTCGGCCCCGGTTTTCATCAGACAGGTGGAGCCATTGCCCAAATGATAGCTCAAGAGGCCTTCGCCGTTGCCGCTTTCATTGCCAAAGGTGCGGGTGGAGGTGGAGCGAACCGAGGCGTACCATCCCGTCCCGCGAAAAACCGCCGTATCGGAGCGCCAATAGTACTTGGTTCCAACCAGGTCGGGATACCCCGCATTTTCATCGTAAGCGCTGACGAACGACGCCAATTCCGACCGGCGCGTCAGCGCCAGCGCGGAAAGCCTTCGGGCCGCCGCAATGGTCGTGGCATCTTTAAGCGAACCGCGGTTGATATAGCGGCCGACGGCATTGAAGTCCCACCCGTCTTTGTAAATAAACCAGCGTTCTCCCTCCAGCAGGTATCCGGACAATGTCTCCGCGGCTGAGAGGGCGCGGCTTGAAACCGGTGCGATAAGGCCAAGGATGAGGGAGCCCTCGTTCATCATCTCGGAACCGTACCCTCCCGCATAAAGCTGGGGCCCGTGTTGATGAAAACTAAAATCAGACTGAATGCCATCGGCCGAGGTGACGGCAAAGGCCTGCAGGAAATTGTCCTCGGCCCACTGGTAGTAGGTCGCATCTTTGCCCAAGACCGCGGCGATCATCTGTCCTTCGGCCATCCACAGGAGATTCTGCCCCGTGGCCGTCCCCCCCGCGTAATTCAGCGCCGGCCAATCGGCGGCGCTTTTCACATAGCTGACGATCTCATCGATGGTCGCCTGGTCGATGACATCGGCCACCACGAGCGCCGAAAGCCCGAGCGTATTCGGCGAATAAACTTTGTTATACCAGCCATTGGCCGATTGCGGCCGCTTGGTCGCCCAGAATCGTGCACCCGCGACATATGCCGTGATGCAACGGGAGCGAGTGTCCGTATCCGTCGCCCAGCGGCCGACGAGGCTGAGCTTGGACAAACGTTGGAGATGAACCTGCGCCGGGAAATTGTGCGTTGCGGCGGATTCCTCGAAAGAAATATCCTTCCAGCTGCCATCCCCCTGCAACGTCGAGGCGTAGGCCAGCGCCTGTTGGGCCATGGCACTGGTAATGTCAACATGTTGAGACTCCCGCCAGGCCTCACCGATCGTGGCGAGTTTAGCCGTGTCCACTTGGGCCGTTAGGAGGGGCGCGCCCCATCCTGTGATCAGTAATGCGATCAAAACGATGCACCTCCTGGCCGGATGGCCGCCGCCGCGGCCTGCGCAGCCATGGTCGTCCACCCGACGGGAAAGTTTTGTACCAAAGCGGGCCAATGATTCGATCAATATGGGCATTTGATTCTGACAGGCAAACACGAGGCCGGGTTCGACCAATAATGCCTTTATATCGATTTTCCAATAAGACCCCTGCATTTGTTGAGGTACGCCGAAAACCAATAGATCGGATTGCGCATCTGCTTTTCGAGGCGGGTGACGGCCAGCGCCAGCTGATCACTGCAATCGACCGCCGCAAAAAACTTCAGCTGGTCGACGTGGAGATACTGGTAGTGCCGCGTCGCCAGGTTCGCCTTGGCGGGATCATAACCATAACGCAGGTCATAGTAGGACCAGTGTTGGGTGATCCAGGCCGGGAGCAATTTGTAGAGGGTGGGAACCGCCGCGGTATAACGTTCGAGGGCCGTGGCGGAGCCCATTTGGGCCGCATCCCACAGGCCATTGAGCGAGAACATGAACCCGTTCACCACATGGCTCGGGGGCGCACAGGGATATTCCTCGTAAAATGTGCCGTAGGGCGAATCCGCCAAAATTCCGCCGTCGGCGACGCGACAATGGAAGAAAGCCGCCGCGCCCTCGATGACCGCCCGGACCTCCGGGTCGTCATCCCACACCAGGCTCCGCGCCAGGACCGAGAGGATCAGCCCCTGCACGATCGCCGAGGTGTAGTTGGCCGGCAGGTCATAACGGCGATTCGTGGTCGGGGTCCGCCAGACAAACGCGCCGGCCACCGGCTCGCGATTTTGCATCAGCCAATCCCTCGACGCCATGAAGTCCGCCCGCGCGCCCGCGTCGCCGCGAATATGGTCGTTCCATGCGCCTAACGCGTAGTGGGCGATCTTGACGGGCGAATAGTAGTGGCCCGCCTCGTCATGGTCCACGTAGTGGCTCATCATCACGATTCCCTTGGCGTCCCGCTTCATCCCGTAGTGCTGTTCCATCCCGTGCCGGGTATAGTTTAACGAATAAAGCCATTGCGGCGTTCGCGCGGCGCCAACCGACTCGACATTAAAGCCGAATCGGTAAGGTGCGACAATATCGCTGACGGCACGGTGGCCGAGGCGGGCGATTTTTGCGAGTTTGGTCCGGTGCATCGAATAAGGCATTTACTTTGATCCAGGCAGGTTTAAAGGCGGTGGGACCGCTGGTCAGCGATTCATGATGGCACTCGCCCGGGCCATCGCCCAAAGGTACAATTTGGAGAATTTGCCGCCGCGGCATTTCAGGGTGATCCACGTTCGCAGCCCCGGCAGGGTCGCGTGGTACATGGCCCCCCACGTCAGGCGCTCCGTCCGCGAGAAATACTCCGCCCGCAGTACCCGCCTTTCCTTCTCCCGTCGCGCGAATCCGGCCGGACTGGCATGGGAGCCGTCGTCTTTGTAGGTGCAGCAGGTCAGCGCGAGGTGTTTCGGCACGATGTTTTTCCTGAATACCATTCGATACATCATCTCATGGTCGGCGACGATTTTGAATTCATCGCCACGAAATCCCCCGCCGTCCAACAACACCGACCGCCGGGCGACCACCCCCTGGTGGCACGGCACTCTCCGATAGAGGTACTTTTTCGTCAACGTTTGGGGATATCTTATGACGGTTTTCCACTTGCTGTTGTAGTAGTCGCAATAATACAGATCGCCCGGCTCGCGGGCCATCGCCTCGGCGATCCTGGCCAGGATCGTGGGGTCATAGAAGCCGTCGCCGGCATTCATGAAGATGATGTATTCCCCGGTGCAGAGGTGGAGCGATTGGTTCATCGCGTCGAAAATCCCCCGGTCGGGCGATTGGAACAGGCGCAGGCGGCTGGGCGGCCCTTTCTCGAGCGCCTCGAGCTGTCCCGGCTTGGAACCGCCGTCTTTTACCACCCATTCATAGCTCTCGAACGACTGCGAGGCGATGGACGCCGCGGTCACGTCCAGGTCTTTCCCCGGGTTGAGGGTAACCGTCGCGATGCTGAAGGTGGGCAAGGTCATGGTTTAAATTAAAACGGCGTTTCCTGTTTACCGCGAACAACACCGGGCGATCACCGCGTCCAGCCGGTCCTGCAGTGCCTCGCGGGTCGCATGGGCCGACAGGGCGGGGGCCAGTGGGAGGCAAGGCAGGCCTTTTTCCAAGAGTGGCACCAAGGCGTCGCTATCGGCGATTTCCAGGTAGTCCCGGCCGGGTTTTGCCAGGCTCCACCGCGCGGCGTTGGCGTTGGCAATCACCGTGGTGCCGGACAATATGGCCTCTTGGAATTTGACGCTCGTCCCGGTTTCACCCGACGAGATAAAGACGGTCGCCCGGCAGTCAGCCAGGAACGCTTGGCTGCTCGGCACCTCTCCGACCAGGCTCAGATTGGGCGACGGGCTGATCCCGTGGAGCCGCTGGGTCACCCGGCCGGCGATCGCAAAGCTGAACCGGCTGGTCCTGGGATTTTGCGCCACTTCGACCAAAGACAACGCGGCTTTTCTCGAGCCTTCATGGTCCGACCCGATAAACCCGATGTCGTATTTTGGCGCCTTTGGTTGCACCGGCCCCGCCGTGTATTCCACGCATTGCTCTTCCATGCTGATGACCGGGCACGCGCTCCTCTTGAAATACTGCTCGTCGGCGGGACTGATCGCGATGATCGCGTCGCACCGGCCGGCCGCGCGCAATTCGGCCTCCTCCAGGATGCGGCAAAGCTTCGCGTTATCCATGCCCACGCTTTTCCGCAGCCGCCTCCGCCCGTCATAGGCCCGCACGAGGTTGGCCACGGAGTCGTTGGCATCGAGGATCCACTTCTGGCCGGGAGCCTTGTGGCGAACGAGCGGCAGCAGGTCGGAGCGGGTGAGAAAGACGACGGCGTCCGGCCAGGACGCCAGCCGGGCCTGGATGGCCGATGACGCCCCAAAATCCAATCCGGAAAAATAGCCCAGGATCCTCGTGCGCGCGCTGGCGCTCCAACGGCACGCCATCATATCCCGCATCTGTCGCAACGCTTCGACCTTGGTTGGTTTTTGCGCCTGGCCGCGTCCTGCCGGGCCGGTGCCAATCTCATCGCGTTGCCAATGGGGCGCCACCGCCGGCTCCAATTCAGGCTGGCCGCATGGAGCGAGGAGATAGCGCGCTCCGACCTGCGAGGTGCGGGTGAAGTAGTCAAAGGTCAGGCGCGTGCGCATCGACAAACCGCTCATCGCGGGGAGGAAGCTGCGTCCGACGATATAGGCCAACGGTCTCATCGGCAAACGGTCAGCCGGAATTTGGCCACGAAATCATAAGGAACGCATGGAGATAATCTCTGAATCATAGCGGAATGAAAAACACCCTTTCTCTGTACTCTTTTGCTTGTCCTGACCCTGCCGAATGGGTCGGAACGCCCGGCTACGCTGATTTTTAAACCGCCTGCTCGTCCGCAAGGCCCTGTTCAATGGCTTCCCTGCTCGCGGCACACCACGTGCCGACAAAAGCGATCAACGGGAATATCGGTATCTCGTCGGCACAAAATGACAGGGCTAAAAATGCGGCGGCTACGCCCCAACCAAGCCCGTACGAATTTTCCCCGGCGACCTGGGCGACGTCGCGCCGCACCCAGTTTAGCAGGAGGAAAAAGCAAACCATGCCCACGATTCCAGCCATCCCCAGCATGTTTAACAGCACGGATTTGTACCCGTTGTAGACCCGCTGGTCGAAGAACATCTGCATCTCCGGCG
>DATMNP010000073.1:0-9557 GCA_035568935.1 Opitutaceae bacterium | reverse complement strand
ATTTAACTTATGGTGCACAATATCTTGATATGCTCTATCCGTTTCATCCGCGGGATCCGCGGAAAAAACAACCGTGATGGGCGGTCTGCTTATTCTTTTCCGCGAATGGCACGGATAGGCACGGATAAAAACACCGTCAGTTTTAAGCAGGAAACCCGGAAGCCAGGATTTTTTCATGGCTTCCTGGCTTCACCCTTAGAAGCATTTTACTTATGTGCATAATATCTTGATATGCTCTAGTGGTTAGAGCCATGCCCGGACGCTCAGGGCGCGTCGGAGATCCAGCCTTCGCACGCGGCTACGGCGTACAAGCTGACACGTCGCTCGACACGCCCTTCGACTGGCTCAGGGCCTTGAGTCCCTCGACAATGCTCGGGACCCTGAGCTTGCCGAACGGGCTCCACCAATGACCAACCCTCATTCGCAAGAGTATTTCAATAGCTTGTTAAAGGTTGAGTTGGCACCATGACTGCTATCTACTCAACCCATGTCGCATTCTTTCACCATCCGGTGGAAAATTTCACCCCGCGGTAGGCGCAGAGCGTGAATATCGTAATTCTCAACGATGCGGCCTATATTCGTGGCGGCGGCGACCGGGTGGCGATCGACAGTGCGATCGCCCTGGCTTCGTCCGGCCACCGGGTGATTTTGTTCACGGCGTTCGGCCCGGTTTCACCGGAGCTGTCGGCCCATGCGGGCCTTACCGTGATCTGCCTTGGGTCGGCCTGGCTCCGGGAGCAACAGGACTCCTGGCGGGCTGCCATCCGCGGGCTGTGGAACCGGGAAGCAGCCGGGCGCCTGCGCACGGTCCTGGCCGAATTGGATCCGCGGGAAACGGTCGTTCACGCGCACCTCTATTCGAGCGCGCTGACGGCGTCCGTGATGCATGCTTCGATCCGCGCGGGTTTCGTGACAGTGCTCACCCTGCACGATTATTTCATGACCTGCCCCAACGGGGCCTACTTTGTTTTTCCGCAGTCGCAGGCCTGCGAGCGCCGGGCCTTGAGCCTGTCCTGCCTGTCCTGCCATTGCGACTCGCGAAAACGTGTCCACAAGGTGTGGCGCGTCGTGCGGACATGGCTGCAAAACCGGGTCGCGCAGGTTCCCCGCCGGCTCTCGGCCTACATTGCGGTCTCACAAACCTGCGCCACGCGCGCGCGCCGGGACCTTCCGGCCTCGGTTCGGATCGAGGTCATTCCCCACATGGTTGCGATGGAATGCCAGCCACCCGTGGATGTCGCGCGAAACCAAGCGTTCGTTTTCACCGGCCGGCTTGAGGACTACAAGGGGCCGCAGTTGCTCGCCCAGGCGGCGGCCCGATTGCGCCTGCCCGTGGTCTTTTGTGGCACGGGGCCGCTCGAGGCGGAGCTGCGGCGGATCTATCCCGAGGCCGTGTTTACCGGATGGCTTCAACACGCGGAAATCGTCCGCGAGCTGGGCCGGGCGCGGGCCTTTGTCTTTCCTTCCATCGTGACTGAGACGTTTGGCCTGTCGGCGGCCGAGGCGCTGGCGCGGGGCATCCCGGTCGTGGCGTCGCGTGGCACGGCGGCGGCGGAATTCGTTCACCACGGGAAGAACGGGCTGCTCTTTGCCCACAACTCCGTGGATGACCTGGCCGTCCAGATGGGAGCGCTGGCGGACGATGCGGTGGTCAGCCGGATGGGCGCCACGGCCTACCAGTCCTACTGGGAAAAACCGCTGACGACGGAGGCCCACCTGGCCCGGCTTGAGGCATTCTATCGTTCGGTGATGGGAAATTTTGCCACGAAAGAACGCATAGAGCACATAGAAATAACCTCAAATTTATAACAGGGAAAATGCATGCTTTTTTTAACCGCAGATGGACCCGCCTTCGCTAAAGCTTCCTCCTTCGCCAAGGCTACGGCGGACAAGACGACGTGGCAGACGCAGATGAACGCGGATATAATTTTACCACGGATTGCACGGATCGGCACGAATTCCCCGTTCGGCCGCACGAATCGTTCTCATTCTCGTTATCGAATTCAGGGAATATGGGAGAACGAGAATGAGTAAGAGAACGAGCACGATTTGATTAAAGTCAGGCCGGACGCCGCGCTCCACCAACTACCAATTACCAAATACAAACTACACGGGCCGAGATCCTTCGCTTCGCTTTGGATGGCCGAGGAGTATTGGTCTTCCGGTCTCTCAGCGCTCAACGCTAAACTCTCAGCTACTCGCCTCCGCCCTCCGTCCTCTCAGCTCTAAACTCTCAACTTTGAATTAGCCGCTTCCAGCCCTTCAGTCTTTCAGTCCTTCAGCCTTTCCCCAGAATGCCCCAGTCGCTTGCAACCTCCCTTGCCCCGCCGTCAAAACCCCCTCGTCCCAAGGCGGCGCGCAACATATTCTGGTTGATCGCCGAGCGCGGGCTCAAGGCGGTGGGGGGCGTCGGCATGGCGGTGTTGATCGCCCGCCACCTGGGTCCCGGTCACTATGGCAGCTATGGGGCGGCCATCGGCCTGGCGACGCTGGCGAAGGAAGCGGTCATGCTGGGCTTTGATCGGATGATCCGGCGCGACCTTGCGGCCCGGCCGGAAGATGCGGGAAAGATTATCGGGACGAGCACCATGCTGAGCCTGGCAATTTCCTTCGTGGTCGCACTCGGGCTTTCGGCGCTGGCGGGACAATTGGTGGACGACGAAGAGACGCGCCGGCTGACCTTGATCGTGGTCTGGATGGCCGTGCCCTCGGCCTTTTACTCCTGCGAAAACTGGTTCGAGAGCTCAGGCCAGGCGCGGCCGTTGGTCTGGACGCGCAATGTCGTGTGGATCCTGTTTGTGATCAGCCGGGTGGTGCTGATCCTGAACGGTGCCCGGGTGACGGCATTCGCCATTGTGGCGCTGGCCGAGTGGGCGGTCACTTATGCGGCGGTCTGCGGCCTGCTCCGGAAAGTTCATCGCAACGATTTTCATTTCACGTTTGACCTGGTCCAGTTCAAAGCCTGGTTCCGGGAGGGCTGGCCGGCCGTGCTCATCATCGTCGTTGGGTCGACGGCCGACCGAATCATGGTGCTCTTGGCGCGCAACCTGGCTTCCGACCACGCGGCGGCGGGTTATCTCAATGCGGCGCTCCGGATCACGGAGATCTGGTGGTCAATGTCGACCATTGTCGCCGCCGTCCTGCTGCCCCGCATTGTCGCGCTGCAAAAATCAGACCCGGTGCATGCGGCGAAAGTGACGCAACTTTATGCGAACACCAGCCTGCTGGTGGGGGTTGGCGCTGCGATCGCCGCGACCGTGACCGCCCCTTGGGTTGTTCCCTTGCTCTTTGGCCATGCGTACGCACCTTCGGCCCTCGTCCTGGTCATCTTGTTATGGTCCGGACCCGCGATCTTTCCAGCCGTGGCTCGCTCGCAACTTTGGGTCATCCGCGGCCAGCTGATCCTGGACCTGCCCACCGCGTGCTGTGTCAGCATCTGCCAGCTCAGCCTGGTTCGATTCCTCGTTCCCCGCTATGGTGCGGTCGGGGCGGCCCTCTCCATGGCCACGGCCCAGTGGGTGGGAGTTTATGGGCTGACCCTGTGCGTGCCGGCCTTGCGCCGCGCCAGCCAAATCCAGTTTCACGCGTTTCGCGCGCTCCTTTCACCGGGGGCGACCATCCGCGGACTCTATGATTTCGTCGGGAAGATGGTGAAAAGTGACGAGGTGTCGCGTCGCGACGCGAAAGGCTGAATTTCCGACCACAAAATACCAGCTGCCAATTACAAACGACCAGGCACCATGCCCGAATTTTTAACCGCAGATGGATGCGAATGAACGCCGATAAATTTTCACCGCAGAGGACGCCGAGCGCGCGGAGGTCGATCCGAAGAAACTCGGGTTGCTGCTCTGCGATCTCTGTGTCCTCAGTGGTAAAAAGATTGAGACACCTGGTCCAGTCCCGCGAATCGTAATCATTCTCGTTCTCCCAATGCCTCAAACATCACGCCAAAAATCTTCTCCGAATTCGCGTTCATCTGCGTCTGCCACGTCGTCTTGTCCGCCGTAGCCTTGGCGAAGGAGGAAGCTTTAGCGAAGGCGGGTTCATCTGCCTGCCCTGAGCCTGTCGAACGGGCGGTTAAAAATCCGGGTGGGGTGGTTGGTGGTCGGAAATTCGGCGTTCAGAGTTCAGCGTTCGACGTTCAGCGTTGCCAATCGGCCGAGACACCGCCTTCAGTCTTTCAGCTTTTCAGCCTTTCTCCCGGCATCAGGCGTTGGCAATGGCCTCGGCGACGAACTGATTAAGGCTTTCCCCGCGAGTTTCCGATTTGAGCACGGCCTTCTGGTGAAGTTCCGGCCCAATGCGGACGATGAATTTGCCACTGTAAGACCTGCCCGCCGTAGCTGGAGGCAGGTGCTCCTTGTTGAGCAACAGCTCGGCAACATGCGCTTCCACGATTTTGCAAAGTTCTTTGTAAACCTTCGTTTCATCCATGCCGTGGCAACCGCCGAAGAAGAGCCCGGGGCAGCGACCAACGAAGCACCGGTCTTCGTCCGACCATTCAACGATTTTTAGATAGCGGGCGGCGGCCGTTTTGACGGAAGCGCGCACAATTGGCTTTTTCATGGTTTTGTCTCCTGTGTGGTCGTGATCGCTCGTTGCACATCTTTTTCCTGGTAGTGGTGGGCGTCCGCCCCTGATTGGCCGGAAAGAATCACGGTCGTCCCGTTGGCGTGCCTGTATTTGCGATGGCTACCCTTGGTTGTGACCTTCGCGAAGCCGGCGCGCTCAAGGTCGGCGACGAGTTGGCGAAGCTTGCGCGGCATTAAAATAGTACCTTGATACTACATTCCCCGGGTGTCAAGTGTGGTGCTTGCCCGCGCTCCGAGCCATCAAGCGCAAACGGAAATGCCCTTCGTTTACTTCGTATCCTTAGCGAGAAAATGATTCAGGTCTGGGTCTCGCGAAGGGTTTGAAGGGAGCGAAGGATCCTGGCTGAACGCGGAATTAGTTGAGAGCTGAGAGTCGGTAGTCGAGAGGCTGACACTGACCAATAACCAATGACTAATGACTAATGACTAATGACTCTGCACTTCTTTAACCGCAGATGAACCCGCCTTCGCTAAAGCTTCCTCCTTCGCCAAGGCTACGGCGGACAAGACGACGTGGCAGACGCAGATGAACACGGATTCGGAGAAGATTTTTACCACTAATTGCCGCTAATAATCACTAATCTCGGGATCATTTCTCCCGCGGATGGCTAGGATTGACGCTGATATGAACAGGCTGCTGAAAAACTTTTGCTGGGCCGTCGTTTGCGATCAGAAAGCGCTGCCGCAGCGTTTTCTGGTGCAACCCGACGGCCAACACGGCCAAGGCCGTGTGCTGCGCTGGCGGCACAGTTTTTCATAGCAGCCTATTTCAATCTTTTCACCGCAGAGATAGCAGAGGTCGATCCAAAGAAACGCGGATTGGCTTTTATGAATCGGTATTTCTATGCGATCTTTGTGGCCTTTCGTGGCAAAAATCCGGTTTGGCCGCAAAAATTTCCTACTGATATTTAGCCACAAAAGCTCACAAAGAACTCAAAGAAAATGCATGCTTTTGCTGCTCTGCGATCTCTGTGTCCTCAGCGGTAAAAAATAATCAGTGCCTATAAGTGTTCATCAGTGGTTAAAAGTATAGCCGGGCACTTCAAGCGCGTCGGGACGACACGCTCCACCAACTACCAACAACAATGGCCGAGATCCTTCACTTCGCTCTGGATGACAAAGAAGACTTCGACGTTCAGCGTTCGACGTTCAGAGTTCAGCGTTGGCTACTCTCCTCCGGCTTCTGGTCTCTCAGCTCTCGACTCTCAACTCGGGCCCGCGCCCCGCGGGCCCGCCGGCATCCACCCCTGGGCCGACAGCCATTCGGAGAAAGTTTGGGCGCGCGCTTCCCAGGTGAGGGTCGCCGGCGGGATCCCGTTTTCGTACGGTTCCGTGCGCGCCAGCGCTTCCTGGCAGCGGTCGGCCAGGGCCTCCACATCGCGTTCCGGGTAATAAGAGGCGGCGTCACCGAACAGGCTGGCAACCTCGCCAACGCGGTTGGTGACGACGGGGCGGTTCGCCGCCGCGTAGTGGAATGCCTTGGTCGGGCAGCGCGAGAGATTGAACGCATTCGCCGCAAACGGAAACACCAGCACTTGGGCGGCCTCCAGGTGGGAGGCCAGCTCCGGGCGGCGCACATGGCCGGCGAATTCCAGGTTCTCCCCGGTTTGCGCCGCGGACGCTTTCGCCTTGAAGTATTCCAAGTCCGGCCCGCCCCCGAGGATTCTCAGCCGCGCGGGCGAGCCGCGGCGGCGCAGCACCCCGGCCAGCGCGATGATTTCATCGAGCTGGTCTTCATAGAACCGGTTCATCGACCCGACATACACCAGGACTGGGTGCCCGGCGGCGGCTTTTTCCAACTGCGACACCAAGGCGGGATCGACTTGCTGCTCGCTGGCGCTGATCGCGACCGGCATCCGCAAGAGGCGCGGGCCGAGATCGGGGCGCTGACGGCGAACCGCATTTTCGAGCAAGGCCGACGCGCAGGTGAATCCCTGGGCCCGGGCCACCATGCGCCGCTCGATCCACTGCAGGTAAATTCGCCGGAGCCGGCCGAAGCTTGCGATCATCGAGGGAAACTCGTCGAGGTCCTGGATCATTGGCACGTCCCGGCTGCGTCGCAGGTAACTGCGCACGCCCACGCCCACGACCCAGATGGCCGACCACGGGCGGGTGTGGACGAATTGCGATTTCCGCCAGGCATCCGCGAGGGCTGAGCCGGGCGGATAATAGTGGGTGGCGACATGGGGCTTGTCGGCGAAGTAGGCCCGGTTCTCCGCGAGGTCGGGCACGAGGACCGTCACCGGCGTGCCGCGGCGGCCCAGGATATCGGCCAGGAAATACAGCTTATGCTGGCTGGCGTCGTCCCGCATCGAGCTGATGCCGACAAAAAGCAGGGGGGGCATGTTGAAAGGCTGAAAGACTGAAAAGCTGAAAGGCTGAAAGTGGAATTAGCTGAGAGCTGAGAGTCGAGGGTTGAGAGGCCAGAGGCGAGAGCTGAGAGTTGATACAGACCAATAACCAATAACGAATGACGAACTACCAACTACGAACTACAAATGACAAACGACCAGCATGAGTGCCTCACGCCAAGGACGCAACGAACGCCAAGGTTTTCTTTGCGAACTTGGCGGACTTGGCGTGAGCTTCCCTTTTTGACCTGTCCCTAAAAACACCTCTTTTTTTAACCGCAGATGAACGCGAATGAACGCGAATGAACGCGGATGAATTTTCACCGCAGATGAACGCGAATGAACGCGGATGAATTTTCACCGCAGAGGGCGCCGAGCGCGCGGAGGTCGATGCAAAGAAATTCGGATTACTGCTCTGCGATCTCTGCGTCCTCTGCGGTAAAAAAATCTTCGTGCTTCCCTTTTGACCTGTCCCTAAAAACTATCCGCGTATATCTGCGTGATCCGCGGGGCAAATCAGGGCAGGGGATTTATTTTTCCGCGGATGGCGCCGATGAGCGCGGATACGGAGCAGATATTTAACCACTGATGGATGAGTGCCTCACGCAAAGGACGCAACGAACGCCAAGGTTTTCTTTGCGAACTTGGCGGACTTGGCGTGAGACAAATACATTTAGTCTTCAGCCTTCAGCGTTTCAGTCCCTTGGGCGTTGGAAGTAGTGCCCTTCGTTTACTTCGTAGCCTTCGCGAGAAAATAATTCAGATGAAAGTGTCTCGCGAAGGATTCAAAGGGAGCGAAGGATCTCGGCCCATGCCCAACACCCAACGTCCAACTACTACCAATTATCAACTACTGACTTTTCAGCGGTCGAAGTTGGACGTTGAATGTTCGATGTTGGATGTTCTACACCCGACGACGGGTGTCGCTACTCCTTGTAATCCTCCGCCAGTTCCCCCTGCTGCTGCAAAATCACCAGCAGGCAGGTGCAAACGGTGAGGGTGACCTGGACGCGCACCTGCCCCGAGAATGGACTCATGCAAAGATCCCAAAGGCCGCCGATCACGAGGTAAAACAGAAAGGCCCGGTGCGGCTGGGGATTGGTCAGCAGTGTCCGCAGCGTCTTGAGCAGCAACAGGCCCATGCCGAGGAAAAAGGCCCCTCCCAGGATGCCGCCCTCGGCCAGGGAGACCAGCAGTTGTGAATGGATCGAGATATGGCTCGCTTCCTCCGCGGAGTAGCCTCTAAACGTCGGGTCTTTGCTGGCGATCCGCTCCTCCAGGCGATGCATGAGGATGGAGTCGGTAAACCATGATCCCTGGCCGACCAACGGTGAATCGAGAAACGACGAGGCGGCGGTCTCAATCATGCTTTGGCGTTCGATATTGGATCCTTCATGCTGCTGTTCCTGGCTTTCCAGGAACACCGCATTGGCGGCGATGAACATTGCCACCAGCGCGCCAAGGGAGACCATCACGGCAAGTGGACGGAGGGCGCCCCGGGCGTGACGCAGCCAGAACAAACCGGCCGTGAGCAGGCAGATGCCACCCAAATTGCGTGACTCGAGGGCGAGGCTGAGTGCCCCCAAGGCCACCGCCACGATCGCCTGCAACAGGGAGGAGCGCCCCGCGAGGGCAAAGAGGACGAGTGCGGTCAAACCATAACCCAGGCCGGCCTTCCACCATTCAATAAGGTCAAGGTCGGAGAACAAACCGTTCACGATGGCACCAAGGTAGAAGGCAAAGATGAAGAGGTAGAGTCGGCTCCAGGAGCTTCCGACCAGGTAAGAGATCGTGACCAGATCGATGGCCAGGAACCCGACGCGGGCCCAGCCCCGGATGAAATTGGCGCTCGCGGTTCCCCGATAGAGGTCGCTCAGCACATACCCGAGGGCCATTAAACCGAGCGTCACAAACAAAATCTTAAACCATTTGAGCTGCTGGGTCTGGGCCGGCCAGCCGTGCGAGTGATAGGCCCGGATCAGCACCCACGGGAAAACCAGGAGGAGAACCAGCTCGCCGATGGGCAGCTGCCCGACCACGGACACCGTGAAAGCCGAGAGAAACCCCGTGAGGCCGCACAGGATCATTGGCACGGTTTTCAAGACCGAGGCAACCAGGCGGCGAAAACGATCCTCTTGGAGATTAACCGGGTTCATGGAGAAGGGCTGAAGGGCTGAAAAGCTGAAAGACTGAAGGCGGGATTAGTTGAGAGTCGAGAGTTGAGAGGCCAGTGGTCGGAACTGAGAGTTGAGAGGCCGGAAGCCAGAGCTAAGGAGCTGACACAGACTAATTACTAAATGCTAATTGCAAATTACAAACCACTAAATGCGTCTTTCTGTCATCCAGAGCGCAGCGAAGGCTCTCGGCCGGCGTAGTTTGTATTTGGTTGGTGGAGCCCGTTCGACGAGCTCAGGGTCCCGAGCCGTTTCGACAAGCTCAAGGCCCTGAGCGTCCGGGCATGGCTCTAACCACTTGGGCTTGTCTCGGAAAAGTGGACACCAATTTAGGCGGCTTTGATATTTTTTAGTGTTTGTTGATTTTCGAAGGCCACAGGGGAAAGATAGCCGAGCGAGCTGTGGCGCCTCGCCGGGTTGTAGAATGTTTCAATATAGTC
>DATMNP010000072.1:0-3391 GCA_035568935.1 Opitutaceae bacterium | reverse complement strand
AACCTCGTCGTCTCGCTCGACCAGAGCGAAGTCGAGGGCGAATACCAGGCCGTCGTCGGCGAATTTGCCAAGCAGGCGCGCCTGCCCGGCTTCCGTCCCGGCAAGGCGCCGGCGGCGATGATCCTGAAGAAGTACGCCAAGGAGATCACCGACGAATTCAAAAACAAAGTCGTCAACAAGGCCTATCGCGGCGGCCTCGAGCAGGCGAAGCTCGACATCATTTCCATCATCAACGTCGAGCAGGGCACGATTGAGCCGAAACTTTCTTCGGCCATCACGTTTACACTGGATGTGCGGCCGGCGATCACGCTGCCGGACTACGCCGGCCTGCCGACGGAAGTCCAGCCGGTCGAGCCGACCGAGGCCGAGGTGGACACCGTGATCGAAAGCCAGCGCAGCGAGCACGCCGATTTCAAAGTGGCCGAGCGCGCCGCGCAAAAAGGCGATTACGTGAAGCTCGCCTACGAAGGCCGCGTGGACGGCAAGCCGATCCTCGAACTCGCGCCCGACAAGCAGATTTACGGCAAAGTCCCGCAGACATGGGAAGAAGTCGAAGGGCAGAATGAGGGCGTCATCCCGGGCCTCGGCGCGCAACTTGCGGGCGTGAAGGCCGGCGACAAGAAAGACGTGACCGTGACGTTTCCCGCGGAGTTTTCGCCGGTGGCGGCGCTCGCGGGCAAGGGTGCGGTTTATGCCGTGGAGATCCAGGAGGTGCGCGAACGCGTGCTGCCGGAGCTCAACGAGGAATTTTTCAAGTCGCAGCAGGTGGACAGCCTGGAGGCCCTGCGCACGAAAGTACGTGAGGATCTCAAGCTGCGCAAAGGCTACGAGAACCGCGCCGCCCAGCGCCGCCAGGTCAGCGATGCGCTCGCGGCCCGCGCGAATTTCACCGTGCCGGAGAGCCTGGTTGAAGGCGAGACGCAGAACATGCTGCGGCAGTTCATCGGCGAAAACCTGCGCCGCGGCGTGCCGCAGGAATCGTTCGAGAAGGACAAGAAGCAACTTTACGAAGGCGCGCGCCAGGCCGCCTCTTCCCGCGTGAAGGTGCAGATGCTGCTCGCCAAGATCGCCGAGCAGGAAAAAATCACCGTCACGGAGCAGGACATCGACGACTACATTTATCGCGAAGCCATGCGTTCCCGCCAGAGCCCGGAGAAGCTGATCAAGAATTTCACCAAGGATCGCGACCAGCTCCGCGCCGTGCAGCAATCCATCATTTTCGACAAGGCCCTTGATTTCATCGTTTCCAAGGCTACGGTAAGCACCGTCCAACCGAAGCCTGAAAAAACACCGTGAGCTACTACGTTCCCAATCCCACCGTATATGACAGCAATGGCCGCGAAACGCGGCCGATGGACGTGTACTCGCGGTTGCTGAAAGACCGCATTATTTTCCTCGGCACGCCGATCGACGACAATGTCGCCAACCTGGTCATCGCGCAGATGCTCTACCTGCAGATGGAGGAGCCGAAAAAAGACATTCATCTCTACATCAATTCCCCTGGTGGCATTGTGACGGGTGGCATGGCCATTTACGACACGATGAATTTCCTGCAGTGCGATGTCGTCACCTATTGCATCGGCATGGCCGCGAGCATGAGCACGGTGCTCCTCGCCGCGGGCACGAAGGGCAAGCGCTTTGCGCTGCCGAACAGCCGCGTGATGATCCACCAGCCCTCGGGCGGCGCGGGCGGGCAGGCGACGGACATTGCCATCGCCGCCAAGGAAATCCTCCGCTGGCGCCGCACGATCAACGAAATCATTTCCAAGCACACCGGGAAGACTCCCGCCCAGGTCGAGAAAGATTCCGACCGCGATTACTACATGAGCGCACCCGAGGCCAAGGAATATGGCATCGTTGACCATGTGGTTGCATCCACCCGCGAAGCGCAGTCGCTGGCGGTGCAAAGCGCAGCGTAGGCGTTCGTGTTGCGGGTCGTGGCATAATTTGCCGCATGCGATTGTAGGTCGGGGTTTATCCCCGACATCTGCAACAGGCTTGTGGACAAATGTCGGGGATAAACCCCGACCTACAAGTTGCAACTAAGTCACAGCCGTTTTGAGTCGATTTTCCCAAAAAATCGGCCCAACCTCACCGGTCATGGCCAAGTCCTCCCGCATGACCCTGTGTTCCTTCTGCGGCAAATCGCAGGCGGAGGTGCGAAAGATCATTGCCGGGCCGGGCGTTTATATCTGCGACTCCTGTGTCAACGTCTGCAAGACGATCATTGATCGCGAGGCCAAGCAGCCCCCCGTTGACGCGAAACCCGGGTTCCGGCTCATCAAGCCGTCCGAGATCAAGCGCGTGCTCGACGATTTTGTCATTGGCCAGGACCACGCGAAGAAAGTCCTCTCGGTCGCGGTCTACAATCACTACAAGCGGCTGATGTTCGATTCCGGCCAGTCGACCACCAAGGATTCCACGGCGCTTTCGCCGGAGTTCAACGACATCGAGGTCGAGAAGAGCAACGTCCTCCTCGTCGGCCCCACCGGTTCCGGCAAGACGCTGCTCGCCCGCACGCTGGCCAAGACCCTCGACGTGCCTTTCGCCATTTCCGACGCCACCACGTTGACCGAGGCCGGCTACGTCGGTGAAGACGTCGAGAACGTCGTCCTCCGCCTCCTGCAGGCCGCCAACTACGACGTGAAGAAAGCCGAGTGCGGCATCGTTTACATCGACGAGATCGACAAGATCCGCCGCACGACCGAAAATGTTTCCATCACGCGCGACGTTTCGGGCGAAGGCGTGCAGCAGGCGCTCCTCAAAATCCTCGAAGGCACGGTGTGCAATGTCCCGCCCCAGGGCGGCCGCAAGCACCCGAACCAGGAATACATCCAGGTTAACACGCAAAACATCCTTTTCATCTGCGGCGGCGCTTTCGTCGGCCTCGATAACATCATCAAGAAACGCCTTGGCCAGCGCTCGCTCGGCTTTCATATCAATGCGTCCGACCATGAGCTCCGGTCGGAGGAAGTGATGAGGAAAATCGCGCCGGAGGATCTCCTGCGCTTCGGCATGATTCCCGAGTTTGTCGGGCGCCTGCCCATCGTCTCCGTGCTCGACCAGCTGACGGTCGCCGATCTCGAAAAAATCCTCCTGAAGACGAAAAACGCGATGGTGAAGCAATACGCCAAGCTCTTTGCGATGGACGGCGTGCGCCTCAAGCTTACGTCCGACGCGGTGCGCGCCATCGCGCAGAAGGCCATCGACCTGAAAACCGGCGCGCGCGCGCTGCGCGCGATCATGGAAGGCCTCATGCTTGAGGTCATGTATGACCTGCCGCAGCGCGACGACGTGAGCGAAGTTGTGATCGATGCCGGCGTGGTCGCGGGCCGCCGCCGGCCGATCCTGCGCCGGATCGGCAAGACCGAGCCGAAACAGGACGCGGCTT
>DATMNP010000071.1:0-22104 GCA_035568935.1 Opitutaceae bacterium | reverse complement strand
TGCCAAACGTTATTGGCAGCAGATCGGGCCACGGTTCTGGGAATTTGCCGTGGATGCCCATGACTCGCGAGATGGAAGGCCGTTCAAACTGCGGTTGGCGCTAGCCGCCGCCGTCCCGATTCGGCGCCACGTCAAGATCCGTTCGGATGCAAATCCGTTCGATCCGAAGTGGCGCACCTACTTTGAGGAGCGTGCTCTTCTCAAGGCAAGGGGCCGGAGTCCGCGTGGAGGAGGCAAGCGAGAAACGTTGTGAAGCCGGTGCCGGCTTGAACGGCACTTAGAACGGTCCGAGCCGGATGAGCGGAAACCATCATGTCCGGTTCTACGGGGAGGGGGCGGGTTTATCCCCGTCTCCTTACCCAAGCGACTGGATTGTTGTGACGACAAATTTCAATGTTCGTCGGAATGGCGAGTGAACGATGCGATTGAAGTTATCTTGGCCAACGCCCGAAATTACCACGTTCTTCCCGCTTTGCCGCGGCCTTGAATTCGTTAATTATCGCTACCCGTTGGGCGTCGTCCAGCTCCGCCGTGACGTCTTTGTTGAACGCCAAAAGAAACACGGAGTGAATCTCCGGTTCATGTCCGCTTCCGTAGCTGCCCTTCACTTTCGCGAGCCGCCATTTTCCTTTATACGGGATTGAAGCCTCAACGATTAGGTTTCGTGGCGTCCCGTTGAGTGCCATAATGGATTCGCCTGAATTACACGGAACCCAAAAGCCCGCTGACCGCTTTGCTAATTTGACTGAAAGTAAACGGCATGGGCAGGATGCTGTCTGTACCTGCCGTCGCCGGAGGATCAAAATTCTCTTTCGAGCATCGCGTGCCGAGCCAAAGCACTGGCAAGTGCGACGTGGCGCCATCGGTCTTGAATTGGGCGCGGACCGTGCCCGATTCGGCCATATCACTATCAATCACGATCAAGTCCACCTGCTGTGATCTCGCCCGATCCAGAGCCTCAGCGCCGTCCGAAGCGGTGAAAACGAAGTGGTGATTGATTTGAAGGAAATTCTCCAGGAGATCCCGAATCACTGTAAATGGACTCACGACCAGAATCCGTTTGGCAGCCGATTTGCTTTTCGCGGAAAGTTCACCGGGCGGGGCGATCATTACATCGGCAGGGGGCATGTGAATATTGGGCAAATTATGAGAGGAGCGATGGCTCCACCAATGCCTCTCACAAGGGCGTGTCCAGTCAATTTAAACGCAAACTAAAGTCAGTGTGAAAAAAGCCTTTGAAGTTCGTCGGTCTGCATCTGGAACCTTGCCGGATTCGACTTCTTTAGGCCGGCGAGATTTTGAAGCTTCCATCGCACGGCTGGAAGTTCGGCGAGATGACGAAACTTCATCGCATCCCAGGGAGGTGCGCCCGCGACGAGTCCCAGAAGGAAGCGCTTGTGCGCCTCCGTCAGCGACGCGGCGAGATCACGTCGCAGGCGTTCACGCGTGGCCTGCAATTCAGCCAATGGAATTGGCTCCCGCTCCATGCCGATGAATTCCTCGCCGAAGGCCGGCTTCAGATCGATGTCATGAGAAAAGAGTACCTCGTGCACGGGTCGGTTGTGACCTGCCAGGTAGCAGACAAAACATTCCACGATTTCCGGGGTGAGTCCAAAGCTTCGATACATGCCATGCACGTCGAAAAAGTCGCGCGGATGCTGCCGATCCATGGCAGCCACCAGCTTGCTTCCGTAAAGTTCAGGCATGGCCAGCATCGGAACTGTCACTGATGTCGTGAACAGGTCGCTGGCCGCTTTCACCAACCGGCTTTGCACGGTTGGCAGGAGCGTGCCGCGAAAGACATGGTTGACCTCGATCTTTACCTCTTGGCGGTCGCGGCGGATAAACAGCTTCGTTTCGTCGCCGGTCTTGGTGCTGGTTACTTGTGCCTCGAGACCACGGCTTCGCAGTCGCCGGTGCATGGCATTCAATTCAGAGCCAATCTCCGCGAGCGCCGCCTCGCGGCCCTTGTCATGCGCAACATAGACCACGTCGATGTCCACCGACAGCCGGGGCATATCCTGCACAAAAAGATTCAAAGCCGTGCCGCCCTTCATTGCAAAGCAGCCCGCTTGGAAAACGTCTGGCACAACCTCAAGGAGGAGGCGGACGGTATCAACGTAGGATTTGTCCATTACGGTTTCAGGATGAGGGTGGTGCCGTCGGAAAGTTTTTGAACCCATCGACCGCGACCGCGCGGCCCGGCCAGTTTGCGCGCGTCAGCGGCCCAGTCCAGATTCAGTTCTTCCGCCCATTGCACGCAGAGTCGTACGACTTTCACACTGGGACAGTGTTTGAGCAACCGGCCGAGCACATCGAGACGGGGCGAACGCACGCCTTCCATGATGTTGCGGGCTTCTTCGCGGCCCTGCTTGGCACCGACCTCGCTCAATAGCTCCAGCAGCGCACGTTCCGGCCCGGAGACAGCCGGGCCGTCCGGTGTTTCCGGCAAAGTTTGCAGGCCGAAGCCGGCGGGCAGGGTGGAGTTGAAAAGTTTTCGCGCCACGTAACGGGCCGGAAACCGCTCCGTGAACCACGGAGGGAGAGACCATCGCAGTTCGCCCCACAGGCTGAGCCGCTCGCGCGGGCCCACGTTGTGGCGAACGCCGCGCCAGGCGAGAGCCGTCTTCCCCCCGACGTGCAAGCCGCGCAAACGGCGGGCGAGGAACTTCACCGAGGGCCCCACCTGAAGCGTGTCGTTGGGAAACATGAATACCCCGCGGCCCAGGCGCACGAGCCAGCCCGAGCGAACGTAGTGGGAAGCGAGCGCAGACGATACCCCCAGCTCCTTCAGCAACGCGACGTCAAGCGGTGCGCCCCGAGGCAAGGAGGCCAAGGATTTGATTGGAGTTTGTTTTATAGATGTAGCCATATTTGAACTATTTGTTAAGTTCCAAACATATATGATTACAAATTGTGAAATAGTTAAAGCTTAATTTTAACTGTATCACGTTTTCCAATCTTTTGCCTTTCCACTCAGACGGGAACCAGTTCAAGCGCCTCTTCCGGAGCGAGGCGATGGAGAAGCTCATCGCGTATGGACTGCCAGGTTTCCTCTGTCATGGCTTTGAACTTGGCTATCAGTTCTTCCGGCTCAACGGGCTTCAGCTCGATACTGCCGCTTAGCATCGCCGGCAGCTTTGAGGCCAGCGTCCGCCGGAAGTCCTCCTGACCAGGCTGGAAATAGTGCTTCATCACGATTTCCGCGGTGCGATGTCCAGTGACCTTCTTGACGATTTCCAGCGGCACGCCGGCGGTCAGAGCGAGCGTAACCCAGGTGACGCGGAAGGAATGGAAATCCCGGATTGAAGCCCGGCGCAGCCCATCTTTGCGAACCTGCTGGATTGCGCCCCGTGACGTTCCTTTCTCTTCGTCGGATTTTGCATCCTCGGGATTGAAGAAACCCGCCGCCCGCATCACCCGCCGCACGCGGTCGGTCACATGGTCGGGGTTGACCCGGTACTGCATGGAAAGCTTAGGAAACACATAAATGCTGTCCTTGGCCTCTTCGCTTGCGAGCGCCCGTTTGAGCACATCGTACAGCATCGGGAAAATCGGGATCTGAACGACCTCACTGGTCTTGGAGGTTTTCACCCGGATGAATCGCGTGGGCAGGTCAACCGCCTCCTGAAGCAACATGCAGCAATCGCCCCGCCGCATCGCGGTGCAGATGGCCGTGACAATCGCCGGATAAATGAAGGGATCCGCTTTCGCCGCGGCGATGATGTCCCGGAGTTCCTCCGCCGTGAAAGGTTTTCGGAAGACGGCCTGCGTTTCTCGCGTGGGGATGCCTTCGAAGGGGTTTTCTGGCATGCCCGCATCCTTGCGCAGCGATTCGAACACCGAACGAAGCAAAATGAGAATCGAGTTATAGGTTTTGGGCGAAATGCCCCGCTTCGTTTCGCTATTCACAAAGTCCCGCGCCATGTGCGACTGGACGTTCGCCATTTCCCGCACGCCGGGAAAATTTCTCTGCAGATACTTGATAAAAGATGCGATCCGGCTCTGCGCCTGGCAAAGATACCGCTCCGCCAGCGGCCGGCGGCGGGGCAGTTTCTCCCAGTGCGCCGCGCAGTCTTCGAGCAGGATTGTGCGAATCCGCCCCCCGGTGCGAATCTCGTGAATCGTCTGCACCAGTTCTTCCGCGGTGGTGCGTTTTCTTATATCGAGCTGAAGCCGTTCAAGGGCGGCTTGGGCCTTTGCGCGCGAGCGCTCAAAGGCATCGTCGCCTCTTTGCCTAAGTTTTCGCGGGCGCTCGCCACGGACCTCGACTCCGAGATTCCTTTTCAGCTTCCGCCCGTTGACGACAATCCGGCCGTACCACCACTTGCTTTTTTTACTGTCCAATTGAAGTGCCATGGGTGCTCCTCCATATATAAGTGCAACATTATGAGACGTGCTTTGACCTCGTGAGCCTCGAATTTTGACGGGGACCCAAAAGAGGACCCAGTGACCCCAAAATCCGAGTTAAGTTCTCTGATCGCGAATAAGTTCTATAGCCCTCATAACCTGAAGGTCGTTGGTTCAAATCCAACCCCTGCACCCAATTTGAAGGCCATCGGATCACACCGATGGCCTTTTTGTTGCCCATGCGCCGCGTGTGGGTCGAGTCGCGCGGCATACGACCCGGCAAGAGCCCGGCAAGCAAATTCGGACAGGCTAAACGCGTATTCACGTTTGACGGGATCGGGCACGGGCGTAGGTTGTTGCCGGCACCCTGTAGTGTTCGAGTGCTTTCAATAACCGCTCTTTGCCTTTGCTTCTTTTCGGGAGCCGAACCGACGGTGACAACTGCTAGGCCGTAAATCGGAAAGCAAACGTCGCCGCCGAAGTTCCCACCTAGACTTAAAAAGGACCAGAGCCTTTGGGCGCACGGCACAGGCGGGGTGCCACTTTTTATTTTAACAAGCGCCATGAACCCGGAAGAACTCAACGCATTGCACATTGTCCACGTCCTCTCCGTGCTCGGACTGACCGGAGCGACGTTTTACGCCTTTGCCGGCGCGACGGAATCGCGCAAACGCGTGCTCATGTTGTCGGGCATCGCCAGCCTGCTGGTGTTGCTTACGGGAGTGCGGATGTGGCAGGCCGTCTATCACTTTCATGGAGGGTGGGTCGTGGTAAAACTCGTCTGCTGGCTGGGCCTGTCTGCCATCGGCGGCATCGCTTATAAGCGGCGCGGCGCCACCGGGCTATGGGTGCTCATCACACTTGCGCTCCTCGCGACCGCGCTGGCCATGGTTTACGTGCGGCCGTTCTGAGGCGGAGAACCGCTGTTCACGGTTTGCAGTTTACGGTTCACGGTTGGGCGCTCAAAAACACCTGTGACGAGTGCGTAGCCGGAACGGTGAACTGTGAACAGATAACGGTGAACGATATTAACCGAACTCTCTGCGGCGTGTGGGTCGATGACGGCGGCCTCGCGCATGTGAGCCTGGCGACCACGGAGGGCGGGCGCGAGGAGCGCACGGCGCCGTTGCAGCTGTTTGCGTGGCTGCGCGAACCGCCTTCGGACGGGGCCGTCGCGGGCTTGCAGACCGAGCGGTTGAAAGGCGAGGGGGCATTCCCATGGCTGGCGCATGCGGACTCGCCCGCGGCCTATGATGCGCTGCTCAACGTTGCCACGGGAGTGGATGCCATCCGTCCGCTGGAGAGCCAGTTCTTGCTGCAAACGCGCGCCCGGCTTTTTTCAGAAATATCGTTCGCGCAGCTGCGCCGCTGCCAGCTCGACATCGAGACGGCCTCTGGCGACGGATATTTCAGCAACGCCGCACGACCCGAGGACCGCGTGCTGGCCATCGGCCTTCGCTTCGGCGCGCGCGACCGCACGCTCGTGCTGGCGGAGGAGACCGACGCCGCGGAGAAAAGCCTCCTCGAGGACCTCAACGCCGTGCTTGCCGCGGAGGACCCCGATGTCATCGAGGGGCATAATATTTTCAAATTCGACCTCGATTACCTGCGCCAGCGCTGCAAGCGGCACAAGGTGCCCTGCGCGTGGGGCCGCTTTGGCCAGCCCGCGAGTTTCCGCAACAGCCGGCTGAAAGTCGCCGAGCGCCTGGTCGATTTTCCGCGCTGCGACCTGCCCGGCCGCTCGGTGGTGGACACCTACCTGCTCGTGCAGCTCTACGATATCACGGCGCGAGAGATGACGGCGTTCGGGCTGAAGGACGTGGCGGTTTACTTCGGCGTGACCGCGGAGGACGCGGCCGAAAGCGGCGAGCGCACCTATATCGCGGGCGACAAGATTGGCGAAGCCTACCGGAACGACCGCGCGCGGTTCCTGGCCTATCTCGCGGACGATCTGCGCGAGACGCGCGGCATTGCCGACGTGCTGCTGCCGACCTATTTCGAGCAGGCCCGGACGTTCCCGATCACGCTGCAGGAGGCGCTGCTGCGCGGCACGACGAGCAAGATCGACCTGCTGTTTCTCGAGGAATATTACCATGCGCGCCAGGCGTGCCCGCAGCCGCCGGAAGTCGCACCGTTCGAGGGCGGCTACGCGAAGAGTTTCCAGGACGGGGTGTTCAAGCACGTGCTCCATTTCGACGTGGCCTCGCTTTACCCCAGCCTCCTGCTCGCCATCGGCCGCAACCCGCGCAACGACACGCTCGGCGTCTTCATCCCGCTGTTGCGCCGCCTGCGCGAATACCGGCTGAAGTACAAGCTGCTCGCGCGCAACGCGCCGACCGAGGAGGAACGCGCCGAGTCGCAGGCGCGCCAGTCGACCTTCAAGATCCTGATCAATTCATTTTACGGCTACCTCGGTTTTTCCGGCGCGCGTTTCGGCGACGGCGAACTGGCGGCGGAAGTCACCCGCCGCGGCCGCGAACTGCTGCAGGCGCTTATCGCGGAATTCGAGGAAAACGGCTGCACGCTGCTCGAGGCCGACACGGACGGCATCTATATTTCATCGGACAAATTTTTCGACCGGCCGGAGGAACTGCTCGCCCGGGTGGAGTCGGTGCTGCCGGCCGGCATCGAGCTGGAATACGACGGCCGCTACGAGGCGATGTTCTGCTACAAGGCGAAAAATTACGCGCTCTACGACGGCAAGAAAATCACCCTGCGCGGCAGCGCGCTGCGCTCGCGCGGGATCGAGCCGTTTTTAAAGAAACTCTCCGACCAGTTGATCCATTTTCTGCTGGGTGCATCGACCGAGTCGCCGCTGCAGTTGATCGAGGATTACCGGAAAAAACTCCCTTTGCGGGCACTATCCGTGTCGGAAGTGGCGAAGACCGAGGCACTCGGCCAAAATCCCGACGCCTACGAACGCCTCATGGCCGAAGGCGGCAAACCGCGGCGTGCGTCGGCAGAGGCGGCGCTGCAACTCAATCCGCGCCCGCGGATGGGCGACCGTGTGAGCTATTACATTACGGCGAAGGCGAAGGGCAAAACGAGCGACTGGCAGCGCGCACGCCCGGTTGCGCTCTACGATGCCGCGACGACACCCTACGATCCGGATTATTACCTGAAGAAGCTCGAAGACTGGCTGGAACGCTACGGAAGTTTCCTCGGAGTGAAACCGCACGACGACGGCCAGGGCGAGTTGTTGTAGAAATGAAGGGGACAAGGCAGGTTCCTTCCGGCTCTTGCCATTAAAGGGCTTTGTTTACTGCCGCATGCTCCGCAATCGCTCCAGCATTTTGTGCGCCTGTTCGTCATGCGGGCTTATTTTCAATGCCATCTCCAATTGAGTGATGGCATCGGGAATCCGAGCGGGGATTCTTGCCAGAGCGCTTGCGAGGCTTACGCGCACGTCGGGATTGAAGGGGTCGATTTTGAGCGCCGTTTCGAACTCAGCAGCCGCTTGAGACTCGCCGCTCGGCATATTCATGAACGCGGTTCCCAGGTTGACGTGCGCCTCCACATAATTGGGATTGAGTTTGATTGCTGCAACATACTCCAAGATCGCGTCAGGCAGGCGATCCTTCATCCGGGAAAGGGTAACGCCCAGGCGATTGTGTGCTTCGGCATAGTCAGGCTTGAGTCGCAACGCCGCCTGAAAGTGGAGTGCCGCTTCCGGCAATCGTGTTGGAAAAGTCGAAAGGGCGAGGCCCAAATTGTAGTGCAATCCTGCGTCATCAGGTTTGATCCGTAGCGCGGCCTCGTATTGAAGGATCGCATCCGCATAACGCCCGGAACAAAAATAAGCGTTAGCCAGATTGTTCAACGCATTGAACGAGTGTGGCAGGGTTTGCAGCGCGGCTTCAAATTGGGCACTTGCCTCCGGCAAGTGCCCCCCTTCCATGATCAAGGCGAGTCCCAAATTGTAGTGGGCATCTGCGTCGTCCGGTTTGAGTCGCAGCGCGGCTTCGAATTGAGCAATTGCCTGTGGCAACCGATTCGGCATTTGCAGGAACGCTATTCCCAAATTGTAATGTGCTTCCGAATAATCCGGCTGGCAGCGCAGCGCGGCTTCGAACTCGGAAATTGCGTCTGGCAGCCGATCTGGCATTTCTGAAAGGGCAATTCCCAGATTGTCGTGGGCGTTTGCATAATCGGGTTTGATCCGCAGCGCCGCCCTGCATTCGGAAACCGCTTCAGGCAACCGCCCTGGGATTTTTGTCAGTGCTTCCGCCAGGTTGTCGTGTGCTTCAGCGTAATCGGGTTTGAGCCGCAGCGCAGTTTCAAACTGGGTAATGGCATCGGACAAGCGGCCCGGAGTTTCAAAGAGGATGCCTCCGAGGTTGAGATGTGCGCGTGGATTCTCCGGGCATTTGGCCACGGTATCGGTCCAGATGGCCAGTCCACTGCGGTAGTCGTTGTTGCGCCGGATAGAAAGCCAGCCGAGGCCCAAGGCCATCGCAGCGAATAAGATCAGGCTGCGCCGCCCAATCAAGGCATACGATCCAAGCACGCCCAACCCAATCATCATGGCCAAAGACAGGTACATGCGGTGATCAGCCGTTGGTTGTCGGGCGATGGGAATCACGCTTGTGGTCGGAGCCAGAATCACGAAAATCCATGCACCCGCAAAACCAAGGAGCGGCCATCGCCACAGCGCCAGCGCCGTGCCCGCCAAAAGGAAGGCAAGAACCAGCGCATCCGGCGCGATCACGGGCACATGCTGAAGAATATTAGGGCCGTAGTCGAATACGAGCGGATGCGGCCAGACTGCCATGGTGAGGTAAATCACCGCTGACCGGCATGATGTTAACGCGTAGCTCCACCAGGTCACACCTTGATCAAAGCCGACACTCTGCTGCTGAAAACCGAATCTCAGACGAGCGAGCAGGATCAACCACATACTTGCCAATCCAAGGTAATACCTCCAGCGCTGCCGCCAGGAATCGCGGAACGAGCCGGCCACAAAAGTTCTGTCGTACAGCAATACCATCACCGGTGCGGTGACGATGATCTCCTTGCTCAGCGCTCCAAGAAGGCAGGCGAGAATAGAAGCCAGCATCCAGATACCAGAGGCCAGGGGGCGGAGGGCAGGCCGTTTCGCCTGATTCCTGCTTTCTACGCTGCGAATGAAGCCGTAAAGCGTCAGCAGGTAGAAGAGTCCGGTCAGTGATTCGGCCCGCTGCGAAATAAAGGTCACCGCTTCAGTCTGGAGCGGATGCACGACCCAAATAACGGCTATGGCCAATGCCAGCAGCGTCGCTTCCGTGAAACTTGACTCCTGATTTGGTGTGGCCGCGCCTGCGAGGTGAAGTCCCGTGAATGCGGGACGTAGCAGGGTCCGCCTTGCAAGGCCAAACAGCGTGAGACCGGCCAGCGCGTGAATGAGCAGATTGAACAGGTGATACCCACGCACATCCATGCCGCCCAGCGCATAATTGAGGGCAAAAGTCAGATTGAGCAGCGGTCGGCCGTACGTTGGCGCGTCAGCTGGTGGCAACCATGCGCTTCCAAAATGTCTTATCGACGGGTTATCCGTGATCGCAGATCGGTCATCAAAAATGAACGGCCCGGACAAACTGTTGGAATACGCCGCCAGCGCTGCGAGCACGACGATGCCGCCGGCCAAAAAGACACCCCAGTGAGCCAAGAAAGCATCTGGCCCGCGAGTTGGCGATGCGCAGCTGGTTTTTTTCGCAGCTGCGTTAACTCGACGCTTTTTCGACATCGAGGAATTTGAATCCGCCAGCGAAAGGACGGCAATAAATTTGATTTTAGATTGGACGGCTTGAGCCGCCACATCCCTTCAAACTTCGGAATCCGGTTTGGGTGTTGGACGTTCGGCGCCCAGCAGTGCCGCGGTATCCGCGTCGAGCGGCGCGTCTTTGAGCGCGGCGAGCAGGTCGGGCACGCGCGGGGCGCAGGCGGGCGGGTTTTCCACCGGAAACCCGGCTCGTGCCTTGAGCGTGAAACGCAGGGCGTTGATGAAACAGCTGCGCGACATCCGCGGATCGCCCAGGGCCGCATAGATTTTCCCGGCTTCGGCGTTTAAAGCGGCAAAAAGCAGCACCTTTTGGCCGGCGATTTCCGGCGACTCATGCTCGGTGAGCATGGCGAATTGCTGTTCAGGCGTAAATTGGAAAAGCTTGTCCGCCTCCAGGTTGAACAGTCTTTCGCCGGCCTGCACGACGGATTGCATGGCATCCTCCGGGCGGTTTTTGCTGCGCTGGAAAATAACCCGCGAGAGCAATTCGCCCACTTCGTCGATGATGCGCAGGATGTAATCTCGCTTGGAAGTCAGCATGGTGGAAGAAAATGACGAATGCAGAATGACGAATGGAATTACGACAAGCGTATGGCCAAAATTAATTACAAACCACCAATTTCCAACTACTCTGCAGCAGCAGTCTCACGCCACCCGGAAGTCCATCATGCGCTTGAAGCGGTCAACCTTGTCCACCAGCACGGTGATCTTGTCGCCGAGGGTGAAGCGGCGTTTGGTGCGGCGGCCGATGAGCGCGGTGCCGGCGTTGTTGAGCACATAGAAATCGTCGGTGAGCGATGAGGCGTGCACGAGGCCGAAGCTCATGGCCTCGGGCAGCTCGACGAAAAAACCGTGGTTGCGGACATCGGTGATGACGGCGGCGAAGGGGGTCTTCTTTTTCTTCGTCATCTCGCGCTCGAAAAATTCGAGCAGTTTGATTTTTTGCGATTCGCGCTCGGCCTCGGTCGAGTTGACCTCGGTCAGGCTGAGATGCTCGGCCAGGCTTTGGACGTTGGTGAGCTGGTAGCCTGGCGCGGAGCGTGCGCCGCTGTGCCCGCCTTGTTTCAAGAGGTAAAAATCCAGCACGCGGTGGACGACGAGGTCGGAATAGCGGCGGATGGGCGAGGTAAAGTGGGTGTAATCTTTTTTTGCCAGGCCGTAGTGGCCGTCAGGCGAGGCGCGGTAAACGGCTTTCTTCAGGCTGCGCAGAAACTGGGTGCGGAGCGCGTAGCCCTGCGGGTGGGTGCGCAGGACATTGAGAAGCTTGACGGCCTCGGCGCGGTGGGTGAGGTCGCCGACGATGATGCCGAAGGTGGCGGCGAACTGGCGGAACTCCTCGAGTTTTTCCTCGTCGGGGTCGTCGTGGACGCGGTAGAGCGAGGGCAGGTGCTGCTCGCGGGTGAGGCGGGCGACGGCTTCGTTGGCCGAGAGCATGAACTCCTCGATGAGCTGGTGGCTCTCATCGTTTTCGATGCGTTCGAGGCGGTCGGCATAGCCGTCCTTGTCCACGAAAATCTTTACCTCGGGCATGTCGAGGTCGAGGGAGCCGTGCGCCATGCGGTCCTCGCGGAGCTTTTTTCCGATTTTCCACAGGCGTCGAACCCAGCTTTGCAGGTCGACGAGTTCGAGATCGCTGAGCGAGGAGAGGGCGCGGCCGGTCGAGCCGGTCTGGTGCGCGGCGGGCAGCGGCAGCGCGCGGATTTCCTCGAGCGAATTTTTAAACAGCAGCGCGTAGGCCTGGCGGTAGGTGAGACGCTTGCGGCTGCGGATGACGGTGTTGGCGAACGCGGTTTCCTTGAGGCGGCCGTTTTTGGCGTAAGTGAGAAGGGCGGCCTTGGTCAGGCGATCCTCGGCCTCGACGAGCGAGCAGAGCCCGTTGGATAGTTTTTCCGGCAGCATGGGCACGACGGTGCCGACCAGATAGGTGGAGTTGCCGCGGCGCTGGGCCTCGCGATCGAGGGCCGTGCCGGAGCGAACGTAGGCGGAGACGTCGGCGATGTGCACGCCGATGCGGATGTCGCCGCCGGGCAGTTCCTCGATCGAAAGGGCGTCGTCAAAGTCCTTTGCATCGTCCGGATCGATGGTGAACGTCGGGATGTCGCGGTAATCGAGCCGGCCGGTGATTTCGGCCGGGCGCACGCGGTCGGGCAGGGCGGAGGCTTCGCGCTCGACTTCGGTGGGAAAGGAAGGGCTGAGGTCAAATTTTTCGTAAACGCCGAGCAGCTCCGCGCGCGGCTCGTGGGTGCGGCCGAGGCGGGAGACGATTTCTCCCTCGGGATTGACGTTGCGTTGTTTCCACTCGAAGAGGCGCACGACAACCTTGTCGCCGATGGCGGGAGGCGGAGAGAGCTTCGACTTTGCCGGGTCGGACACGATGATGTCGTGCACGAAACGCGGATCGTCGGGCACGACGAGGAACATGGTGCGCGAGCGCTGCAAATTCCCCACGATGGTTTCGCGGGCGCGCTCGATGATGCGAATGACGCAGCCGTTGGAGCGTCCGTCGTCGCGACGCGGGCCGGCGATCAGGCGGGCGACGACTTTGTCGCCATGCAGCGCCACGCCGGTGTCCTCGGCGGCGATAAAGAGAGCAGGTCGGTCGGGCCCGCCGGCCTCCGCGAGGGGGATGACGAGCGCGCTGCCGTTTTGACGGAAGGAAATACGTCCGGTGACGAGATCGGCCTCGGCGGGTTCGCAAAGCTTGTCGCCCTTGATGCGTACAATGCTGCCGGCCGCGAGGAGGTGGCGCACTTCCGAGGCGAGGGCGCGGCGATCCTTCTTGTTGAGATGGAGCGCCTGGGCCAGTTCGTCCTCGCTGGCCGGCAGGTAGCCGGGGGCGCGCAGGCGGGCGAGAAGGCGTTCGCGGAGGGTCATGGCAATGAAAAAGATACCAGACTGGCTTTCTGGTTGGAATCAACCAACAACGAGGCTTACATTGGAGCGATGAAAATCGTTCATGCTGCCAGCGAGATGTTCCCCTACGTGAAGACGGGCGGTCTGGCGGATGTCGTGGGATCGCTGGCGACGACGCTGGCCGGGCACGACCACGAAGTTGCGGTGTTTTTGCCGGGCTATCGTGCGGTACTGGAGCATGAACTGGCGGCGCGCGCGGAGCGGCGGCTGCACCTGCGCATCGAAATGGGCGATGTCTTCTACACGGGCGACGTGAGGGTGTTTTCGCCGCAGAAAAACCTCACGGTCTATCTCATCTGCCGCGAGGAGTTCTTTGACCGCCGCGGGCCCTATGGCACGGGCGAGCGCGATTACGAGGACAACCACCACCGGTTTATTTTCTTCTGCAAGGGCGTGGTCGAGACGCTGCGCCTCGCTGAGTTGCACGCCGACATTGTCCACGCCCATGACTGGCAGACCGGGCTGATGCCTTTGCTTTTGCGCTATGCCGAACGCCGCCATGGCGTGACGCTGGCCCTGAAGACGGTGTTTACCATCCACAACATCGCCTTTCAGGGCGTATTTCCGATGCGCTCGTTCTACCGCACGAATCTGCCCGGGGAACTCATGAGCATCGATGGCATCGAGTTCTACGGCCAAATGAACATGATGAAAGGCGGCATTCTCTTTTCCGACCGGGTCACCACCGTCAGTCCGCGCTATGCGCAGGAAATCCTGACGCCCGAGTTTGGCTGTGGCCTCGACGGGGTGGTGCAAACGCGCGTCGAGGATCTCTCGGGCCTGATCAATGGCATTGATACGACGCAATGGAATCCTGCGACGGATGCGCAGTTGCCGGCAAGATTCTCCGCGGCCGACCTCGCCGGCAAGGCGGTGTGCCGCGCCGGGCTGCTGCGCATCCATGGCTTTGACCCGGAGTTCACCGGCCCGGTTTTTGGCATGGTTTGCCGTCTTACCGAGCAGAAGGGCCTCGATCTCGTGCTCGCGAACAGGGATTTTTTTATCGGGCAAAATTGTCGCCTCATCGTGCTCGGCTCGGGCGAGCGCCGCTATGAGGAAGCGCTGCGCGATCTCGCGGCGGCGTACCCCAAAAAAATCGCCTTCACCTCCCGCTGCGACGAAGCCATGAGCCATCTCATCGAGGCCGGCAGCGATTTTTTCCTGATGCCATCGCTTTTTGAACCGTGCGGCCTCAACCAAATGTATTCACAGGCTTATGGCACGGTGCCCATTGTCAGCCGCGTGGGCGGGCTCGTGGACACCGTGAGCGATGTGGGCGAGCAACCAAGGACAGGCACGGGCCTGATGTGCATGCCCACGGCCGATGGCTTGAGCCAAGCCTTGCAGCGCGCGATGAAACTTTTTGCCGACCAGCCCCGCTACGCAGCCGTTCAGCAACACGGCATGATCCGTGACTTCAGCTGGCATTCCGCCGCCAAGGCCCACGAAAAACTTTATCAGGAAGCGTTGTGAGTTTTCTTTGCCGCGGATTACGCAGATTACCTGGATAAAACCGGATAAAGAGCGGATTTTTTAACGGCACTTGCGTGTTTTTACGTTTTTAACAAAAAACGTAGATTTATTTTACAAACAGTGATTGCTTGCAGTTGGGTTTTTTACTTATTTTCTTAATGATCAGCCCGGTTTTAAATTTTATATATTGCTATTAATTATCGACTTATAATTTTATTAAACAGAGTTTTAAAATAAACAGGGTGTTATACTCATGTCCTTATGGGGTCATTTGAATGTAAACTTTGAGTAAAGGATGGCAGGTAATGCGGGGCATGGCCTGATACCTTAAAGTCGAGATTGGGCGTAGGCTAAGCCCATGAAATTTGCCGCCCACCTCTGCTGCTTCGCTGCAGTCGTAATTGGGCTGGGAGGCAGCAATCTGGTTTGGGGAGCGGGCGAAGTGCCGGCTTCGCCGATCTCTTTGGAAACTGCGCTGGCTGACGCGCGGGCGCTGGCGGCCCAGCATGCGAACATGACCGTGATGCGCATCGAAGGCGTTTCGATGCTGCCTTATTTTGGTGAAAGCTCGGTGCTCGTCGTAAAAAAAATCAGCGCGGCCCGGCTGCGCGAGGGCATGGTGGTGGTTTATACGAATCGCTTCGGTGAGACCGTGGCTCACCGCTTGGTGGCGCGGGTCGATGGTGGCTGGCAGGCCAAGGGCTGGAACAACGACCGGGCGGACACGACCGTCGTCAATCCCGGCAATTTGCTCGGTGTCGTGTATGCGACCTTCCACTCGAGCTGCTCGGATGGCTCGCCGGCGGTCTATGCGACGACGTTGAACAGCGTGCCGGTCGCCTTGGCCGCCCCGGCGCGGTAATCCGGCAAAGTCGGATGTCATTGGTCATCGGGCCCTTGGTCTTGGTTGTGAGGGGGCCCTGCACCTTTCGAAGTTCGGCCTTGGATCACGCTTCCCCGTTAATCGCCAGTGACCCAGTGATCCGTCTTCGCCCATTGGCTGGCTCAGGGCCTTGAGTTCCTCGACCGGCTCGGGACCCCGAGCTTGCCGAATGGGCTTGTCGAAATGGCTGAAGGCTATGGCGGACAAACCAATGACCAATGACAAACCTGAAAATCAGACTTTCCAAGTATGGCGCGAGCTGTATGTTCGCACCTTAATGCAGAAAACACTGATTATATTTAAGCCCGATTGCATGCAGCAACGGCATGTCGGTAACGTCCTCAATCGGTTTGAACAGGCCGGTTTCGCCATCGTTGGCTGCAAGATGATGCAGCTCACCCCGGCGATTTTGCGCGAACATTATGCGCACGTGGCGGACAAACCGTTTTATCCGGAGATCGAGGCGTTCATGAGCTCGCAGCCGGTCATCGTGCTGGCGCTGCAAGGCGACCAGGTGGTGCAGAAAGTGCGGGACTTGCTCGGTCCGACGGATTCGCGCAAGGCGGCGAAGGGAACGATTCGCGGCGATTTTGGCACGGAGATGATGAAGAACGTCGTGCATGCCTCCGACACGGTGGAAAACGCCAAGGTCGAGTTATCACGTTTTTTCAAGCCAGGGGAAATCCTCGCGGCCCAACCAGCGGTTGAAAGAGTCCACTGAATCGATCTTTTGAACATCCAACTCCCAGCACCCAACGAACCGCGGTAGTTGATCGTCGGCCATTGGTCATACCGGGCATTGGGTGTTGGACGTTCAAGGAGCTTGACGAGCGGGTGGCGAGTGCGCTTCGTTTTGCCTTCGCGCAACCGCCCTCATCGTCTAGCGGCTAGGACGGAGCCCTCTCAAGGCTCAAACCGGGGTTCGATTCCCCGTGAGGGCGCCAATTTCATAGGTAGAGTAAAATCCGCACACGGATTCGAACGCCTTCAAGCCGTCACGGTTTCCAGCGAGCAGCCATCGGCGGTGGCTGGGGTTTCGCAATTGGGGCGGGCGATGACGCCGGGATAGGGTTCGGGCGAAAATTCGCGCGTCGGTTCGGCGAGAAGATGCTCGTCGCAGATGGAAAAAAGCTGGGCTTCGGTTTCGGCGCGGCGCATGGCATGGAGGAAGGCCCCGGCGGGATCGACGCCCTGGCCGACGAAGTTGAGGTATTTTTTCATCTTCGCGATGTGGGCCAGCTCGGGGACTTCCGGTAATCGTGTGGCACGATAAAGGCGGTCGATGTAGTCGCGAACGTCAGCCAGGGTGGGACAAAAAACAGAGGGTGCAGCGCTTGAACCCACGGCACTTGTGGCAGCGGCAAAATGTTCGCGGCACTGGCGAAAAATCCATGGGTTGCGGATGGCGTGGCGGCCGACCATGACACCGGCTGCGCGCGTGTCCGCGAGAACGGAGGCGGCTTTGGCGACGGAGGTGAGATTGCCGTTCGCGAGCACCGGGCAACGGACGCGCGCGACGGCCCGGGCGATGAAATCGTAGTGGACCTCGCTGCGATACATTTCCTTCACCGTGCGCCCGTGGACGCTGAGCAGGTCGACGCGGTGCGTGTTGATGAGGTCGAGAACGCGTTCGAAATGCGCGGTGTCGTCGAAACCGATGCGCATCTTGACCGTAAGCAGGCCGGGCATCCTGCGGTCCAGCAGACCGCGGAGGCAGCCGAGAATCTGGTCGATTTTATCGGGGTCGCGCAGGAGGCCGCCACCCACGTTTTTCTTGTAAACCTTGGGCGCGGGACAGCCGAGATTCAGGTCGATGCCGGCGATGGGATGGCGCACGAGTTCTTCGACCGTGCGGGCGAGGTCGGGCAGATTTTCACCGATGAGCTGGGCGAAGACGGGCCGGCCGGTGGTGTTTTCGTCGATCGAGCGCAGGATGTGCTTTTCCGGGCGCGACTGGGAGTGGACACGGAAAAACTCAGTAAAGAAATAATCCGGTGCGCCGTAATGCGCGATGACGCGCATGAAAGCGAGGTCGGTCACGTCCTGCATGGGCGCGAGCGCCGTCAGCGGCAGGCCCGCGGCGAGTGGGGATGGCAGGGCTGGCATCAGGACGGCTCGTCCTCTTCTTCGCCGGGCTCATCTTCGTCCTCCTCCGACTGCTGCTTGAGGACGCGTTCCAGGATTTCGGTCTGGTCCTCGACGATATCGAAGACCTTTTGCGCGGCGTAGATCGGGCGCTTTTGCTGGAGCGCAAGCACGATCGAATCGCTGGGGCGCGCGTCGATCTCGATGATTTTCTTGCCAATCTCGTTTTCCATCTTGAGCAGGATGCGCGCAAAAAACGTGCCTTCGGTGACATCATTGATGACGATGTGGTCGAGCTGCGCGCCGAGGCCGAGGAGGACGCTGCCGATGAGGTCGTGGGTGAGCGGGCGTTCTTTTTTTACGCCATTGAGCGACATCTGGATGGCATTGCCGACAAAGTGATCCACATAAATGACGAAGGTCTTCTCGTCATTGCCGAGGAAGACCGCACAGCCGTTGGCGGTGGGGACGACGGCCTTGATGTTGATGACAACAACGTCGGTGTTCATGGAGGCAGGATGCGGGATGTTCGGCGAAAGGGCAAGTGTCAGCGCGCTGACGCGCTGAACTTCCAACCCTCAACATCGAACGCCCAACATCCAAGGACAAGCTCAGACCGGAGTATCGGGTATCAAGTGGAAAGCCACAGGGTACGGCTCGAAGGCTGAACCAACTACCAACTATGACGAATTGATCCGCCTTCGCTAAAGCTAGGGCGGACAGGCCAGTGACAAATAACCAAGGACAAGTTTCTACTCGTACCCCAGCAGGCTGATCTTCCACGTGCGGGCTTGGGCGAGAACGGCGGGTTTGTCGAGGATGAGGACGCGTCCGGATTCCAGGGCGGCGGCGGCGAGGCCGGTTTCATGCATGGTTTCGAGGGTTTTTTGCCCGAAGACGGGCACGTCAAAGCGATAGTCCTGGCCGGTCTTCACCGTTTTCACAAAGAGGGAGCCATCCGTTTTGAAGGAACCGGCGCGGCGAAGCATTTCATCGGTGCCTTCGAAGGCCTCGACCGCGAGCACGGTGCCTTTGCGCACGACGCAACCCTGGCCGATGTCGAGGCGCGCGCATTCGCGGGCCAGGTGGACGCCATGGTCGATGTAATCGCGTTCGATGGGAAAGCGGCCGCCGGTCATGATGCCGGGCGTGGCGAGCTGGTCATCGAGAAAACAGCGCGCATCGAGCATGGTGATGCCAAGTTTTTCGATCTGGCCGGCGATGGCGCCGAAGATGGTCTCGGCGTTGCGGCGTTTGAGCGAAAGCAGGATTTGCGCGGCTTTCAGGTCGAGCTGGTGCAGGCTTTTAAACAGGCGGCGCGGCGTGACCTGGCCGGCCATGAGCGCATAGCCGGCGTGAAATTTTTCCAGGGTTTTGAGCATTTTTCCGAGCTGGCCGACAACGATGGTTTCGCGGTCGGCGGGGGCGAAGGACGCGACGAGCTCGGGACGCGTTTCCTCCTCGAAAGCGATGAGCTTGAGCGGCACTCCGGCGCGGCGGATCGCCTGCGCGGTGAGCGCGGGATAAAGGCCCTGGCCGGCGATGAGGGCGACGGGTTTTGCCGGGGCAAAGTTTGCGGGAAGAAACTGGGAGAGCACGGATTGAAAAAGGCTGGAAAGCTGAAGGACTGAAAGGCTGAAAAAGGCCGACCAAACACCAGCATTCAGTCTTTCAGCTCTTCAGCCTTTCAGTCCTTCCTTACGTCTGCGCGCCGTAATACTTTTTATAGCTGCGGTAGTAGCGGTAATTGGAGTAGTAGGCAATGCGGCGCGGGGAGAGGCCGTTGAGGACGATGCCGAGGATCTCATTCTTGCTGTTTTGCAGGCTGCGGATGTAGAGCTTGATGTGCTTGCGGTTGGTGCGATTGAAACGGCAGACATAGATGATTTCGTCGGTGTGCTCGGCGATGAGGAGCGAGTCGGTGACGGCGCCGAGCGGTGGCGAGTCCACCACGACGAGTTCAAACTGTCTTTTCAGGCGGTCGATGAGCTGGCCAAAGGCGGGGTTTTCCAGGACTTCCGTGGGCGTTTTGGACCGCCCGCCGGAGCAAAGAAGGAAAAAGTCTTCGGCGATTTGCACAATGCCCAAGTGGGGATTGCTCGTGATGTCATCATCGAGACTGGCGCCATTTTCATACCAGGGCAGGAGGCCGAGTTTGTTTTCCTGCTTGAAGTGGCGGTGCAGCATGGGCCGGCGGAGGTCGCAATCGATGAGCAGGGTGCGCTTGCCGTGGCGGGCGAAGGCGCTGGCGAGGTTGCAGGAAACCAGGGTTTTGCCTTCGCCAGGAATGGTGCTGGTGACAAGGATGGATTTTGGAAAATCGAGCTTGGAGAGGATTTTTACGGAGCTGTACACGCCAAGGAAAGACTCGGCGCCGGTGGTGGTCGAACCGTTGAGGACAAGGGAATATTTTTCCTCGTCCTTGGTGTCGCCCAGTTCGGGGATGATGCCGAGCAGGTTGACGCCGATGAAGGATTCGACGTCCCAGGAGCTTTTGATGCGGTCGTCGATAAAGCTGAGGCCGACCGCGACGCCGATAAAAATGACAAACCCAAGGCCAGTGCAGAAGCGGAAAATCTGGCTGGGATTGGGCGTAAATGGCGCACCGATAGGCGGCACGGCTTTGTCGAGCAGATGGACGGGGATGTTTTCGAGATTCTTGTAGTTGGTGGCCTGGTTGAGACGGTCAAGAATCTGGGTGTAGTTGTTTTTGGCCGCCGAGGCCTGGTTTTCGAGGATGCGATATTTGACCGAGAGATCACGGAGGCGGAGCTGTTCCTGTTCCTGCTTCGCATAGTTATCCCGCAGGGTGCTCTCGGTCGTGCGGGCCTTGGCGAGACTGGTTTCGAGTTCCTGGATCGCGAGGTCAAGCGCTTGGTTCAACTGGTCCTGGGCCACATGAATGGCGTTGTTGACGTCGATCATCTTCGGATGGCGCTCCAGATAGCGTTCGGAGAGAGCCGCCTGGATGCGCTTGAGGTCATCCAACTGGGAGCGGATGCCGGGAACCGTGCCGTGATTGGCGATGTAGGCGATCTCGAGAAGGTCGCGGCCATCGTTTTTATAGGCCTGGACCTGGTTGAAAAGCGTCTCGAGGGCCAGGCGCTCCTGGCCGGCATTTTCCAACGCGCTGTTCAAAGCCTTTAGGCGGTCGGTGACTATGTTCACGCTGCTGTCGAACGAAACGAGGTTGTTATCCTTCATGTAGGTCTCGAGATCCTGGTCGGCGATTTCGGACTCCTTGCGGAGTTCGTCGCCGCGGGTCTTGAGGTATTCGACGGCGGCTTCATTTCGCCCGCCGACATTTTCCATGAGGTACTGCATGAACTGGTCGATATAGTGGTTGGCGATCAGCGCGGCGGCCTCCGGATCCTCGTGGATGACCGAGATGCTGATGAGAAAACTATTGTGCACCGAGGTGACCGTGAGGCTGCCGAGCAGGCTGGAGGCGGGTGGGGGGGCCTCGCCAGGCGCGAGGTTTTTCAGGAAGGGTCGCTGGAGTATCTTAACCTCGTCGGGCGTGAGCGACTCGAGGACTTTTGCGCGCAGGCGGCCGCTGTTGAGATCCTCAATGTAGGTGTTGAGATCGATGTCGGATTTGACGGCGGGATCGACGACGCCTTCGGTCGTGATGACGCGCTCGGGTTTCTCAAACTCCATGGTGGCATGAGCCTGGTACATCTTGGGCTGGTGCACCTGATAATATCCGAGCGGCAGCACGACGAGGAGTGCCAGCGGAAGGGCAATCCAGAAACGTTCGCGCAGGATGATAAAATAATCGCGCAAGGTGCGGCGCTCGACGGCATCGTCTTCCTTGCCGTGCAGTGGTTTGAGCGGCGCTGAGGGTGGCTTCAAGTTGGATTCGGCCATCGTGGCACAGGGATCAAATGATTCGTTCTGGGACGTAAATAATGTCGCCCGGCTGGAGCTGGAGGGTGGTGTCGTCGGCCTTGGCCTGGGCCTTGCCCTTGATAATGCTGTCAACATCCACCGTGGTCGTTATCTTTTTACCATCGGGAGTGATATGCGTGATGGTGACCGCCGAGCCCTTGGCGATATCGGTGAGGCCACCGGCCTTGGTGACGAGGTCGATGACGGTCATGGTGGATTCGATGGGCAGCGGGTAGCGGCCCGGGCTGCGCACCTCTCCGCCGATGGAGACTTCGCGCGGCGCGTATTCCTCGACGGTGATGATGACCTGGGGATTGCGCAGGAAGCGGCCGTCGCGGTAGGCATCTTCGATGGATTTTTGGGCCGCGCTTACAGTGAGGCCGGCAACTTTGACTTCGCCGACCAGCAGCAGGTTAACGTCACCATTGGCGTCAATTCGGACAATGCTGGACAGATCGTCTTCTTGATAGACGGCGATGCGCAAACGGTCGGTGGCCGTGAGCGTGTAGCTGGCAATTTTCCCCTCAGTGGCCGGAGGTTCGGCGCGCAAGGCGGGCCGGCCGGCCAAAAGTACCACGAGGGCCGCGAGTGGGAGCAGCAACCGTGGCACGAGATGGAAGAAGGGTGTCATGTCAACACAGGGCTAAAAGCGAAGGTTCAACGCAAGGGTGATCGTGTGCCGGATGAAATCAGAGAAACTTGAGGTAGACCAGTTTTGATAATATACGTAACCAAGGGAAGTTGTAAAATG
>DATMNP010000070.1:0-20446 GCA_035568935.1 Opitutaceae bacterium | reverse complement strand
GGCGATATCGATGCCTATAACGGCACCGGCTATCAGGCGGCTTCGGTCATCCCGTACGCAAAAAATATCGCCTACCACTTCCGCATGGTCGTGAACGTTCCGGCACACACCTACTCGGTCTATGTGACCCCGGCCGGCGGCACCGAACTAACGGTCGGTCTCAACTACGCTTTCCGCGTCGCGCAGGCCAGCCTGGACACGTGGAACCTCAATGTGAATGCCACGCCTTCGGGCTGCTCGCTCACGGCCAACAACCTCAGTCCGTAATTTTAGCGATAACCGTTTTCCTCAGCGCCCGCCGTATCCAACGGCGGGCGTTGAAAAGACTGAATAAACACCTGATTAACTTTTTTTAAAATGAATAAGCCTAGTTCGTCCATGCTCCGCCGTTTTTTGCATTTCGAACTTGGTTTTTTGATCTCAGTGGCCTCGTTTACGGCCTTCGGCCAGGCGAACGTCCTGACGCAGCATAATGACAATTCGCGCACGGGTGCGAATACCAACGAAACGATCCTAACGACGGCCAACGTCAATCAAGGCCAATTCGGAAAAGTATTCACCGAGAGTGTGGATGGCCAGGTTTACGCCCAGCCGCTCTATGTCTCTGCGCTGAGCATTGCTGGTGGCACGCACAATGTGGTCTATGTTTGCACGGAACATAACAGTGTTTACGCCTTTGATGCGAACACCGGTGGCGCGCCGTTGTGGCAGGTCAATCTCGGCCCGTCGGTCACCGATCAAAATTGCGGCAATGTGTCTCCGGAAATTGGCATCACGGGCACCCCGGTGATCGACCTGAGCACGTTCACGCTTTACGTCGATGCCAAGACCGAAGTGGGCGCGAATCATTTTCACAATTTGCACGCACTGGACTTGACCACGGGTGCGGAGAAATTTGGCGCCCCGGTGAACATCTCGGCTACGGTATCAGGGGTCACGTTCGACCCTTACCTCCAGGCCCAACGGCCGGGCCTGCTTTTGCTCAACGGCGTGGTCTATCTCGGTTATGCCTCTCATTGCGATCATGGTGCCTATCATGGATGGCTGCTGGGTTACCGGGCCGGCCCGAGCACCATCACGCAAGTCGCCGCTTTCTGCACGACCCCCACCGGCACGGAAGGCGGACTCTGGGCCTGCGGCATGGGGCCGGCCGCGGATGCCAATGGTTATATCTATGTCGAGACCGGCAATGGAACCTGGGACGGTGTTTCAAACTTTGGCGACTCTTTTCTCAAACTCAGTACCGTTGGCGGACTGTCGCTCGCCGATTGGTTTACGCCGTGGAATCAAGCCTGCCTCGATGCGAGTGACGCGGACCTTGGCTCCGGCGGACCGGTGCTGGTGCCGCCGCACTATGTCGTTGGCTTGGGCAAAGAGGGGAAGATGTACCTGTGCGACCAAAACAACATGGGGCACTTTAATTCGACGACGGATTGCACGATGTCTAATTCTGGGACGGATTCCTGCCTGCAATCATTTGTCGCCATGAACAGAACGAATACGGTTGGCACCAGTCCCGTTTATTGGAACGGGCCGGCCAAACAATATCTCTTTATCGCGGCGGGCTTCAACACGGCCAAATCCTATCAATTCACCGGGACGAGCATTAATACGACGCCCCTCGGTCAGAGCTCGTTTGGTTCAGCCGTCTTTAGCGGCGGGGCCTCCCTCTCGTCCAACGGAACGGCCAATGGCATTCTTTGGACGACCGGTTCGGACAGCGTCCTGCGGGCCTACGATGCGGTGAATTTCCCCACCGAGCTATGGGATAGCAGCCAGAATCCTGGGCGGGACGCCTTGGGGACGTATGTAAAGTTTGCTCCTCCCATGATCGCCAACGGGATGGTTTACGTGGGAACCTACAACCAACTGGTGGTCTATGGCGGCGCGAATAGCAACAGCATCACGGTCTCACCGGGCAACGGCTTCGACAATATTCCGATGTCGTCGTCGCAGGCCGGCACCTTCACGGCGACGGTTGATGACTCGCCTTCACTCTCCCCGATCAATGCCGTGATCGCGTTGTCCAAGGGGGCGCAGACGGCCTATCCCGGCCTTTCCTGCATCGCGCGATTCAATACCTCCGGCGATATCGACGCCTATAACGGCACCGCTTATCAGGCGGCTTCGGTCATTCCGTACGCCAAAGGATTGACCTATCACTTCCGGATGGTGGTCAACGTCCCTGCGAACACCTACTCGGTCTATGTCACGCCACCCGGCGGTTCCGAGTTGACGGTGGGGCTCAATTATAAGTTCCGCGCTGCCGTGACCAGCCTGGATACGTGGACAATCGACGTGAACTCTTCCCCGGGTGGCTCGGTGACCTTGAGCAACCTTGCGGTCAGTGGAACCCAAACGGTCGCGGCGCCGACCTTCAATCCCCTGGCTGGCACGTATACGAGCGCACAGACGGTGGCGATCACCTCGGCGACGAGCGGCGCCACGATTGTTTATACCACGGACGGCACCGCGCCAACCGAGAGCGGTGGCACTGTCACCCACGGCACCGTGTTGCCCATCGGGGGATCTGTTACCATCAGCGTCACGACCACGCTCAAGGCGCTGCGTTTAAAACCGGCATGACGGACAGCCCGTTGACCACAGGTCTCTATACCATCAGCACGCCGCAGGTGGCGGCGCCGACATTCAATCCCCCGGCCGGCACGTATACGAGCGCACAGACGGTGACGAGCACTTCGACAACAAGTGGTGCCTCGATTGCCTACACCACGGACGGCAGCACGCCGACCGAAAGCGGGGGCACGATCACCCATGGCACTGCATTGGCCAACGGAGGAGCCGTTACCATCAATGCCACAACGACGCTCAAGGCGATGGCTTTCGAGAGCGGCATGACCGATAGCACAATCACCACCGGCAACTACACGATCACCCTGCCACCCGCTGCGCCGGTGTTTAGTCCTGGTGCAGGCACCTATACGAGTGTGCCAATGGTCACCATCACGAGCTCGGGCGCCACCTCCATCTATTACACGACGAATGGCAGCACTCCGACCAGTTCGTCCACGCACTATACCGGTTCAATCCTGATTTCGACCAGCCTGACACTGGAGGCGATCGGGACAAACAGCGCCGGCACGAGCCCGGTGACCACCGGCCAATATACGATCAACCCGCCGCCGCAGGTGGCCCCGCCGGTGTTTAGCCCCGGGGCCGGCACTTATACGAGCACGCAGACGGTGACGATCACCTCGGCCACGAGCGGCGCCTCCATCCGCTACACGACCGATGGCAGCACACCGTCGGAAACGGCTGGCACGCTTTACTCGGCGCCGGTGAGCATCAGCACGACGACCCCGCTCAAGGCGATGGCCTTCGAGAGCGGCATGACGGACAGCACCCTCACTTCGGGTTCCTATACGATTGGCACGCCACAGGTGGCGGCGCCGATGTTCAATCCCCTGGCTGGTACGTATACGAGCGCACAGACGGTGACGATCACTTCGACGACAAGCGGTGCCTCGATTGCCTACACCACCGATGGCAGCACGCCGACCGAAAGCGGGGGCATGATCAGCCATGGCACTGCATTGGCCAACGGAGGAGCCGTTACCATCAGTGTCACGACCACGCTCAAGGCGCTCGCGTTTAAAACCGGCATGACGGACAGCACTGTCACCTCGGGTTCCTATACGATCAGCGCTGTGACGAGGTCGCTGACCGGTTCATCGGGTAATGGATTCCATTCATTGGCCCTGACCTCAGCCCAAACGGGAACCTTCACTGCGACCTTCGATGCGACGCCCACCGTTTCGCCGGAAAACGTGGTGGTGGGATTGTCAAAAGGCGTGGCCACGGGCTACCCGGGTATCTCCTGCATCGCGCGCTTCAATACCTCCGGCCAGATCGATGCCTATAATGGCACGGCCTACGGCACCTCGACCATCTCGTATGCAAAAAACATCGCCTATCACTTCCGCATGGTGGTGAACGTTCCGGCGCACACCTATTCGGTCTATGTGACCCCGGCCGGTGGCACCGAACTGACGGTCGGACTCAACTACGCCTTCCGCAGTACCGCGGTCGTGTCCAGCTTGGACACGTGGAACCTCGATGTGAACGCCACGCCCTCGGGCTGCTCGCTCACGGCGAACAACCTTAATCCGTAACCGAAACGATAACCGTTTTCTTCATCGCCCGCCGCAACCAGCGGCGGGCGATGAAAAGACTGAGGTTGAATTACCGATACTTCATTCCCTTCCGCAAAACGCTTTGATTTTCAGCGGAGCGGCCTGATTGTTCGTGGCTAAAATTCCGACGCTTGATTTTATTATTATTTGTATCTTTTGCGCGTCTTCGCGTCTAATTTTTAGCTTATCCCATGAATCATTTATGCGGCTACTTCGCTGTGTTTGCAGTGGTTTCGTTGGTGCACGCGCAAACCGTGATTATGGACCCGGTGGTCGTCACGGCTGCGCGTGCCCCCCTGGCAGCCAGTAAAATCCCCCTGGTTGTCGATGTATTCACGGCTGAAGCGCTGCAACAAAGCCCCTCGCTTGCCATCGACGATGCTTTGCGCCGTTCGCCCGCTTTCAGTTTGTTCCGGCGATCGGGAAGCCTGACGGCGAATCCCACCGCACAGGGAGTTTCGTTGCGCGGGATCGGGCCGAGCGGCGCCAGCCGTTCGCTGGTGTTATTGGACGGCGTGCCGCTGAACGATCCCTTTGGCGGCTGGGTCACCTGGAGCAAACTTTCCATGGAGTCGCTTTCCCGGGTCGAAATGGTCCACGGCGGAGGCTCGGGCGCGTGGGGAAACTCCGCGTTGGGCGGGACGATCCAGCTCATCCGTTCCCCGCTGGATAGAAACGAAGTGAAGGCGGTGGGCGCGGCCGGCGATTTCAGCACGTGGAACGGTGAGATTCTGGCCACCGGCGTGAAAGGAAAAGATTCGGTTCGCGTCGATGCAGATGATTTTTCCACCACCGGCTTTCCCTTGGTGGCGCCCAACCAGCGCGGGCCAATCGATGTGAACGCAGATGTTCGCCATCGTTGGGCAGAGGCAACTTGGCAGCATGAGATGGGAAACAGCGCGTTAAGCCTAAACGGCCGTTACTTTACTGAAGACCGGGACAATGGCACGCCACTCCAGCGCAACGCCACCGTTGACCGTTTTGTTTCAGCCAAGCTGGTCGGTGTGCTCCAAAATGGCCCCGCATGGTCGGCCGTCTCTTATGTCGAGCAAGAGTCGTTCAACAGTTATTTTACTTCGGTCAACGCCGCGCGCACGGCGGAAACGCCGGCCGATGACCAGTTCGCCGTGCCGGCCGATGCAGCCGGAGGCTCGCTCACCGCGACGTGGTCCGGGGCCGGCCGCGCCACGACCAGCGTCGGCGCCGATGCCCGCTGGGTGAAAGGTGAGACCCGCGAGGACACAACTTTTTCCAACGGCAAGTTCACCCAGCAGTTGTTTGCCGGCGGCGAGCAATATTTTACGGGCGCTTTTTTGCAGCACGAGCAGGCCTTAAGCCCCGAATGGCGGGGTACGCTCGGAGCCCGGGTTGACTATTGGCGCAATGACGATGGCCATCAGCGCAAATCCAACCTGATTACAGGCGCATCGCTGCAGAATAGCGAATATGCCGCGATGACCGGCAAAGAATTCAGCCCCAATGTGGGACTGATCTGGCAGCCCTGCCCTTGGGGCAGGGCGCGCCTGGACGTTTATCATGCTTTTCGCGTGCCGACGTTGAATGAATATTACCGGCCGTATCGGGTGGGTAATGTGATTACGGCGGCCAATCCCGCGCTTTCCAGGGAGACGATCAACGGTGCGGAAACTGGCTTTGATTTTGGCGGTGAGCCGGCCGGTGCTTCTCTCACGGGCTTTTATGACGAATTATACCATGCTGTTTCGAACGTGAATTTGGTGAAAGGCCCGGGAACCTTCCCGCTTTTTGGCGTCATCCCGGCGGGTGGAGTGGGGCAGCAGCGGCTGAATCTCGATGCGGTCCAAGTTCGCGGGCTGGAGGCATCGGTTCATTGGCAGCCGATTTCAGCGGTGCGACTTGAAGCAGCCTATTTATACAACGACACCAGAATTACCGCCGCGAGCGTGGCCCCGACCCTGGTGGGAAAACGCCTGGCTGAAGTGCCGCGCCACAGTGTGGTGTTGACGGCTGATTGGCTGGCGCCCGCCCAAATTCACCTTGATGCGGACCTGCACTGGACCAGCAGCCAGTTTGATGACGATCAAAACAGGCTCAAGCTCGCCTCCGCCACCACGTTTAATATTTCCGCCTCGCGCAAGTTCGGAAAAAGCCTAGAGGTTTTCTTCTCCGTGGAAAATCTCTTCAATGCCCAGGTGCAAACCGGCCTGAGCCCCACCGGCGTTGTCAGCGTTGGCCCGCCACGCTTCACCCGCGGCGGCCTGCGCTGGATGTGGTAGATGGCCTCCGTCCTCATGCTTGGGTTCCGTTGCCGATACGCGCTGGCCATCCCTTTATTCGCAGCCGGGCTTGGCCTCGGGGTGGATTTGCAGGCGGCGGATCAGCCAGCGTCCAATGCGGTGACCGTTCTGCCGAAGGTGGTGGTGACTCCCTCCGTGCAGGCTGACCCCAGCCTCGGTATCAGCACATACGAATTGGACCACAGCCAGATCGAAGCTATCGCCCAAGGATCGAACTCATCCTTCAATCAAGTCCTGCTGCACGCGCCGGGCGCTTCCCAGGATAGCGCCGGGCAGGTGCATTTCCGCCTGGAGGATCCTTATTACCAGTATTACATCAACGGCGTCCTGCTGCCCCGCGCCATCAACGGCTTTGGCGAAGACATCGACACCCGGTTTGTGGATTCGGTTGTTTTCAAAGTCGGGGCGTTGCCGGCGCAATATGCCTGGGGCAACTACGGCATTATTTCCATTCAAACCAAAAGCGGGGATAGCCTGCATGGCGGGGAGGCGTCTGCCTATGGTGGCAGTTACGATACCATCCATCCCAGCCTGTCCTATGGCGGAACGTCAGGCCGGATCGACTACTTCTTTACCGGCAGCTATCTTCATGACAGCCAGGGCATCGAAAATCCCGCGCCCAGCGCGCAGGCCATCCATGACGATACCGATCAATACCGTGGCCTGGCCTATCTCTCGCGCAAACTAACGGATACGAGCCGGCTCAGTTTCATCTTCAGCGCGTTCCACGGCGATTTTCAAATTCCCAACAATCCCGGGCAGGTTCCCGTCATTGAATTTGCCGGGAAGGCGGCCAGTTTTCCCGTCGCGGATTCGGCTCGCCTGGACGAAACACAGACCGAGCAATCCTACTATGGCATTGTGGCCTACCAGCAGACGATGGGGAATCTTTCGTTCCAAATCGCTCAGGTCAACCGCTATAGCAGCGTTGGGTTTCGCCCGGATGAAAACGGAGACCTTTATTTCAACGGGGTGGCCGGACGGGTATTCCGCGACATCCTGACGAATGGAGTGCAGGGCGATTTCACCTATCGGGCGGGCGATGCGCACACCCTGCGCGGCGGCCTGCTTTTCGATACGAACGGCGCCCGCGATCACAACCAGGTGTCCGTCTTTAAGGCTGGGGCCGACGATGTCGATCCGGCCAACGGGGATCTTATCGCGCAGGCGCCGCCCATTCTGATCGCGGACAATCACTCCAAGAGGGGTGACGATTCCACGCTGTATTTGCAGGACGAATGGAACCCCACCGACCGGCTCACGCTCAATTTCGGCGGGCGTTTTGACCAGGTAAAGGCCTACGTCGATGAAAATCAGGTCAGCCCCCGCGTCAGTGCCGTCTTCAACGCTTCAAGCGCCACGACGCTCCACGCCGGCTACGCGCGCTACTTCATTCCGCCTCCGCTTGAGAATGTTTCGCCCACCAGCGTGGGCAAGTTTGAGGGCACGACGAACGCCGCCGGGGTGGAAACGGACGATCCGGTGAAGTGCGAGCGATCGAATTACTTCGACGCCGGCGTCACCCACGGCTTTTCACCCAGCTTCGAAGTGGGCCTGGACGGCTACTACAAGCGCGCCACGGATCAGATCGACGACGGGCAGTTCGGCGCCGCCAACGTCTTTTCGCCCTACAACTTCGCCCAGGCCACGATCTACGGCGCGGAACTGTCTGCCAGCTACATCGAGGGCGGATTTTCCGCCTATGGCAATTTCGCCGCCTCCCAGGCCAGGGCCCGCAACATTGTTTCCAGCCAGTTCGAATTCAACGCCGATGAGCTGGCCTACATCGCCAGCCATGACGTTTACCTTGATCAGAACCAGTTTTATACGGCCACGGCCGGCGCCGCCTATGCCTGGAAGCGGGCCACGGTTCACGCCGACATCCTTTATGGCAACGGCATGCGCCGCGGTTTTGCCAACACCGAAAAGCTGTCCGCCTATTACCCGGTGAATCTCGGCTTGGAATACCGCTGGAAGCTTGGGGGCCTGGGCGCGGCGGCCTTCCGCTTCGATGTGACCAATCTATTCGACCAAAGCTATGAGCTCAACGATGGCACAGGCATAGGCGTCGGTGCGCCGAAGTTTGGGGCGCGCCGCGGCTTCTTCGGCGGCCTTTCGTGTGGTTTTTAGTTTCTGGCGGAAAACGCCAATGATGTTCATTAATCATATGTGAGGGAAAACGGACTTGATTAATCTGTATAATGAATTCATTAAATTGTTACGCGCTTGCTTTCGTTTTACCCCCGCTTCTGAAAGGAAAGCAATGATATCGATTTGCGATACAGGGCGTTTAGCGTTTACTCCAAATATATAAAATATCGTTAGATGAAAACGTCGGCTTCTCGTGTCCTCCGATTTTTTTGCCCCCTGGGGCAGGTTTTTTATATAACAGCGTTATCGATCACGGCCTTCGGACAGGCGAACGTCTTGACCCAGCATAATGACAATTCGCGCACGGGCGCGAACACCCAGGAAACGATCCTGACGACCGCCAACGTTAACCAGGGCCAATTCGGCAAAAAATTCACGGAGAATCTGGATGGCCAGGTTTATGCCCAGCCGCTCTACGTCTCGGCGCTGAACATTGCCGGTGGCACGCACAACGTCGTCTATGTTTGCACGGAGCATAACAGCGTTTATGCCTTTGACGCGAATACCGGTGGCGCGGCGTTATGGCACGTCAATCTCGGCCCGTCGGTCACCGATCAAAATTGCACGGATTTGGCTCCCGAAATCGGCATCACGGGTACCCCGGTGATCGACCTGAGCACCAATACGCTCTACGTCGATGCCAAGACCGAAGTGGGCGCGAATCATTTCCACAATTTGCACGCACTGGACTTGGGCACGGGCGCGGAGAAATTCGGCGCGCCGGTGAACATCTCGGCTACGGTATCGGGGGTCACGTTCGACCCTTATGTCCAGGCCCAACGGCCGGGCCTGCTTTTGCTCAACGGGGTGGTTTATCTCGGCTACGCCTCCCATTGTGACAACGGCGCTTACCATGGCTGGCTGCTGGGCTACCGGGCCGGCCCGAGCACCATCGCGCAAGTCGCCGCTTTCTGTACGACTCCCTCCGGCTCGCAAGGCGGAATCTGGGCCTGCGGCATGGGGCCGGCCGCGGATGCCAATGGATTTATCTACGTCGAGACCGGCAATGGAAGCTGGGACGGCTCTTCAAACTTTGGCGACTCTTTTATCAAACTCAACACGGTCGGTGGATTGTCCGTCGCCGATTGGTTTACGCCGCACGACCAAGCTGCGCTTAATTCTGGTGACGTTGACTTGGGCAGTGGTGGCCCCATCCTGGTGCCGCCGCACTATGTCGTGGGCTTGGGCAAAGAGGGAAAGATGTACCTGTGCGACCGAAACAACATGGGGCACTTTAATTCGACGGCGGATTCCTGCCTGCAATCTTTTATCGCCACGGCTGGAACGGATACGATCGGCACCAGTCCCGTTTATTGGAACGGGCCGGCCAAGCAGTATCTCTTTGTCGCGTCGGGCAGCGACACCGCCAAATCCTATCAATTCACGGGAACGAGTATTAATACGACGCCCCTCGGGCAGGGCTCGGTTGCTTCGAACGACCGTAGCGGCGGGGCCTCCCTCTCGTCCAACGGAACGGCCAATGGCATTCTTTGGACGACCGGTTCGGACAGCGTCCTGCGCGCCTACGATGCGGTGAATTTCCCCTCCGAGCTATGGGATAGCAGCCAGAATTCCACGCGGGATACCTTGGGGACGTATGTAAAGTTTACGCCTCCCACAATTGCCAACGGGATGGTTTATATGGGAACCGCCAACCAATTGGTGGCCTATGGGCCCACTGGCGGCCTGCCGACGCAAGTGGCTACGCCGACTTTCAATCCTGGCGGCGGCAACTATGCCAACGGACAGGTGGTTGCGATCAACGACTCCACCAGCGGCGCAACCATTCGTTACACGACGGACGGCAGCACGCCAAGCGAGACCAGTGGCACGGTTTACTCCGGTTCGATTTCCATCGGTACCACGACCACGCTCAAGGCCATCGGCTACGAAAGCGGCCTGACGGATTCATCCCTGGCCTTGGCCACGTACACCCTCGGCACTTCGACTGGAACCAATCTTGCCGTGGGCAAACCGATTACGGCTTCGTCAGCGAACGCACAGTTTCCGGCGACCAATGCCAACGATGGCGACGTCACGACCTATTGGGAAAGTGCCGGCCTGCCGGCCACGCTCACCATCGACCTTGGGGCCAATGCCAATGTGACCTCGGTGGTGGTAAAGTTGAATCCAGCCTCCATCTGGGGGGACCGGACGCAAACCATCCAAGTGCTCGGGCATGACCAATCTTCTTCCACCTTCAACTCTCTTGTTCAGGCGACGTCCTATGCTTTTAGCCCGAATACAGGGAATACGTTGACGATTCCTGTTGTCACGACCGCTAGTCAGATTCAACTCGCGTTCACGGCGAACTCGGGCGCGCCGGGCGGCCAGGCGGCCGAGTTCCAAGTCATCGGTGGTGGTTCGCAACAACAGAGCGTCGCTGCACCGACATTCAGCCCCGCTGGCGGCACGTACACGAATGCGCAAAATGTAACCATTGCTTCAACGACTGGCGGTGCATCCATCCGTTACACCACCGACGGCAGCACGCCGACCTCCACGACAGGCAATGTTTACTCCGGGCCGGTGAACATCGGCACCAGCACCAGCCTCCAGGCCATCGCCTCCGCGAGCGGCATGACGGATAGCTCCGTCACGAGCGCCAGCTATACGATCAGCGTCAGCGAAGGGCCTTTCGGCGGCACCCCGGCCGCCATTCCCGGGACCATCCAGAACGAGAACTACGACCTGGGTGGCCAGGGCGTTGCCTACAATGTCACTTCGATTAATGGGACAGATACGAGCTACCGTTCGGACGGCGTTGACCTGGAAAATACTGCGGACGCGGGCGGCGGCGATGACCTTGGATGGACCAGCGCCGGCCAGTGGTTTAAATACACGGTCAATGTGGCTACGGCCGGGACTTACGCGGTCAGCTTTCGCGTGGCTGCTCCGAGCGCCGTGACCGGCGCCTTCCATCTGGCGAATTCCTCGGGTGCGAACCTGAGTGGCCCGGTCAACGTTCCCGCCGCGGGTGGCTGGCAAACCTGGACGACCATCACCGCGAACGTCACCCTGCCTGCCGGCCAGCAGGTCATCGAGCTCTTCCAAGACACAGGCGGCTACAACCTCAATTATATGACGTTTGCATCGGCGGGGACTGCTCCGGTGATCTCAAGTCCCGGCACTGCTTCCGGGACGGTCGGATCGGCCTTTAGTTATCAAATCACCGCTTCCCATTCCCCGACCAGCTACGGAGCGACCGGGCTGCCGGCCGGCTTGTCGGTGAATGCTTCCACCGGGCTCATTAGCGGGACGCCAAGCGCGCCCGGAACCTCCTCGGTGACCCTCAGCGCCACCAATGCCAGTGGCACTGGCAACCAGGCCCTGACCTTGACGGTGACGCAGACGCAGCAGGCCGCCAATCCCTGGGAACTGGTCGGTGCCGCCGATTTCAACGGCGATGGCAAACCCGACCTCATCTGGCAGAACACGGCGAGCGGCCAGCGGGCCATCTGGCTGATGAACGGTACCACCTACCTCAGCAGCGTCAGTCTCGGAACGGTTACCACCGACTGGGACATTGCCGGTGCCGCCGACTTTAACGGCGATGGCAAACCCGACCTCATCTGGCAGAACACGGTGAACGGACAGCGCGCCATCTGGCTGATGAACGGATCCACCTACGTCAGTAGCGTCAGTCTCGGAACGGTTACCACCGACTGGCAGATCGCCGGTGCGGCCGACTTCAACAAGAATGGCAACTCCGACCTCATCTGGCAGAACACGAAGAACGGGCAGCGGGCCATCTGGCTGATGAACGGCACCACTTACGTCAGCAGTATCAGTCTCGGAACGGTTACCACCGACTGGCAGATTGCCGGTGCCGCCGACTTCAACGGCGATGGCAAACCCGACCTCATCTGGCAGAACACGGTGAGTGGGCAGCGGGCCGTCTGGCTGATGAACGGCACCACCTACGTCAGCAGCGTCAGTCTCGGAACGGTTACCACCAACTGGAACCTCGTTGGCGCCGCCGACTTCAACGGCGATGGCAAACCCGACCTTATATGGCAGGACACTGCGTCCAACCAGTATGCCTTCTGGCTGATGAACGGCACCACCTATGTCAGCAGCGTCGCCTATACGCTCGGCCTGCCGCAATTAATCGCTCCTTCATTCAGTCCTGCGGGCGGCACCTACACGAGCGCACAAAACGTGACGATCAGTGATACCACCAGCAGCGTGTCCATCCGTTACACGACCGATGCGAGCACGCCGAGTGAAACCAACGGCACGCTTTACTCGGGTCCGGTGAACATCGGCAGTACCGCAACGCTCCAAGCCATCGCTTACGCGAACGGCTACAGCGATAGCCCGATCGCCAGCGCGACGTACACGATCACCACCACCTCAGGGTCAAATGAGGCACCGTTCGGCGGAACGCCGGCCACGATTCCCGGCACGGTCCAGGCCGAAAACTATGACACCGGCGGCCAAGGGCTAGCCTACAATATCACTTCGATCAATGGCCAGGACCATGCCTATCGTTCCGACGGCGTCGATCTCGAGACGACTTCGGACACGGGAGGCGGCGATGACCTTGGATGGACCAGCGGCGGCCAGTGGTTTAAATATACGGTCAATGTGGCCACAGCCGGAACTTACACGGTCAGTTTCCGCGTCGCGGGCCCGGTTGCCGTGACGGATGCTTTCCATCTGGCGAATTCTTCGGGTGCGAACTTGAGCGGTTCCGTCAACCTTCCCGCCACGGGTGGCTGGCAGGCCTGGGCCACGGTGACAGCCAATGTCACGCTGCCTGCGGGCCAGCAAGTCTTGACGCTGGACCAGGACAACGGCGGATGGAATATCAACGACATGATCCTTGCGACTTCCGGCGGCATCGTGGCCGCACCATCGTTCAGCCCCGGTGGCGGCACCTACACGAGTGCGCAGAGTGTGACCATCAGCGACTCCACCAGTGGCGCTTCCATCCGTTATACGACTGACGGCTCCACGCCATCGGAGACCGCAGGCACCCTCTATTCGGGGCCAATCAATATCGGCACCACCGCGACGCTCAACGCCATCGCCTACAAGGGAGGTTTGAGCGATAGTAGTGTCACTTCCGCCGGCTATACCATAAATCAGAGCACGTCTGGTTCAGATGTGGTCGGAAAGATCACGGTCGGGTATCAGGGCTGGTTCGCGTGTATCGGCGATGGGGCGCCGATCAACGGCTGGTGGCATTGGAGCCAGAACTGGGCCCAATCGCCCTCCCCGGGCAATAATAACCTCAAGGCGTGGCCGGATATGCGTGAATATTCTGCCAAGTATCAGACCGCCTACGCCAATTTGGGCAATGGCTCTGGCGCCACGCTCTTCTCTTCCTATGACCAGCAAACGGTGAACACCCAATTCCTGTGGATGCAGCAGAATGGCTGCGACACCGCCGCCCTGCAGCGGTTCGATCCCAACTCCTCGGAAGGCCCGACCCGCGATGCCATGGCGACCAAGGTTAGGATCGCGGCGGAAACCTACGGCCGGAAGTTCTACATCATGTACGACGTCACCGACTGGTTCAATATGCAGTCGGAAATCAAGGCCGATTGGACGAACAAGATGTCTGCCCTGACCGCCTCATCGGCCTATGCCAGGCAGAACGGCAAGCCGGTGGTGGACATTTGGGGCTTTGGTTTCAACGATTCCAACCACCCGTGGGACGCCCCGACCTGCCTGGATGTGGTCAATTGGTTCAAGGGCCAGGGTTGCTACGTCATCGGGGGAGTGCCCCGGGAATGGCGCACGGGCTCCGGCGGTTCACGTTCCGGATACATCGGGGTTTATCATGCGTTCAACATGCTTTCGCCCTGGATGGTCGGAGCCATTGGCAACATCGCGGATGCGGACAACGCGTATAACACCTATACGGTGCCTGACCTGGCCGACTGCCGGGCCAATGGCGTGGATTACCAGCCCTGTGTCCTGCCGGGCGACCTGTCGGCGCGCCAGAGAGCCCACGGGGATTTCATGTGGCGGCAATTCTACAACATGGCGAGGGCCGGTTGCTCCAGTGTTTATATCTCCATGTATGACGAGTATGGTGAAGGCAACCAGATCGCCAAGACCGCGGAAAACTCGTCGATGAACCCAAGCAATTCGGGCCTGCTGACCCTCGATGAAGATGGCACCGCTTGCTCGTCGGATTACTATTTGCGGCTGACGGCCGACGGCGGCAAAATGTTAAAGGGACAAATCGGGCTGACCGCCACGCGCCCGACCCCGACGCAGTGATGCGTCGGGGATCGATTCAAATCGAGCCTGCACAAGGGTTATCCGCGCCGCTTGCCCATTTCCGGCGCCGCTCATTCACGGCTGCTTCTTGAGCAGGTCGCGGATTTCCTCAAGGAGCACTTCCTGGCGTGGTGCTGCCGGAGCCGCCGCCGGGGCGGCTTCATGTTGCCGGCGCAGCCGGTTGATGCCTTTGACGAGGATGAAGACCGCACAGGCGATGATGGTGAAGTTGATGACGGCGTTGATGAAGACGCCGAGGTTGAGCGTGACCGCGCCGGCGCTTTTGGCCGCGGCGAGCGAGGCGTAGGGCTCCGGCGCCTTCAGGCCCGGTTTCAACACGACGAAAAGATTGCTGAAATCAACCCCGCCGATCAACAGGCCGATCGGGGGCATGAGCACGTCGTTTACCAGCGAGGTGATGATGGTGCCAAACGCTCCGCCGATAATCACACCGACGGCGAGATCAACGACGTTTCCCTTGAGCGCGAACTCTTTGAATTCTTTGAACATGGCAGGCTCCTTGGTATACAGGTGAAAAGAGCTGAAATATCAAGACTTCGTGGCATTCCAGGCAGAACAATTATTTTGAAAACCGCTAATGAACGCTCATTGACGCGAAGGCCAGAGGATCGAATCTTTGCACTGCGCTCTCCGCGCCCTCTGCGTTAAAAAGGATCGAGATTGGGGTTCAGGGCCGCTTGATTAGCGTTTATTCGCGTCCATTAGCGGTTCAAATTACATTATCCCGATCGCAGATGATTTCCTCGTTCCAACGCCTGGCCAAATGGCTCCTGCAAAAATTCGCCGTCAGCCTGCTCATTGTCGGGCTGGTGCTGGCGGCGGGCGGGTCGTGGCTGTTTTTCAAGGACAAGGTGAATCTGCCGGCGGCCAAGCAGCCGCTCCTCGAGGAACTCAAGCGCGACCGGCAGCGCACCGCCGCCGCGCTGGACGATGCCAACAAGCACCTGGCGGAGATGCAGGGCGAACTCGCGCAACAGCAGGCGCGCGAGGCAATGGAGGCCAAGGCCATCGACGAGTTGCGCGAGCTGCGGAGCTGGTGGGAAGGCTGGTTCGGCGATCGCGAGAAGCAGCGGGCTTATGCCGATCAGCTCGCCCGTGACGAACAGCTCAGGCACGACACGGAGGCGCGCGAGGTTGGGTTGGTGATGGAGCTCAGGCGCACCAGGTGGGAAAAAGACGGGCTTGAGATCGAGCTCGGCCAGCTCGACCGGCGCATCCACGCGGTCGAGGCCAACCAGTCGCGCTTCGTGAGTTATCTCGTGCGCGCGTGGGACAAAACGAAGGGGTATGCCGCCGCCGCACTTGGCCTGTATTTTTTCGGGGCAATCTTGGGGAAGCTGTTTATGTTTTTCGGCCTGGCCCGCCTGGTCGAAAACGGCCGGCCGGTGCGGCTGGCCGACGGCCTTTTTGCGTTGCCGCAAGTGAGCGGGCACAGCCGGTCGATCGACACGGCGCTCTGGCCGGGCGAACGCTTGTGGGTGAAGGAGGCGTTTTTGAAGTGCGCGGACAAGAATTTGTGGTGCCGCACGCGCTTCATGCTCAACTGGCGCGTGCCTTTTGCGTGCATCCTGTGCGGCCTGTTTGACCTGGTGGCGCTGCGCAATACCCGGGCCGGGCGGGAATTTCCCGTGACGTTTGCGCACACCGACGACCCGTCGACGGGGCTCGCGCTCGTGTCCGTGCCCGACGGAGGCTCACTGGTGCTGCGGCCGAGTTTCCTGAAAGCGGTGATCCTCAGCGGCGACGCGCGGCTGAAAATCCGCCCGCACTGGCGTTTCTTCACCTGGCGGTCGTGGATTGGGCTGCAGTTTCGCTTCCTGGAGTTCGCCGGCCCATGCCGCCTGCTGGTCGCGAGCCGCCACGGCGTGCGCGCGGAGCGGATGACGGAGCGCGATGGACAGCCGCCACCGGCCCGGCGGGCGAGCCCAAATTCGATCATCGGGTTTACGCCCAGCCTCGATTACGGGCTGGTGCGCGCCGAGACGTTCCGGGCTTATGCGCGCAACCAGAGCCCGCTCTTCGACGATCTCTTCACCGGCCCGGGGTTGTTTTTGTACCAGCGCCCGCCGCCGTCCGCCGCGCGCAAATTCTGGTCAGGCGGGTGGGGCGACTTGTTGAAAATTTTCGGAATATGAAGGTATTCATGCAGAATTGATGGCTTTAAAATTCAGAAGCCAGAAAACCATGATATTGTATGATACAAGAATGGTTTTAAGCACGAAGCTATGAAAGAAGTGACATCAGATTTAAGCGGGAAAATTATTGGAGCGGCGATTCGCGTGCATCGTGAGCTTGGCCCGGGTTTCTTAGAGTCCGTTTACGAAGAGGCGTTGTGTATCGAACTGGCGGCGTCCGGGCTTAAATTTACGCGACAAATTCCTGTTGAAATCAAATATCAGGGAAAAAAGGTGGGCGAACACCGGCTGGATTTGATGGTCGGGGAGGGTGTGGTGGTGGAATTGAAGTCAGTGACCGAGTTGCATGACATCTTCTTTGCAACGGTACGGTCATATCTGAAAGCGGCAAACTGCTCGCTGGGCTTGCTGTTAAATTTTGCTGCTACGACATTACAGGTTAAGCGGGTCGGTCGTGAATGGCATTCTTGCGTCGAGTAATGCTCATGGCTTCCTGGCTTCTGAATTAATCCATGCTTTTCAACCTCAAGGCCGACTACGTGCCCACCGGCGACCAGCCGCAGGCGATTGAAGCACTCGTGCGTTCGATCCAGGCCGGCCACCGCGACCAGACGCTTCTCGGTGTGACCGGCTCGGGCAAGACTTTCACCATGGCCAGCGTCATCGCCCGCTGCGAGAGGCCCACGCTCGTCATGTCGCACAACAAGACGCTCGCCGCGCAGCTTTACTCGGAGTTCAAGAACTTTTTCCCCGACAACGCCGTCGAATACTTCGTCAGCTACTACGACTACTACCAGCCCGAGGCCTACATCCCGTCGAGCGACACCTTCATCGAGAAGGACTCGTCGATCAACGAGGAGATCGAGCGCCTCCGCATCTCCGCCACGAGTTCGCTCGTGAGCCGGCGTGATGTGATCGTGGTGGCAAGCGTCTCGTGCATCTACGGCCTCGGCTCGCCGGAGGAATTCACGACGATGCGCATCGAGCTGCGGCGCGGCGAAATGTTCGGCCGCGCCAAGCTGCTCGAGCGGCTGGTGGACAACCTTTACGAGCGCAATGACTACGAGCTCAAGCGCGGGCGTTTCCGCGTCCGCGGCGACGTCATCGACATCATGCCCGCCTACAGCGAGAGCGCCCTGCGCGTCGAGCTGTGGGGCGACACGATCGAAAGCATCACCGAGTCCGAGCCGCTGACGGGCGCGGTGCTGAAGCAGCTGGACCGCTTCGACCTCTATCCGGCCACCCAATACGTGACTACGCGCGGCCGGCTCGAGCCCGCCATCGCCGCGATCAAGCAGGAGCTCGACGAGCGCGTGGCTTATTTTGAACAGAACAAGCAGTATCTGGAGGCGCAGCGCATCCGCATGCGCACGAACTATGACCTCGAGATGCTGCAGGAAATGGGCTTCTGCAACGGCATCGAAAATTATTCGCGCCACCTCTCGGGCCGCAAGGCCGGCGAGCGCCCGTTTTGCCTCATCGATTTTTTCCCGAAGGATTTTTTGCTCTTCATCGACGAAAGCCACGCGTCCGTGCCGCAGATTGGCGGCATGTTCAACGGCGACTATGCGCGCAAAAAAATGCTGGCCGACTTTGGCTTCCGCCTGCCGTCGGCGCTCGACAACCGCCCGCAGAGTTTCGCGGAGTTTTTGCAGATCACCGGGCAGACGGTCTTCGTCTCGGCTACGCCGGCGAAGTTCGAGCTGGAGCGCTCCTCCGTGGTGGCGGAGCAGCTCATCCGTCCGACCGGCCTGCTCGACCCGGAGATCACCATGCGCCCGACGAAGGGGCAGGTCGAGGACCTCATCGGCGAAATCAAGCGCGCCGCCACCGCGGGCGAGCGCGTGCTGGTCACGACCCTGACGAAGCGACTGTCCGAGGACCTCACCAGTTTCCTGCGCGACGCGAAAATCCGCGTGGAATACCTGCACAGCGACATCGACGCGATCGAACGCGTGGAGATTCTGCGCAACCTGCGCCTCGGCAACTTCGACGTGCTGGTGGGCATCAACCTCCTGCGCGAGGGGCTCGACCTGCCGGAAGTCGCGCTGGTCGCCATCCTCGACGCGGACAAGGAAGGATTCCTGCGCAGCGAGACGAGCCTGATCCAGACGGCGGGCCGCGCGGCGCGGCATGAAAAGGGCCGGGTGATTTTCTACGCGGACAAGCTGACCGACTCGATCAAGCGCACGATCGAGATCACGAACTACCGTCGCGCGAAACAGATTGCGCACAACGAGGCGCACGGCATCACGCCCCGCAGCACGAAACGCTCGGCCCAGGCGAGCCTGCACACCTACGACGGTAGCGGCGAACGCGACGAACCGGCGGTGGCCGAGGGCATCGACGACGTGGCGGCGGTCATCGCCGAACTGGAGGACGAGATGGCTGAGGCGGCGGGAAAACTGGAATTCGAGCGCGCGGCGTTGCTGCGCGACCAGGTCAACACGCTCAAATCGGGCCATTTCACCAAAGCCGCCAAACTGCCCGCGCCGAAAGAATATCCCGCCCGTTCGCGTCCGTCGGGCAAGGTGAAGGGAAAAGCATGAATCCTTGGTGGTTTTAACCGCGAATGGAATGGGCGGTTGGGGAATTCACCGCTGGTCGTTTCCGCACAGAAAAAAGCGCCCGCTGCGGAGGGCAGCGGGCGCTGGGAACAAAGGCGGTTTTATCGAGGTTACGGATTGAGATTGACGGCCGTAAGCTTGCAGCCGGCAGGCGTCGCGTTCACATCAATGTTCCATGTGTCCAGGCTGGTCTGCGCGACGCGGAACGCATAGTTTAAGCCCACGGTCAGTTCAGAACCGCCGGACGGTGTGACGTAGACCGAGTAGGTGTGTGCCGGCACGTTTACTACCAGGCGGAAGTGATACGATAGGTTGGCTATGTACGTGATGGTCGAGGTGCCATAGGCGGTGCCGTTGTAGGCATCGATCTGACCGGAGGTGTTGAAGCGTGCGATGCAGGAGAGGCCCGTATAGGCCGTGGCCACGCCTTTGGACAAGCCAACCACCGCGTTTTCCGGCGAGACCGAGGGCGTCGCGTCAAAAGTAGCCGTGAAGGTTCCTGTTTGGGCGGCGGTCAGGGCCAGGGCATGAAATCCATCGCCCGACGACCCGGTCAGGGACCTGGTCGTGGGAATGATTGTGTAAAGACCGGTGGTCACTGTGCTGTCCGTCATGCCGCTCTTGTAGGCGATCGCGTTCAAAGTCGTGGTAACGCTGATCGGGATGGCACTGGAATAAAGCGTGCCGGCGGTTTCCGACGGCGTGCTGCCATCGGTCGTGTAACGGATGGAAGCGCCGGTGGTCGTCGTGGTGATCGCTACCGATACCGTGCTCGTATAGGTGCCGGCCCCGGGACTGAAGATCGGCGCGACTACCTGTGAAAACGTGCCAATCGTATAAAGACCGGTGGTCACCGTGCTGTCGGTGTAACCGACTTCGTAGGCGACAGCCTTCAAGGTCGTGGT
>DATMNP010000069.1:0-7208 GCA_035568935.1 Opitutaceae bacterium | reverse complement strand
TTACTCATTCGTCGCGAGAACCGTGCGGTAGTCGAAAGGCTCTTCACTGTCCGTCTTAAAGTATTGGCATCCGTGCTTGTTTTCGAAGTTCTCGAGTTGCAGCACAAGCCATCTGATGCCGAGCATGAGGGCGTGTAGGTTTCCCACCCCAGCGATTGGGCGATCCGTCGATTCGAGATTCTCTAGTTCGGTGCGGATCCACCACTCCATCGAATCGAGATTCTCAAGTTCGGTGCGAACCCACCACTGGTCTTTTTTCAAAAATGGCGCACCCAGCCGCAGGATCACCTTTATTTTTCTTCCATCGGGAAAGCGGGCATCAATTGCGTAAGAAGCAATGTCGACGCCTGAATCGCCTTCGAATCGATGTTGGTTTTGTGGCTCGATCATCTTGTTTGCCAACGTTAGAAACGATTCATGGAAGGACAAGCGCAGGCTGGGCGGCTTTTGTTTTCATGCATTGGCCTGATGCAGTCGACTCGGGAATGGGCAATCAATGGCCAAGGACGTATGATCAAGGACAACTCACGCCCCCGGCTTGGGCGGCTCGGTGACGCCTCCGCTCCACTTGAGCTTCGTGCGCACGACCGAGAAGTGCGAATAATCCACGCGCTGGGCGAGCGGCAGCTTGAGTTTCGACAGGCAGATTTCTACCGGCGCGGTTTCACAGGTGGCGCGGTTGTGCCGGCCATCCACCGCCACGAGCAGGCGCGAGCCATCGTTGCGGTTGTGCACGCGCAGCCGCACGTCGTGTTGAAAAATGATCGAGCGGTTGCTTAGCGTGTGCGGACAGATGGGCGTCATCGCAATGACCTCCGCCCCAGGGTGGATGATGGGCCCGCCGGCCGAGAGATTATAGGCGGTCGAGCCCGTGGGGGTGCAGAAGATCAAGCCGTCGCACGAAAACTCCGTCACGAGTTCGTCGTCGGCAAATACCTCGAGCCGCACGAGGCGCAAGTTGAGTTCGTCCTTGATCAGCACGTCGTTGAGCGCGAGGTCGTGCTGGCCCGGGCCGGTCGAGCAGTCCAGCAGGGAGCGCCAGGCTACCTGATAGGCGCCGTCGAGCAGCGCGGCAAATTGTGACCGGGCCTCGTCCGCCGAAAACGTGGTGAGGAAGCCGAGGCTGCCGCGGTTCACCCCGATGATGGGCACCTGCGCCTCCGCCGATTCGCGCGCCACGCCCAGCAGCGTGCCGTCGCCGCCGATGACACAGCAGGCGTCGAAACCCTTCAGGTAGCCGGCAGGCAGAGGAAACTCCGCGGTGTGCTTGATCTTTGCCCCGGCCTTTTTCGCAATCGCCATCAGCGCCCGCGCGAGCTCGGCCGCGCCCGGTTTCTGCTCGTTGATGACGAAGGCAAGTTTGCGGATGGGCTGCATGGTTAACCGCTAATACACACTAGTTTTTACCAATAGCCAAACCAGATTGTAAGGTGGTTTTAACCGCGGATGAACACAGATGAACGCGGATTCGGAGCAGATTTTTACCACTGATGGGCACTGATAGACACTAAGTGCCTGCTGAAAAACGCTGCTGGCCGCCGTTGCGAGCAGAAAGCACTTCAGAAGCGCTTTCTGCTCGCAACCCGACGGCCAACACGGCCTTGGGCCGTGTGCTGCGCTAGCAGCAGTTTTTCATCAGTTATCCGCGTCCATCCGTGTTCATCCGCGGTTGCTCTTTTCTCAACCCCAACAAATATTCCCGGTTGCCATCTGCCCCGGAGATGGGCGATTCCATCTCGCCGATGAGCTGCGCGTCGGGCAGCTCGGTCAGCGCGAAATCGCGCACGCCAGCGAGCACCGCCTGCCGCACGTCGTCATCGCGGATGACGCCCCGGCCTTTGTCGGCCTCGGCCTTGCCCGCCTCGAACTGTGGTTTCACCAGTGCCACCAGCGTGCCGCCCGCGCGCAAAAACGGCCACACGGCCGGCAGCACGGTCTTGAGCGAGATGAAGGACAAATCCATCACCACCGCGTCATAGCTTTCGCGGGGCAGGTTGCTGGCGCGCAGATGGCGGGCGTTGAGCTGCTCAATGTTGGTCACGCGCGGGTCGGCGCGAAGTTTTCCGTGCAATTGCGCGCGGCCGACATCGACGCACGTCGCGCTTGCCGCGCCTGCCTGCAGCACGCAGTCGGTGAAACCGCCGGTCGAGGCACCGACGTCGAGCACATGCGCGCCATGCAGGTCGAAGGGGAATTTTTCCAGGAACGCGGCGAGCTTTTCGCCGCCGCGGCCGACGAAGCGCGGCGGCTGTTCGAGCACCAGTTCCACATCCTCCGGCAGTTCCCGGCCGGGTTTGTCGAGCCGCTCGGTGCCGCGTCGCACGCGGCCGGCGAGAATCAGTGCCTTGGCCTGCGTCCGCGTTTCGGCGAGCCCGCGGGCCACCAGCAGTTCGTCGAGGCGGATTTTTTTCGCGGGCATGATGGTTTCTAGGGACTGTCAGGAAACTCATCACGCAAATCACGCAAAAAATGAGTGTAACCCAATAGGTTACACTCTGCCCATGAGTCGCAGATAAATATGAGACTGGTGGAGCGCGGCGTCCCAGCCCCGACGCACTCAGTAGCAGCAGGAATCCCCTGTGTAACATAATACGTTACAAACGAGTGCCTGGGAGAATCCTCTTTGTAATATAACACGTTACAAACGAGATCGTCACTTCTGACTCTGAGTGAATCCAATGGGTTGCCGTTTTGAAATATCGCCGCGATCGGTTGGTTGGTTGAAATATTTTCGAACCGCTATCTTTCGATCAGCCTTTAGCGCAATTTTTGCCGGGCAGGGGACCAGCAGGTCGTGCGGCCGCCGATTTCCGCGCGGGCGAGCGGTTTTTTGGTTTTCGGACAGCGGCCGCCGTTTTCCCAGCGATGCGGGAACAGCCAGCTTTTGGGCGGGTCGGCGAAAGTCATGCCGATGGTGGCGAGTGCGCGACGGCAGACCCAGCGCAGTTCGCGATGCAGCGCGCGTACCTCGGCCAGGGTCAGCCGTCCGGCCGGTTTTTTCGGATGAATGGCCGCGCGCCAGAGCACTTCATCGGCCATCCAGTTGCCGACGCCGGGAAAGCGCTCCTGCATCAGCAGCACGGCTTTGATGGGCGAACGCGCCCGGCGGTGCAAAAACGCCGTCACGACCTCGACCGTGAATGCATCCGACAGAATCGGCGGGGCCAGGCGTGTCCACCACGCCGGCGGTGTTTTGCCGGAGGTGAACTCAATTTTTCCGAACATGCGCGGATCGGTGAAGACGAGCGCATGCTGGTCGGTCGCGAGCACGAGGTGATCGTGTTTTTGCGGTACATAGCCGGGAGATTCAGCGCGCAGCTCTCCGGTCATGCCAAGGTGCACGCCGAGCCACCCGGCGACAGCAAGGTTGGTGCTTTTGCCGTCGCCGTGGCGAGGGTGCTTATTGTTGCTAAAACAAAAGAGCAGCTGTTTCGCCGCGGCTTGGGATGAGAGGAGGGTGGCGCCGGTCAGCGCAGAACGCAGCGCGCCGACATCCGTGCCGCGGTAAATTTTTGCGCGTTCGTGCACGAGCACCGCTTGAACCGGCCGGCCAAGGCCGGGATTCCACTGCTTGCGGTAGTATTCGACTTCGGCGAGCTCGGGCATGGAAAGATTTTATATTTTACACCAAGATCGCAAAGGCCGCGAAGGGAGATTTTTTACCGCGGATGGCGCGGATTAACACGGATGGAGAAAGATCGATCCGTTATCAGTGACAATCAGGGTACATCGGTGGTTAAAACTCTGGATCAATCTTCGCGGTCTTTGCGATCTTGGTGTAAAATCAAGTGAGCGTTTTGGCAAACGTCACGAAATCGGCGAAGACCGGGACTTTTCTTTCCGCGACGATGGGCAGGGTGTTCGGATCGACCCGGCCGGTGCACAGGGCCACGGGCTTGATGCCGGCGGCCAGCGCGGCGCCGATGTCGGCGGCCGAGTCGCCGACCATGTAGCATTGCGCGGGATCGAGCGCGTGTTGCGAAATCATTTCATGGATGAATTTCGGCGAGGGTTTGCGGTAAACGATGGGTTGGTCCGACGTTTCGGGCGCGATGCAGGTGGCATCGAAGATGGGCGGGGGTAGGCCGAGGAGCTCTTCCATGCGGGCGTTGACGCGGTGCGTGTCCTCGAGCGTGTGGAAGCCGCGGCCGATGCCGGACTGGTTGGTGAACAGAAAAAGTTTGAACCCGAGCGCGCGGGCGCGGCGCAGGCCGTCGGCGGCGCCAGGGATGAGTTCCACGCCGGCGGGGTCGGCGAGGTAGACCCGGTCTACGATGAGCGTGCCGTCGCGGTCGAGGAAGAGCGCGCGATTCACGGTAAGCAGGCTGTTGAGAAACTCTGCTGAGCCGCCTTGCGGACAGCGCTTTCTGGCTCAAACAGCAGGGCGACAACGCTTTGAGCCGGGAGCCGCGTTAGAGCTGCCGGGCAAGGCCTTTTGGGCATTGCACCGGCAGCTCTGCCTTGCTCGCGGCTCAAGTCGTGTGTTGCGTCGGCCAGCATAGTTTTTCAACCGCCTGCTAGAACGTAGGTGAGAAGTTCGTCAGGCGTGACAGTGGCGGTGCCGAGCTTTCCGACAACCACGCCCGAGGCGGCGTTGGCGAAATGCGCGGCGGTCTCCAGGTCGGCGCCGGCGCGCAGCGCAAGCACGATGGCGGCGAGCGCGGTGTCGCCCGCGCCGGAGACATCGAAGACTTCGCGCGCGGCCGTGGGGATCGTCTTGCCGGCGCGGCCGTTTTCGCTGAGCAGCATGCCGTCCTCGCCGAGCGTGATGACAAGGTGGCGGGTGTGGTAGAGCTCGTGCAGGCGGGCGCAAATTTGCGCGGCGGGAAACGGCGCATGCGGGTCGGGCTCGATGCCGGCGAGCTGGTACGACTCTTTTTTGTTGGGCGTGATGAGGTCGAGGTCGTGGAAGGCGAGCTTGCGGCGGGGCTTGGGATCGAGCGCGATGAATTTGCCGGCGGCGCGCGCGAGCTGGGTGATCTTTTCGACGAAGGCGTCGTCGACCAGGCCCTTGGCGTAATCCGAGATAATGACGGCGTCGGTCTCGAGAATTACCTTGCCGAGCAGCAGATCGAGCGAGTCGGGGGGGGCTTGGTAGGAGGCGGGCGGTGATTCGCGGTCGAGGCGGCAGAGCTGTTGGTGCTGCACCATCACCCGGGTTTTGACGATGGTGGCGCCGCCGCTTGGCACGGGGATGGGCTGCACGTTCTGCTCGTAGAGAATCTGCTTCAATTTTTTGCCGGCTTCGTCGTGGCCAATGCAGCCGGCGACGGCGGTGTGCGCGCCGAGCGCGGCGAGGTTGAGTGCGACGTTGGCCGCGCCGCCGGCCGTCCAGCTGTCGCGCGCGATGTCCACCACGGGCACGGGCGCCTCGGGCGAAATGCGCGTGGCGTCGCCCCAGATATAGTGGTCGAGCATCACATCGCCGACCACGAGGATGCGCAGCTTGGAGATTTTTTCCAGGAGGACGCGGGTTTGGTCGGAGGTGATGGACATGAAAAAAAGTGCGGCAGGTCTTTAATTAGGAACCCAGGAAGGCAGGAAAAATACCCGCGGTAATTCTTCTTCTTGGTTTCCTAGGTTCCTAATTAATTTAAAGTGGAAGGTGGGTGGTTTCACAATCGCATTCAACGCAGTTCCCACTCGTAGGGGTACTTTGAAAGCAGGGTGGGCGCGTTGTCGGTGACATGAACGACGTCCTCGATGCGGCAGGCGCCCAGACCCGGATAGTAAAGTCCCGGTTCGACGGTGACAACGGAGCCTTTTTTCAACGCGGTGTCCGCGGTCCCGCCCAGGCGCGGCGGTTCGTGGACTTCGAGGCCGAGGCCATGGCCGGTGCCGTGAAAAAATCCGGTCGAGCCAGCCGGGCCGTGTCCGGTCTTGTAACCGAGCGACTCGAAATGGGTAACGACCTGCCCGTGTACGTCCCGTCCGCTGACGCCGGTGCGGATGTGCCGCAGCGCGAGCTTTTGCGCGGAGCGGACGGCGGCGACGAGCGCGCACTGCGCGTCGTTGGCGCGGCCCTTGAGAAACGTGCGCGTCATGTCGCCATGGTAGCCGGTTTTGTTCACGCGCGGAAAAACATCGACGATGATGAGCTCGTGCGGGCGGAGCGGGCCGGTGCCGCGGGCATGCGGGTCGCACGCCTGGTCGCCACCGGCGGCGATGGTGTCGAGCGAGACGCTGCCGGCCTCGAGGCAGGCGGTTTCAATGGCGACTTTGAGGCGTTCGGACGTGAGCGTGGCGTTGCGCCAGAAAAGTTTTTTGCCCTTGATCCGGCTGGCGCGGAGGACGCGCTCGGCGGCGGCGATGCCGGCGGCGGCGCAGCGGTTGCCCTCGCGGATGGCGCGCGCCTCGGCCTCGGCCTTGATTTCCCGCGCGGGAAAAAACGCGCCCTCGGCCACGATGAGGGCGAGGCCGTGCGCGCGGAGCTGGTCGGCCAGGCTGACGGGAAAATCCTGTGGCACGGCGAACTCCGTCAGCTTGTGCTCCGCAGCGAGGAGCGCAATGATCTCGGCCGGGCCGCACTTGCGGTCGATCCAGCGGGACTTCGCCTGTTCGAGGAGCGATTCGAGTGGCAGCACGACGTCGAGCAAGGATTCCTTCTTCGCGCGTCCGAACTCGAGGCGGTTGAAGACGCCGTATTTTTTTCCGCCCGCCGCGAAGGAGATGAACGGGTCGGGCACGTAGAGTCGGCAGAAGTAAAGCTGGTCGGCGCTATGTGACGTGTCGGCGTAGATCAACGGGTCGGCCATGGCGGTTTTGTTTGAACAGGACGCTGTGCGTGTTTAGCGAGGGATTCCACCGTAAAAATGAAAAACGCCCGATTCCTTCTCGTTTGCCTTGCCTTGTTGCTGGCGTCGGGCTGTGGCCGCAGCCAGCCGCCAGGCGACGTGCCGCTGTCGCCGCCGGCCGGCAACGCGGACGCCATCGTTCACTATTCCTACGAAGTCGTCCAAGCCTGGCCGCACGATACGACCGCCTTCACCGAGGGCTTGCTCTTTCGCCACGGCGACCTGCTGGAGAGCACCGGGCTCAACGGGGAATCCACCCTGCGGGATGTGGACCTTGCCACCGGCCGTGTGCTCAAGGAGATTTCGGTTCCGGCGCAATACTTCGGCGAAGGGCTCACCGTGATGGGTTCCCACGCCTATCAACTGACTTGGCAGAACGGCATCGGCTTCATCTATGATGCCGATACTTTCCAG
>DATMNP010000068.1:0-4692 GCA_035568935.1 Opitutaceae bacterium | reverse complement strand
ACGCGGCCGACCGCGGGCCAGAATTTGCCGGCGCGCGCCCAGGCATCGGGGAAGGCCGCAGTCTCGCGCGAGTAGGGATGGTTCCATTCGTCGGCGCAGACGGCCAGGGCGGTGTGCGGCGCGTTCTTCAGCGGATTGTTGGTCTTGTCGGATTCGCCGCTCGCGACTGCGGCCAGTTCGCCGTGGATGGCGATGAGCGTGTCGCAAAACCGGTCGAGTTCCCCCTTCGATTCGCTTTCGGTCGGCTCGATCATAAATGTACCGGGCACGGGGAACGACATGGTCGGCGCGTGGTAGCCGTAATCCATGAGGCGTTTGGCGACGTCCTCGACTTCGAGGCCGTGCTTTTTCCACGGGCGGAATTCCAGGATGCACTCGTGTGCGACGAGGCCGCCCGCGCCCTGGTAGAGCACCGGGAAATAATTTTCGAGGCGCCTGGCGATGTAGTTGGCGTTGAGGATGGCGATTTTCGTGGCATCGGTCAGGCCGGCGGCGCCCATCATGCGAATGTAGAGCCAGCTGATGAGGAGAATGCTTGCGCTGCCGTACGGAGCCGCTGACACGGCTCCGAGGTGTGAGGCGTCAGGTGTCAGGTGGGAGGATTTCACGACCACGTGCCCCGGCAAGAATTTTGCGAGATGCGCGGCGACACCGATCGGGCCCACGCCGGGCCCGCCGCCGCCGTGCGGGATGCAAAACGTTTTATGGAGGTTGAGATGGCAGACGTCGGCGCCGATGTGGCCGGGCGAGGTGAGGCCGACCTGTGCGTTCATGTTCGCGCCATCCATGTAAACCTGTCCGCCGTGCTCGTGGATGAGCGTGCAGATGTCCTTGATCGAGGTTTCGAAAACGCCGTGCGTGCTGGGGTAGGTGACCATGAGCGCGGCGAGATCCTGGCGGTGCGCCGCGGCCTTGGCCTTCAGGTCGGCGAGGTCGATGTTGCCCTGCGTGTCGCACGCGACGGGCACGACGTGGAAGCCGCACATCGAGGCGGTGGCGGGATTGGTGCCATGCGCGCTGGTGGGGATGAGGCAGACGTTGCGCTGGCCTTCGCCGCGCGCCTCGTGGTGGGCGCGGATGACGAGCAGGCCGGCATATTCGCCCTGCGAGCCGGCGTTGGGCTGGAGCGAGACCGCGGCGAAGCCGGTGATCTCGGCCAGCCAGCCTTCGAGCTGCTCAAATAATTTCTGGTAGCCGCGCGTTTGTTCGATGGGCGCGAAAGGATGCAGTTCGCCGAACTCGGGCCAGGTGACGGGCACCATTTCCGTCGTGGCGTTCAGCTTCATCGTGCATGAGCCGAGCGAAATCATCGAGTGGCAGAGCGAGAGGTCCTTCGCCTCGAGCCGCTTGATGTAGCGCAGCATCTCGTGCTCGGTGTGGTGGTGGTTGAAGACCGCGGCGGTGAGGAAGGCGGAATTTCGCGCATGCGGTGCGCGAAATTCCGCCATTTGAAATTTGAAATTTGAAATTTGAGATTCGGCGTCAGCCGCCGTGCCGAAGAACGAAAGCAGCAGCTTCACGTCGTCGGGCGAGGTCGTTTCGTCGAGCGTGATGCCGACGGTGTGCGCATCGATGGGACGGAGGTTGATTTTCTTGGCGTGGGCGGCGGCGTGGACGCGCGCGGCGGAAACGTTGCCGACGGTGAGCGTGTCGAAGACCGGCTCGGTGTTCACCGTCGTGCCGATCGAGCGCAGGCCGGCCGCGAGCAGCTCGGTGAGCAGCTTCGTTCGGCGGGCGATTTTTTTCAGGCCCTCGGGTCCGTGATAGACCGCGTACATCGAGGCCATCACGGCGAGGAGGACTTGTGCGGTGCAGATGTTGGACGTGGCCTTGTCGCGGCGGATGTGCTGCTCGCGCGTGCCGAGCGCGAGGCGGAGCGCGGGGTTGCCCTGCGCGTCCTTCGACACGCCGACGAGGCGGCCGGGCATCTGGCGCTTGTAGGCGTCCTTCGTGGCGAAGAACGCGGCGTGCGGCCCGCCGTAGCCCATGGACACGCCGAAACGCTGCGAGGAGCCGACGGCGACGTCTGCGCCGAATTCACCAGGTGCGCGCAGCAGGGTGAGCGCAAGCAGGTCGCAGGCGACGACGCAGAGCGCGCCGGCGGCATGGGCGCGCGCAAAAAAGTCGGAAAAGTCGGACACGTTGCCCCATGTGTCGGGATACTGCACGAGCACGCCGACGGGATTTTTGTCCACCGCAAATTGAAACGTGCGGTGGTCGCCCACGATGATCTCGATGTCGAGCGGCTTGGCGCGCGTGCGCACGATGTCGATCGTCTGCGGGTGGCAGGCGTCCGAGACGAAGAACGTGGCGGCGGCGTGACTCTCGCCCTGTTTGACGCGATGGCAGAGCATCATCGCCTCGGCTGCGGCGGTGCCCTCGTCGAGCATGGAGGCGTTGGCGATGTCGAGGCCGGCCAAGTCGCAGACCATGGTCTGGAAATTGAGCAGTGCCTCGAGCCGGCCCTGGGAAATTTCCGCCTGGTACGGCGTGTAGGCGGTGTACCAGCCGGGATTTTCCAAGATGTTGCGCGAGATGACGCCGGGCGTGAGCGTACCGTGGTAGCCCATGCCGATGTGGCTGCGGAAAACCTTGTTCTCGGCGGCGAGCTCGCGCAACTCGGCGAGGGCCGCGCTTTCGCCGGCGGCCGCGGGCAGGTCGAGCGGGTCGCGGCGGATGTGCGCGGGCACGGCGGCGTCGATCAGCGCATCGAGCGAGGCGTGGCCGAGGAGGCGGAGCATTTCGGCCTGCTCGGCGGCGTCGGGGCCGAGGTGGCGGCGCGCGAACGTGTCGAGCGGTGCGAGCAGGTCGCGGTTCGTAGTGGCGGCGGGCGCGGAAGACGAAGGCATTGCGTGAACCTACGGTGGCGGGCAGGCGGCGCAACTGAGTTTTTGGAACCGCGGATTTTTTTACCGCGGATTACACGGATGAGCGCGGATTCAAATCGGATTTTTTAACCACTTATGGACACTTACTTTCACTTATAAATCTGTTCAGAATTTTAACCGTTAATGGACGAATGAACGCTCACAGACTGCTGGCAAACTGTGCTTCTGGCGCAGCACACTGCCTGGCAGAGTTTTCCCACAGCTTGCTGATATCCGCGTCAATCCGTGACATCCGCGGGAAAAGTATTAATAAGTGCCCATAGGTGTTCATCAGTGGTTAACCAAACCCGGATTTGTTTGGCTTAGGATGTTGGCCATCAATAGCCGCCAGGACTGGAACTCAGCTGCTCGTAATGGCTGGATTGATCGTGGTCGCCATGGCCGTAATCGTCCGTGGCACAGCCACCCAAAAGAGCGACCGTTGTTAGGGTAAGGGTAAGGAAGAGAATGCGTTTCATGGTAAGACTACTGACGACGTGAAAAGGTGATTTATTCCTTCATGGTGCAAACTGGTCTGGGAATTAATTCTTCCAATGTTAACCGCGGAGGTCGCGGAATGCGCAGAGGTCGATTCAAAGAAACTCTGGTTTTATGCTCTGCGATCTCTGTGCCCTCTGTGGTAAAAAGGCTCGAGATCGGAGCCTTGCTGCCTCATTCGCGTCGATTTGCGCCTGCCCTTCGTAGCTTTAGCGAAGGAGGGTTCATTCGCGGTTAAACTTGTCTTGGGAACGAAAGCGGCTGTGCTCGCTGCCCGGTGGGTATGGTAACCAATAGATTCCGCACGCGGGCCGGGCGCGCCGCCTACATCGACCGGCGGCTGGCCGAACTTTATCCGGAAACACCCGTGCCGCTGCGGCATCACGATGCCTACACGCTGTTGATCGCCGTTTTGCTGTCGGCCCAGTGCACGGACAAGCGGGTGAACGAAGTCACCCCGCGGCTTTTTGCGCTGGCGGACACGCCGGAGAAGATGGCCGCGCTGCCGGTGGAAAAAATCCAGGAGATCATCCGCCCGTGCGGGCTCGCGCCACGGAAGGCGCAGGCCATCTCCGGGCTTTCCAGGATTTTGCTCGAACAGCACGGTGGGCAGGTGCCGCGGACATTTGCCGAACTCGAGGCGCTGCCGGGGGTGGGGCACAAAACCGCCAGCGTGGTCATGGCGCAGGCCTTTGGCGAACCGGCGTTCCCGGTGGACACGCACATCCACCGACTCGCGCAGCGATGGAAACTCACCAGTGGCCGCAACGTTGAGCAGACCGAGCAGGACTTGAAAAAGCTCTTCCCTCGCGCGCATTGGAACCAGCTGCACCTGCGGATTATTTTCTACGGGCGCGAACACTGCTCGGCGTACAGCTGCGACGGGATGAGCTGTGAAATCTGCCGGGAGATGTTTCCGCGGCGGCGCACCGCGGTGAAAACAAAGAAGTGAACATTTTCCCCTGCGGATGACGCGGATTCGGATTTGAATTTTTTACACGAAGGTCGCAAAGAGCGCGAAGCAGAGTGACGGAAGGCAGGCGATGGGGATGGTTTTGATATCAGGGACAATCAGTGCACATCAGTGGTTAAAACAGGGTTTCGTTGGATTGGTCTTCGCGCCCTTTGCGATCTTGGTGTAAAGACAATCGCTCCGGTCAAGAATCCGCTTTGCTTTTGGCGGTGGTTTGGTAGAGCTGTCCTCTGCGCCGGACGCTTAGCTCAGTTGGTTAGAGCACGTGCTTCACACGCACGGGGTCACAGGTTCGAGTCCTGTAGCGTCCACCATGTTGATATAAAAAGAGTTGCGAGATTTCAACCAAAAAGT
>DATMNP010000067.1:0-10345 GCA_035568935.1 Opitutaceae bacterium | reverse complement strand
TTTCCGCCATTTGTGATCCTCTGAATGAGAGCCTATTTCCTCCGACGATTGCTTTTGCTGCCGCCGACCCTGGTCGGGATCACGCTCATTGTTTTTTTCATCACGCGCATCGTGCCGGGCGGTCCGCTCGAGCAGGCGCTCATGCGGGCGCAAAGGGTGGGCAGTGGACACCATGCAAACCTGGGCGGTGAAGGAACCGCCCTGTCCGCCGATCAGCTCGAACAACTCAAACAATACTACGGTTTCGACAAACCATGGTACGCGGCTTACACGGCCTGGTTGGGAAAGGTTCTTACGGGCGACCTCGGCACGTCGTACCGTTACAATGAGCCGGTCTGGGATCTGATGAAGGAGCGGTTTCCGATTTCACTCTATTATGGGATCGTCGATCTCATTATTGCCTACGCCGTATGTATTCCCTTGGGAATACTGAAAACAATTCGGCACAACACCTGGATGGATACGGGTAGCTCGATCCTGATCTTTATCGGTTACGCCGTTCCCGGTTACGTCCTGGCGGCGCTGCTGCTCGTGTTCTTTTCTGCCCATTTGCGCTGGTTTCCCATGGGCGGTTTTGTCAGCGATGATTTCTCCACGTTCACCTCGGCGGGCAAAGTGAAGGACCTGGTGTGGCATTCGGCCCTGCCCCTGATCTGCTATCTGGTCGGGAGTTTTGCTTTCCTCACCCTGCTCCTAAAAAACCAGCTGCTCGACAACCTGGCCGCCGATTACATGCGCACGGCCATTGCCAAAGGCAGTCCCTATCGCCTGGCGGTGCTCCGGCACGCCTTGCGCAATTCCCTGATTCCGCTCGCGACTAATTTTGGGCAAAACATCACGCTGCTGGTTTTTGGTTCATTCCTCATCGAGAAAATTTTCGACATCGAGGGATTCGGATTGCTCGGCTATACGTCCATCCTCGACCGCGATTACCCCGTGGTGATGGGCGTTCTGCTGCTGACCTCCCTGCTTCTGCTGCTGGGCAACATCATTTCGGATGTGCTGGTCGCGCTTGTCGATCCTCGGGTCAAATTCGGCTGATCCCATGTTTCGACTCGATCCCATCACCCGGCGCCAGCTGCAACGCTTCCGTTCCCTGAAACGGGGCTATTGCTCCTTCCTGGTCTTGTGCGGGCTTTTGCTGATGTCCACCTTCGCGGAGCTTCTGGTCGGCAGCCGCGCCCTAATCGTGAAATACCACGGGAGTTATTATTTTCCGACTTACACCGCTTTTCATCCGGGCACGGATTTTGGCGAGGACTACAGTTACGAGACCAACTACCGGAAACTCAAGGAACGCTTCGCCACCGACGCCCAGGGCGACTGGATGTTGCTGCCGCCCGTTCCCTACAATCCCTATGAGAATTCCTTCGAGGAAGGCGTCTATCCACCGACCCCACCGTCATTTTTCCAGCGCCATTTTCTGGGCACCGACACGACGGGACGCGACGTGCTGGCCCGCCTTCTCTACGGATTCCGCATCGCGATGCTCTTCTCCCTGCTTTTCCTGGTGCTCGTCTACGTGGTGGGAATCGCCATTGGATGTGCCATGGGCTATTTCGGTGGCGCTTTCGATCTTCTCATGCAGCGAGCGATAGAAATCTGGTCGAACATCCCGTTCCTTTACATCGTCATCATCATCGCCTCGATCGTGACGCCGAATTTTTTGCTTTTGCTGGGCATCGTCGTCCTTTTTTCGTGGACCGACATGACGTACTATATGCGCACCGCCGCTTACAGGGAGAAGGCACGGGACTACGTGGCCGCAGCCCGGGTGCTCGGCGCAGGTTCGGGTCGGATTATCTTCCGCCATATCCTGCCCAATGTCCTTTCGTTAACCGTTACCTTCATGCCGTTCACGGTTTCGGGGGCAATCACGCTACTCACCGCCCTGGATTTTCTCGGTTTTGGCCTGCCACCGCCAACACCAAGCTGGGGAGAACTGCTTGAACAAGGCACGTCGAACCTGAATGCGCCCTGGATCGTCAGCTCCGCCTTTTTTGCGTTGGTGATTATCCTCAGCCTTGTGACCTTCATCGGTGAGGCGATTCGCGAAGCATTTGATCCCAAAAAATTCACCATTTACCAATGAAGCATCTTCTTCCTTTTTCCTCTGAGTGTGGGCGGAGTGTCCGCACCCCGCATGAACCAAGGCGGGTGAGGGCACCCGCCCTGCAATGGCTTTTCCTTACAGTCTTGGCTCTCGGCCTGCTCTCCGGCTGTGCCAAAAAAGAAACTGCTGTCGCTAGGCGCGACATCGGGCCGGAAGCCGAGGCCTATTACAAAGCCCATCCGGATGTCTTTCGCTTCGCCACGCCCGCAGACCTGCCTAAGGACCTAGTCTGGCATGACGGCAGCGATGTTCCAGAGTTTTCTGCTCCCGAGGCAAAGCGAGGCGGCACTGAATACTCATGGATTCTCGATTTTCCGCGCACGCTGCGTTTCGCGGGACCCGATGCCGCCGGCTCTTTCCGGAGCTTTATATTGGATGACAACGCGCTAAGCCTGACTATGAAACAACCCAACACCGGCCAGTATTATCCCGGGCTGGCGAAAGCTTGGGCCTACGCCAGCGACGGCCGGACCATGTATTTCAAACTCGATCCGGACGCCCGCTACAGCGATGGCGTTCCCGTGAAGGCCGACGACTATCTTTTCGCCTTCTTTTTCTTTCGTTCCCGCTACATCGACGATCCGTGGTCCAACAACTTTTACACCACGTATTATACCAACGTGACGAAATACGATGATTACACGATTTCCGTCTCGTGGCGTGAGCCCATTCCCGATCTCGACGACAAACTCGGCCTTACTCCTGTGCCCGAGCATTTCTACAAAGAGCTGGGGGACGACTACGTCCAACGATACCAGTGGAAGCTCGAACCGACCACCGGGCCCTACACGGTCAAGCCGGAGGATTTGCACAAAGGAAGTTACGTTGACCTTACGCGCGTGCCCAATTGGTGGGCGAGCGACAAGCCGTTTTACCGCCATCGTTATAACTTCGATCGCGTTCACTTGCAGGTCATCCGCGATGTCGACAAGGCTTTCGAAGCGTTCAAGCGCGGCGATATTGATTCCTTCGGACTGACCCTCCCGAAATATTGGTACGACAAGCTGCCCGATAGCGACCCGCTGGTGCAGAATGGTTACATCCAAAAGACCGTGTTTTATAACCAGGTTCCAGTACCAATTTACGGATTCTACCTCAACACCACGATACCGTTATTGAATAACCGCAATGTGCGCGAAGGCATTGCCTACGCCAGCAATTTCGACCTGGTCGACCACCAGTATTTCCGAGGGGACTTCGTGCGGATGCAGACCGGCTCAGACGGCTACGCCGAGGTTCCCTTTCCCGGCATTCATCCTCGTCCGTATTCCATCGACAAGGCGTTGGAACATTTTGCCAAGGCGGGCTTCACGAAAAGGGGCCCGGACGGAATTCTTACGGATGAAAAAGGACAACGTCTATCGTTCACCGTAACCACGGATGACCCTTCCATGCGAGACGTTCTTACCATTCTCAGGCAGGAAGCAGCCAAGGCGGGACTCGAATTAAACATCGAGGTTCTTGATGAGACAACGGCGGATAAAAAAATTGCAGAAAAACACCATCAAATCGGGTTCATGGCATTTGGTCCTGCGGTCGAAAAATATCCCCGATATTGGGATTTTTATGATTCGGCGAATGCGAACAAGCCCCAGACCAACAATATTACCAACACCGTGGATCCTGAAATGGACAAATTGATTGCCGCTTATGACAAGGCCCAGTCGATGGACGAGATTCGCCGTCTGGCCTTGCAGCTTGAGCAGCATGTTTACGACAACGCTGCTTTCATCCCGGCATTCAAGATGCCTTTTTACCGAGTCGGCTATTGGCGTTGGATAAAATGGCCGAAGGATTTCAACGTCCGCTTTAGCAATGGTGCCGGTCAGTTTGGATTGGATTGGATCGATGAGGACGCGAAGAAAGAAACTCTTGACGCCCGCAACAGCGGCCAGACGTTCCCTCCTGAAATCAAGGTCTTCGACCAGTGGAAGCTCAAGGGCGAGTGAGTCTGCCTCCCATGCCTTCGATGTTATCTCGCGAGCCACTGTTGAGCGTCCGCAACCTGTCGGTCGGGTTTCAGGGCGAAAGCGGGCTGCTGCAGGCGGTGGACAAGATCAGCTTCGACGTGCCCCGCGGTCGCACCATCGGCCTGGTCGGGGAGTCCGGTTGCGGAAAAAGTGTCACCGCCCTCTCGCTGCTTCGCCTGCTGCCCCAGCCAGCCGGGCGCATTTTGGCCGGACAGGTCCTGTTCGAAGGCCGCGACCTGGTGAAGCTGCCGTTGACGGAAATGCACAAGATCCGCGGCGCCCGCATCGGCATGATTTTCCAGGAGCCGATGGCGGCGCTCAATCCCGTCCAGACAATCGGTCGCCAGCTGACCGAGGTCTATCGACTCCACCTGGACATTTCCCCTGGAGAGGCGCTGCGCCGCTCCGTCGAGATGCTGGGCAAGGTTGGCATCCCTTCGCCGGAAATCCGCGTCCGGGAATATCCGCACCAGCTTTCGGGTGGCATGCGCCAGCGCGTCGGCATCGCCATGGCGCTGGCCTGCGGCCCGCAATTGTTGATCGCCGACGAGCCGACGACCGCGCTCGACGTGACCATCCAGGCGCAAATCCTGGCGCTGATCGAGCAACTGCAAAAGGAAATGGGGCTGGCCGTCATTCTCATCACCCACGACCTGGGTGTCATTGCGGAAACCTGCGAGGAAGTGATCGTCATGTATGCCGGCCGGATTGCCGAGCAGGCGCCGGTGGAGTCGCTTTTTTCCCGGCCCCGCCACCCCTACACGCGCGGCCTGCTCGCCTCGATCCCGCGCCTGGCGACGCCGCGCAAAAGCCGCCTGACCACCATCGAAGGCGTCGTTCCCACCCTGCGCGATCTGCCCGCCGGATGCCGTTTCCAGAATCGGTGCCCCCATGCGGAACCGCGCTGCGCCGCGGCGGCCCCACCTCTCGAAACCACCGATGACGGGCACCAAGTCGCCTGCATTCGCTGGCAGGAGTTGGATGACGCACCCTTTAACCGCAGATGAACACAGATGCACGCGGATTGAATGACGACTAACACAAAACAAATGGGCAGGGGCGGCTCCGCCGGACCCTTGCACATACAATATCCGCGTTTATCTGTGTTCATCCGCGGTTAAAAAAGGTTTGAAAATGTCGTTACCATCATCGCCAGAAGCTTCCGCCCCCACCTTGCTCGAAGTGCAGGATCTGCGGATGCATTTCCCCGTTCGCGGCGGCGTGTTTCTTCGCGCCGTGGAAACCTGCAAAGCGGTTGACAGCGTCAGTTTCAAACTGCGCGCCGGTGAGACGCTCGGCTTGGTCGGTGAGTCGGGCTGTGGGAAAACGACCCTCGGCAAGACCATCGTGCGACTGCTCCACCCGACGGCCGGGCGCATCCTGTTCGAGGGAGCCGACCTCACTTCCCTACGGCAGCGCGAAATCAAGCCGCTGCGGCGTCACCTACAAATGGTCTTTCAGGATCCGGCGGAATCCCTCAACGCCCGCCACACGGTCAGCACCATCCTCGAGGAACCGTTTGTGATCCACAAACTGGGCGGGGCCGAAGAGCGTCGCGCCAAAGTCGCCGCGCTGCTGGCCAAGGTCGGACTTTCGGCCGACGCCGCCGGCCGTTATCCGTTCGAATTTTCCGGCGGCCAGCGACAACGCATCGGGATCGCCCGCGCCCTGGCCTTGAATCCGCGGCTGATCATTTGCGACGAGCCGGTCTCGGCCCTCGACATGTCGATCCAAGGCCAGGTGCTCAACCTGTTGATGGACCTGCAGCGTGAATTCCACCTGTCGTACCTGTTCATCGCCCACAATCTCGCCGTGGTGAAACACATCTCGGACCGCATTGCCGTCATGTACCTCGGCCGGATCGTCGAATTGGGACAGGCCGATGAAATTTATTTTCGACCGCGCCATCCCTACACCCGGGCGCTGATTGCGGCGATACCCGAACCCGATCCAAGTCGCACCCGGAAGAAGACCGTGCTCGCCGGCGACATCCCCTCGCCGATCCATCCTCCGCCGGGCTGTCCGTTCCACACCCGCTGTCCGCACGTCACCGACCTCTGTCGTTCGCAAACGCCGGCTCTGCGGGAAACCGCGGCCCAAGGCTCTGACTCCCACACCGTCGCCTGCCATTACGACCTTTAGTCATGTCCTTCGTCTCCCTCGATCCTGCCACTGGCAAACGCCTTCGCGTGTATCGCGAGCACACCCCGTCCCAAGTCGCCACGGCAGTCGCCCGTGCGCAGGCGGCGTTTGAAGACTGGCGCCAGCTTTCCTTTGCCAAACGCGCCCGGCAGGTGCGCGCCCTCGCCCGCGCCTTGCGTGCGCACCGTGAATCGCTCGCGCAACTCATGACCGCCGAGATGGGCAAGCCCATTGCCCAGGCGCGCGCCGAGGTCGAGAAATGCGCGCTGGGGTGCGAGCACTTCGCCCGCCACGCCGCGGCGTTCCTCGCCGATGAGCACCCAGCCGGCGCACCGAAAAATTCCCGCGTCACTTTTGCGCCGCTCGGCGTCGTCCTCGCCATCATGCCGTGGAATTTTCCGTTCTGGCAGGTCTTCCGCGCCGCTGTGCCCGCGCTCATGGCCGGCAACGTGATCCTGCTCAAGCATTCTTCCAACGTCAGCGGCTGCGCGCTCGCCATCGAAAAAATCTTCGCTGCCGCCGGCGCGCCACGCCACCTGCTGCAGACGCTGCTCGTTCCGTCGGAAAAAATCGCAGGGCTCATTTTCGACCCGCGCGTGTGCGCCGTCACGCTCACCGGCAGCACCGCCGCGGGCAGACAGGTCGCCCGGCTCGCCGGCGCCGCGATGAAAAGGGGCGTCTTCGAACTCGGCGGCAGCGACGCCTATCTCATCCTCGCCGACGCCGACCTCGACCACGCCGCCGAAACCTGCGCCGCCGCGCGACTCGTCAACAACGGCCAGAGCTGCGTCGCCGCCAAGCGCTTCATCGTCGTCGACCGCGTGCGCGCCGCGTTCGAGAAAAAGTTTACCGCCTGCATGGCCGCGCGGCGGATGGGCGATCCGCGCGACCCGGCAACCGGGGTCGGCCCGCTCGCCCGCGGGGACCTGCGCGCCGACTTGCACGCGCAGGTGCAGAAAAGCGTGCGCCGCGGCGCGCGCCTGTTGCTCGGCGGAAAACTTCCGCCCGGCCCGGGATTTTTTTATCCGCCCACGGTACTGACCGATGTCGCCAAGGGCATGCCGGCTTACGATGAGGAACTTTTCGGCCCGGTCGCCGCCATCATTCCCGTGCGTAACGAAGCCGGGGCGCTCGCCGTGGCCAACGATTCCATTTACGGCCTCGGCGCCGCAGTTTTTACGCGAAATAAAAAGCTCGCCGCCGCCCTCGCGCGCCAGCTCGAGGCCGGCCTCGTGTTCGCGAACGATTCTGTGCGCTCCGACCCCTCCCTGCCGTTCGGCGGCGTGAAGCAAAGCGGCTACGGCCGCGAACTCGGCCCCGACGGCATCCGCGAATTCGTCAACGTGAAGACCGTGGTTGGGGTGTAGTTTGCATTTTTCCCCCCGCGGATTACGCGGATAAACACGGATGGGGCGGGTAAATTGGCTGTCATTCCGAACGTCGTGAGGAATCCCGTTGGGGCCGGCTGTAACCTATTGGGTTACACTGCAAGTGAGATTCCTCGCTCAGCTCGGAATGACATGAAAACCTCCAGAATTGTCCGCTGTTTCGTAGCCTTGGCAAAGAAGGGCGCCATTCGCGGTGAAAATGAGAACAAAATGAAAATTAATGCCTCCAACTGGCGAGGTACCTGCACATTGTTACATTTCGGAAAGCTCACAAAAAAGTCTCGTTTCAGCCGGCGCACCGATTACGCTCGGCCTCCCCGTTTTTTCCATGGCCAGGCGCACCCATAAGTCTCCCGTTCCTCCTTCCGCCGCGGTCACCGCGGTGAACGGCGCAAAAACCGAGCCCGCCGCATCCGTTGAAGCACCCGCCGAAGATAGTTCGCCTAAACCGTATAAAGCGGCTTACTTCAATCGCGAACTTTCCTGGCTGGCCTTCGACCGCCGCGTGCTTGAGCTCGCGCAAAACGAACGAACCCCTCTGCTCGAGCGGGTAAAGTTCCTTGCCATCGTCAGCTCCAACCTTGACGAATTTTTTGAGATCCGCGTCGCCGGCCTTATCCAGCAGGTGGATTCGAGCGTGACCGAGTCAAGCATTGACGGCCTCGGCCCGCGCGAACAGCTCCGCCGCATCCACTCCGTCGTCGCCTCGCTCGTCGAGGACCAGTACCGTTGCTGGCACGACCAGCTCGTGCCCGCCCTCGCCAAGGAAGGCATCGTCTTCAAGGCGGCCAGCGGGCTGACCCAGGCCGAGCTGAACTGGGTCAAAACCTATTTCCAGGAGCAGGTTTTTCCCGTGCTCACGCCGCTCGCGCTCGACCAGGCCCATCCCTTTCCCCAGCTTGGCAACAAGGCGCTCAATGTCATCGTCTCGCTCGACAATCCCGAGACGCCCGAAAACGCGCATCTGGTCGCGATCCTTCCCGTGCCGCGCATCCTGCCGCGGCTCGTCCATATCGAACCGGCCAAAGGCGCACCGCAGCGCTACATTTTCCTCACGGAAATCATCAAGCTTTGCGCCGACGTTTTTTTTCCCGGCTACAAGGTCACCGGCGCGCACGCTTTCCGGGTCACCCGCAACAGCGACCTCTACATCGACGAGGAAGAGGCGGCCAACCTGCTCAAAAAAATCGAGGAGGAGCTGCGCAATCTCCGCCGCGGTGCCGCCGTCCGTCTCGAGATCGAGAACGGCGTGGACGAGCCCATTTTCAACACGCTGTGCGACCAACTCGGCCTTTCGCAGGAATATGTCTTCCGGCTGAACGGCCCGCTCAACCTCCTGCGCCTGCTGAGCCTTTACGACATCGACCGATCCGACCTGAAATATCCGTCCTTCACGCCCGTCAATATCTCGCCGCTGCACAACCCGGCCATGGTATTCGAGACGCTGCGCACGCAAGACGTGCTCCTGCATCACCCCTACGACGCCTTCACGCCGGTCGTTGAATTCGTCGAGCAGGCCGCGCGCGACCCGCAGGTTTTTGCCATCAAGCAGACGCTCTACCGCACCAGCGGCGGCTCGCCCATCGTCCGCGCGCTCATCGAGGCCTCGCGCAACGGCAAGCAGGTCACCGCGCTCGTCGAGCTGAAGGCGCGTTTCGACGAAGCCAACAACATCCAATGGGCACGCCAGCTTGAGGAAGCCGGCGTGCATGTCGTTTACGGGCTCATTGGCCACAAGATTCACTGCAAGCTCTGCCTCATCGTCCGCCGCGAAGGCAGCGCGCTGCGCCACTACGCCCACCTCGGCACCGGCAATTACAACCACCGCACCGCCCGGCTTTACACCGACCTCAGCCTTTTTACCAGCCGCGAGTCCATCACCTCCGACGCCATCAACCTTTTCAACTCGCTCACCGGTTTCAGCCGCGCACCGGAGTTTCACCACCTGCTCGTCGCGCCGTTCAACCTCCACCAGCGCATCCAGGAGTTGATCCAGCGCGAGGCCGACCACGCCGCCGCCGGCCGGCCCGCGCGCATCATCGCCAAAATGAACTCGATCGTGGACAAAGCCACGATCGACAACCTTTACGCCGCCTCGCAGGCCGGCGTGCAAATCGACCTGATCGTGCGCGGAATCTGCGGCCTCGTGCCCGGCGTGCGCGGCCTCAGCGAAAACATCCGGGTGCGCTCCATCGTCGGCCGCTTCCTCGAGCACGCCCGCATCTTTTATTTCGAGAACCACGGCGGCGAGCCGCTGGTCCTCGCCGGCAGCGCCGACTGGATGCCGCGCAATTTTTTCCGCCGCGTCGAAGTCCTTTTTCCGATCAATGATCCCGAGCTTCGCCGCCGCATCACCGACGAGCTCATCCCGATGGAGCTGCAGGACAACGACAATGCGCGCCTGCTGCATGCCAACGGCGCCTACCTACCCGTGCCGCGCGCCGCGGGCGAACCGTCGTTTTCCGCGCAAAACTATTTCATGGCTGCGGTCGCCCAGCGCGCGCAGGCCACCACGTCGGCCCAAGAAGGCGACGCCGCCGGGTGAGTTAAATCGTACTCCTTATCGTAATCGTTATCGTTCTCATCACAGTTTGTGCTTCCCCCGATAATTCGGACAGGCGTTAAGAGTAATATGTTTTGAGTTAATTGAGGTTGGACTCGTAGTCGAGGGGACTTTTATAGCCGAGCGCAGAGTGCATCCGCCGGCGGTTATAAAAGGTCTCGATGTAGTC
>DATMNP010000066.1:0-20370 GCA_035568935.1 Opitutaceae bacterium | reverse complement strand
AGACCACACCGAAAAGCCGATCTTGTTCAAACTCCTCGACGCCGAGAAAGCGACCGGCATCACGCTGACCGAATCCTGCGCAATGTCACCGGCGAGCAGCGTCAGCGGCTGGTATTTCAACCATCCCGATTCAAAGTATTTTGGGGTGGGAAAACTGGGGAAAGATCAAGTCACCGAGTATGCCGCCCGAAAAGGCATGACCCTCGCAGAGACTGAAAAGTGGTTGGGGCCGTATTTGGATTACGATACTGCGTGAGCAGGCCCGCTTTGAAGCTGCTGGCAGTGAGTCTGTCAACCCGTCGGAGGACTGGGATCCTATTTGGATACGATCCGAGTTGTCCCGATGTAAAACGATCCCGTCCTCCTAAGCCCTGAATTCGCTGGAGAGGCAACGGAACATCATCGTTTAGGCACATGGCTAATTGCGTTGGTATTATGCTCGTTCCGATAGGTTGCCCCATTCTTTGTCCACCAATCTATTAACACGTCAGTCGCCAGAGGCTTAATTTTTTGTTTGGATTCCGAGGTAAAGTATCGCCCGGCCTGCTCGACTAATTGAAGATTTGGATCGGTCTTCATAAGTTCGACAAGAAAATCCATTTTGTCTGCGACAGGAATATCCTTTCTATCTTGCCAGATATACTGAAGTAACGACATTCGATCGTAGACGCCGTCAATCAGCACTAACACGCGCTTAAATTGATCGAAAGGAATCTTGGTGGGATCTATACCTGGTTTCCAGTTTGGTTTCTGATAATCTTGAGGAAATAGCGAGTTGTGATTATCCATTATCATTTGGGCGGCTGCCGCCGCTTCATCGTGATATTTAAATGATGGGTCTTGGCTCCATCGACCAAGTGTATCATAGGCATTATGGTCGTTAATGAGTCCGCGCAATATTGTCATCATGAATTGCGACTGAAAGTTTAAATCGCCTTGTGTTATTTTGGCGGAAGCAAGTGCTTCATTTATTGTTTCAAGCCGGCTTTCCGCTTCACTGATTTTCGGTTTAAGGCGAGTGTCGATCGCTGCCGTTATCTCCTGATCGGCCACCTCACTAACACGCTTGGCTGCGGTCTGGTGGATCAATTCAGTGATGTTCGCCGTCCTAAAGTCATCTTCGACCCGTTTAGCGACCGATTTGGCAAGTTCGTCTCCTTGCGATCGTAACTGTGATCGCATGTCGACCAAGCTGTTGTTTAGCGTTTGGGTTAGTTCATTCCGTATGCGAGCTGAAACGTCAGCTGACTGCTGAAGCATTTCTTGTTCGTGCTGTTTGCCTTGATCCCGGATTTCGTCTCGGAAGTCTTTTATCGAGTTATATGAGAAGTACAGTCCCACAATAACTACAAGAGCGACCGCTGATAGCAGCCATTTATACGCACCGTGGACCCGCTCAACCTCTTTGTGCGCTAGTTCCACAATTTTTTCATACTTTTCGTCGAATGTCTGCCTTCGCTCGACCGAGTTGTCGTGGTGAGAATGGTCCATATGATGTAATAGGGCTATCGGTACATTGCGGACAATAGTTGCGAACAGTCGATCATGTACTTTAGGTCTGCCGTTCAGAAACCTAATCCGTGGTAAAAACCCGAATTCACCTTTGGGCGTTCGGTCACCCGCTCCCTCCCCGCTCGCCTTTGCCCGCTGTCCAACTACGGTTTCCCCGCATGAGCGCAGCCAAATCCGAGGCCGTTGAGATGATCAAGCCTCTCCCCGACGATGCCACCGACGAGGACATCCAGCACCACCTCTATGTGCTGGAGAAGATCAAGCGCGGCGATCAGCGCCTGGTCGCCGAGGGCGGCCTTTCGCAGGACGAGATGGAACGCGACCTGGCCAAATGGATTTTGTCGTAAGCCCGATGTAGCCGGCCTCGTTGAGGCCGGGCCGGGGTCACCGACCCCGGCTACAAACCGGCGATCCGTCCCTACCCTCGGCCTTCGCGTTCTTTGCGATCGGCGTGTGAAACCATTTATCCGTGTTCATCTGCTGTTTCTTAGCTCCGCAATGGAGCAAAGGAGGGTTAGGGTGTGTCTTCAAATTGGCATGGCCCGTCGCTGAGGGCGCAGCCGGTGTGGGGCCAGGCGGGCGCGAAGGATTGGGCTGAAGCCCTGACCTTCGCGGCCAACGCCGCCCCCGGCACCGGCTCTCGCCCCAGCCCAGAGGGTGAAGTTCAAAATGGATCGGCGCGGCGTTCCATTTTGATTCTTCACGGCGGGCCAGGCCAATTTGAAGACACACCCTAGCGGTCGAATTTAATGTCCGGCCGACTGGGTGCCGGCCGTTGGTGCCGCGCCGCCACGTAACAACGGCCCCAATTTGCTCTGGGCATTGATCGGACCCAGTAAAGGTGCGAGTGTAGACGGAGGAACGCCCAGTAGCTTGGCGATGGGGGCAACATCGGCCTCGGGAATGGGCGCGGTTCGGTTATTACCACCAAAAAGCGCGCGGGGGTTGGTGGGATTGCTGTCACTTTTCGGCGCGTCGCTGGCAAGAAGATCGATTATCGACTGCACATCTTGGTCAGGTATGGGCGTATTGGTGTAGCTCAGCATCTGTTGGAGCAGGGTGACCGTGTTGCGCTCCGGCAGGGTCTGCTCATAGTTTTGGTATTGGGCAAAGCCGTTAGGGCCGAGCGTGGCTTGAATCTGTTGGTCGATCTCGTCATTGGACTGGGCCACGAGCTGGCCAATCTCGGCGCGGTCGGTGCGTGGGTCGAGGCCCTGGTCGCGGGCGGCCGTAATCACGTCGCGGGCGGCAATCTGCTTTTGCACGAGCAAATTTTGGAGGGCGTCCATCTGGGCAGGCGAAAGGGCCAGTTGCCGGGCAAGTTGTTTGAACAGTGGCGCGTAGCTGCTGTTGAGCGCGGCCTTTTGCTGCAGTGCCATGAGCTTGACGAACTTGGGGTCGTTCATCAGCGCCTGCATGTTTCCGAATCGGCCGCGTGGACGCTGGTCATTGGAGGAATTTTGCGCAGCCTCATCGGCGCGTTTCGCGGCCAGCTTGTTGGCGCTGGCCTGCGCCGCGGCGAGCTTGGTGTCGAACTCATGCTGGTGGAGCTGTGCATCCAGGTCTTTTTGCTCCAATTCGGCATGCAGCTGGATGAGTTCCAAGTGTTGATTCCAGGCCAGGATCACGCCGCCGAGCGTGGTGAGAGCGAGGAAAAGAAGCAGATAGTTCCGGGGTGACGTCACCATGAAAGCATGACGCAATTCAGGGAAAAAAGTAACTCAAACTTAGCCGTTGGCAGTTAGCAGTTAATATTTGGTTCGGAGCTGGAAATCCAAGGGCCCTTTATACCATTCGCCTCTTGCATTTGGACTTTGGTCGGGCGCGACCGCCGGGCGCGCCGCGCCTGTAGCCGTGAGCGAGGTCGAACGGCTCGTCGGGGACGCCTCGCCCTACCACAGCTGCATGGCTCAAAAGTCTAATTTGGACGGGACGTTGGTATTAGCTCTGTCCTTCTGTCATCCTGAGCATGCGAAGGATCCGCTTGGTTGCTGCCAACAGAGGTGCACTTGGATCCTTCGCCATGTTCAGGATGACAAACGGTTCTGGAAACGCCCCGTTTACTTATTCGCGTCAATTTGCGTTCATTCGCGGTTTTCAAAACCGCTCCCGCGTCAGCGGGGCGGAAACTCAAACTCGGTCTTGTTTTTCTTGAGCACGAGGTATGCGCTGAAGGCCGAGCCGCGCTTCGAAATGAAGCCTTCGATCAGGTTGGTGCGGCCGTTCTCGAACAACTCGCGCACTTCCTCGGTCGGCAGCTCCTTCTGGCAAAGGTGGCGCTTCAGGGTGAAGATGACGCGGCCTTCCTGGTCGGGTTTGCGGACGTAGTAGGCGTCGTCCGTCTGCACGATCTCACCTTTGAGCAGTTTGCTTTCGCCGATGACGATGCCCTTGGAAAGATCGGGCGGAACCTTGGCCTTTCGCTCGATGGGTTTGCCGTCCTTGCCGACGCGGGGTTTGCGCGGCGGAAATTCCCACGTGATTTTCGGGCCGGCGCGCAGCAGGAACGCGTCGAAGGGCCGGCCTTTTTTTGAGATGAAGCCCTGGATGAGGTCGGACTTGCCCTGCGTGACCATCTGGATGGCGGCCTCGCGCGGGATGGGCTTCTGGCACATGAGCCGGCCCACGCTGAAGGTTTGCTTCCAGGCCTCGCCCTCGCGTTCGCGCAGGACATAGCTGGTGGGCGCTTCGCAGAGCTCGGCGCCGGTTTTCGGGTCGGTCCAAAACGGAGTGAGTTCGGCCAGCTCGAATTTGTTGCCAAAATCGAGTTCGACCCTGCGCTGGCCTTCTTTTTTGAGGTTGTCCACGATACGCAGTTTAGCAGGAAATCGGTTGCCCGTCCGGGGTGACACAAACCCGTCCAGCGGACCGATTTCCCCAATATTCACGAGTTGGCGCACTTCGCTCTCCTCGAGTTTTCGGCCGGTCATCACCTTGTAAACGGTGAGCACGCCGTCGCGCGATTTGTAGCCGCGCAGCGTTTCGAGCATCGGCTGGCCGTCGGTGGGCGAGATGATGTCGGTCACGCGCGAGTTGGATTCGTCCTCCTCGAAATGCTTGGTGCGATCGACGATGCCCTTGGTCACTTTGACGATCTCGGCCATGAACTTGTCGCGGGGAAATTTGCCCTGTTCCATCTGGCGGAGCTTGTATTCCCACTCGCCGGTCATGTCGGGCGTGGTTAGCGCATCGGCTTTGACCGCGCCGAGGAACTGCAGCAGCGACTCCGCCTTCGGCGTGGGCACGAGCTCGCGTTGCGAGCGCTCCATGTATTTCTGGTTGATCAGGCCGTCGATCGTGTCGGCGCGGGTGGCGGGCGTGCCCAGTCCGCGTTCCTTCATGGCCTCGGCGATTTCCTCGTCGTCGACGAGTTTGCCGGCGCCTTCCATCGCGGAGAGCAGGGTCGCCTCGGTGTAGCGCGGCGGCGGCTTGGTGGTTTCCGCGTGCAGGTTGGCCTCGATGGTTCTCGCTTTCGGTGGCTGTCCATCTGCCGGGTCAAGCGCGGGCAAGGTCTTCGAATCGGGCGAGTCGTCGTCCAGCATGGTTTTACCGTAAACGGCGAGCCAGCCGGGGAAGGTGAGGACTTTGCCCTCGGTCTTGAAGGTGTGTTCCTTGATCACGCTGAGGCGGGTGGTGATATCGAACTCCGCCGCCGGATAAAACACGGCGATGAAGCGCCGGGCAATCATGTCGTACACCTTGGCCTCCGATTCATCGAGGTGCATCGCCTCGTGCGCGGTCGGGATGATGGCGAAGTGATCGGAGATTTGGGCGTTGTTGAAAATGCGCTTGTTCGGGCGCAGCCAGCCCTCGGCCAGGACTTTTTTAGCGTGTGGCGCGAGACCGCCGGACAGATTGGTGAGGGCTTCGCGGCAGGTGGGGATGTAGTCCTCCGGCAGCGCGCGCGAATCGGTGCGCGGATAGGTGATCATTTTGTGCCGCTCGTAGAGGGCCTGTGCGATCTGCAGCGTGCGGCGCGCGGGAAAACCGTAGCGGTTGTTGGCCTCGCGCTGGAGTGTCGTCAGGTCGTAGAGGCGCGGCGCGGCCTGGCTGCTGCCTTTTTTCTCCTCGGAAACGATGGCGGGCGGGTGGCCCTGGCAGGCAGCGAGGACGGCTTCGGCGAAGGCTTCTTCCCAAATGCGGTCGATGCGGTCGTGGTCGTCGTTCTCCGCTTTTTTGAAATTGGCACGCTGATAGACGCCCTCGTAGCGGCCCTTGGTGACCTCGAAGGTGGCGGTGATGCGCCAGTACGGGCGGGGCTTGAAGTTGCGAATTTCCTGCTCGCGTGCATAAACGATGGCGAGGGTGGGGGTTTGCACGCGCCCGACGGAGGCGACGTTGCCCGCGCGGGAGCCGAACATGCGCTTGGTCAGCGCGCGCGTGCCGTTGATGCCGATGAGCCAGTCGCTCTCGCTGCGGCAGCGGGCGGCGTCGGCGAGGCCGGCCATCTGCGCGCCGTCGCGCAGGTTTTTGAAAGCCTCAAGGATGCCGCCGGGCGTCATCGTCTGCATCCAGGCGCGCTTCACCGGCAGCTTGGCTTTCGTGAGCTGGTACAGGTAGGTAAAAATGAGTTCGCCCTCGCGGCCGGCGTCACAGGCGTTGATGACCTGGTCGACGTCTTTGCGCGCGAGAAGTTTTTTCAGCTGGGTGAAGCGATCCTTGGACGCCGCGATCGGCTTGAGGCCGAATTTCTCTGGGATGATCGGGAGCATTTCGAGCCGCCAGAAGCCGTATTTCTTCTTGTCGATGTCCTCGGGCATCTCCAATTCCACGACGTGGCCGACGGCGGAGGAGATGACCCATTCGTCGTTTTCGTAGTGCTCGCCCTTCTTGGGCACTTTGCCGAGAACGCGTGCGAGGTCGGCGGCGACGGACGGTTTCTCGGCGATGACAAGTGACTTCATTAAGCCGCGAGGCGATAGGCCGCGCCCGCGACAATTTCAAGCACGACTTTTTTGAACGCGGGATTTTTCGAGCGAAAAATGTGGCGTGAAGCACGACGATCGAGGCTTGCGAATAGAGGGCAGTCACGTGAAACTCCCCGTCTCTGCCAATCGATACAAGGTCGGTTTGTTGTCCCGAAATAATTTCTTGATGGTTGGTTCGCATGGAAGCTGAAACTCAAAAACAACGCACGGTTATGCATCCATGGACGAAGTGGTCGGCGGTCGGTATCGCCATAATGGCCGTCATCGTAATCGTTGGCTGGATAACGCGGATACCGATTCTGGCGACCTTCCTGCCGGACGGCCCGCCCATGGTTATGAATGCCGCCTTGGGCCTGCTGCTTTCCAGTGCGGGGTTATTGGCGGCGGGAAGAGAGCGATGCAAAACTGCCAGGGCTTGCGCAGTTGTCGTGCTGCTGCTGAGTGTCCTCACCTTGTTCGAATACGCCTCGGGCCGTTCCATCGGCCTCGACGGACTTTTTTGGAAGCAGAACTTGAATCCGACTGCGGCTCATCCCGGTCGAATGGCGATCACGACCGCGGTGGCTCTTTTTTTGGCAGGAATCTCGTTTTTGCACATGACCGGGAGGCGAACCTTCCCCTGGCTTTTTGCTTTTTCAGGGGGTAGCATCCTGGTGCCGGCCTTGCTTCCCCTTTTCAGCTACTTTGCGGCGATTCTTCCGACCGAAGCCTGGATTGCCCATCACGGAACGTCGCTTCCCGCCGGACTATGCCTCGGTTTGCTGGCCAGCGAACTTTTGCGCCGGGGTGCGGGCGATGAAGTGCGCAAGAAAATCATGCTGCCGTTGCTGGCCATTGCATTGGCGATTCTGACCACGGTGGGGATTGTGTCGGCAGCGAGCAACGCCGAGTTGGTGAACGCCTATCGCTGGGTGGCGCATACGTATGAAGTCAGCGACCGGATTGACCGGGTTGTTTCGGCCATGGGTCATTTTGAAGCATTAACGCGGGCTTATGGTATCAGTGGCAACCCGCTTTACTTGCAAGAATCTGCCGCCCATCGCACGGATGTTGCCACGCAAATCGACGTTTTGGAGCAGTTGGTCGCCGATAACCCGGTGCAACAAGCACGCGTGCGAGCGCTGCGACCCTGGGCCCAGGAAAAATTTGAGCTGAACGATTCACTGGTCCAAGCCCGACAGAAGGGCGGCGTGGAAGCGGCCGCGTCGATCCTTTCCTCCGAGCGTACAAATATCGCGCCTGAAGGCAGCCGGTTGATGGCCGAGCTTCACCGGGAGGAGGGACTTTTGCTGGTGCAGCGGCAGGCGAAAGTCGAGGCGGTTGTACGGAGCACCCGCCTTTTGCAGCTTTTGGGCAGCCTGGCCGCGATCTCGCTGGTGGTGCTCGCGTTCATGCTGGCCCAGCGGGCAAAGGCGGAACAACGGCGCGTCGAGCAAGTCCTGCGGCAAAGCGACGAACGTTTTCGTTTGGTGGCGGAGGCGGCCAATGACGCCATTGTGATCGCGGACCAGGGAGGGCGGATTGTGTCATGGAATCACGCGGCTGAACAGATGTTTGGCCATGCGATGGCGGAGGTGATCGAGCTGCCTTTTACGATGCTCCTGCCATTGCGCTACCGTGAAAAGCACCGGGTGGGCGTGAAGCGGCTCCAGATCAGTGATTTTCCACAGACAGTAGATCGGGCGGTTGAATTGCACGGCCTGCGCAAAGACGGGACGGAATTTCCACTCGAACTTTCGCTGGCCTCCTGGAAAACCGCCGAGGGGCCGTTTTTCGGCGGGATCATGCGCGATATCACCCTCCGGAAAAAAGTGGAGGATGACCTCCGGGCCGCGAGTGCGGCCGCGCAAGAGTCGGCCCGCCTGAAGTCGCAATTTTTGGCCAACATGAGCCATGAGATCCGCACGCCGATGAACGGGGTCGTCGGCATGATCAACCTGCTGCTCGACACCAAGCTGACGCCCGAGCAAGGCAACCTCGCCGGCACCGTTCGCACCAGCGCCGACTCCCTCCTGCACATCATCAATGACATCCTCGATTTTTCAAAGATTGAGGCCGGACTGCTCGATTTCGAGGCGTTGCCGTTCGACCTGCGTGAGCCGGTCGAGAGTTGCCTCGGCATTATTGCCGAGAAGGCGCATGGCAAGGGACTCGAACTGGCCTACCTCATTGAGGAGAACGTCCCCACGCAGTTGATCGGCGACGCCGCGCGGCTTCATCAAGTGTTGATCAACCTCATTGGCAATGCGGTGAAATTTACCGCCCGCGGCGAAGTGGTGTTGTATGTATCCAAGGAAAACGAAGGGGACCGACGGGTGCGGCTGCGGTTCTCCGTTCGCGACACCGGCATCGGCGTCAGCGCTGAATCCAAGGAAAATCTTTTCCAGGCCTTCAAGCAGGCCGACAGCAGCACGACGCGCAAATTCGGGGGCACCGGCCTGGGCCTCGCGATCAGCCGGCAACTCGTCCATCTCATGGGCGGGGAAATCCAGGTGGACAGCGAACCCGGCCATGGTTCGACCTTTTGGTTCACCGCGGAATTCCCGTTGCAGGAACCGATGCCGAAGTTTGTGGTCCCGCGCGCGAACCTGGCCGGTCTCCGCGCACTCGTGGTCGATGATAATGCGACCAATCGAGAAATTCTTCAACGCCAGCTCGCATCCTGGCAGATCCAAGTGACGTCCGTGGCCAGCGCAGCGGAAGCACTCACGGCTTTGCGCCAAGCCACTGCATCCGGTGCGCCATTTCATTTGGGCATCCTGGACATGATGATGCCTGACATGGACGGGTTTGAGCTCGCCAAGGCTTTGCGGGCTGAGCCTGGCTTCGATAAGCTGAAACTGATCATGCTGACCTCGATGGGACACAAATTGTCGCGGGGGGACCTCGACCAGGCGCGAATTGGAGCGTGTCTCACCAAACCCGCGCGCCAGTCGCAACTTTATGAGAAACTGGCCGGCCTCATGGCGGGCAAGGTTTCCGAAATCACCCCAACTCCGGCGGCCATTGCCAGTCCCGCTCCAACCAGCATTTTAGCCGAGCTGCCGATCCGCATCCTCCTCGCCGAGGATAATTTGGTGAATCAAAATGTTGCCCGGATGCAGCTCGCCAAATTTGGCTATCAGGTCGATATCGTCGCCAATGGCAAGGAAGCCGTGGCGGCCGGCAAGAGTGGAAACTACGACGTCATTTTCATGGATTGCCAGATGCCTGAACTGGACGGTTATGAAGCCTCCGGCCAGCTTCGGGCGTGGGAGCATGACCGGCGGGATCGCGGCGAAGCCTTCACGCCGCTGTACATTATTGCAATGACGGCCAATGCCATGCAGGGAGACCGGGAAATCTGTTTCGCTGCGGGAATGGATGATTATATTGCCAAGCCGGTGCAGCAATCGGAAATCGCCGCCGCCCTTGCGCGCAGCCCGCGCGCGATGCTGTGACGATAGACGCGCAGGAGCCCGATTAAATCCATCGCACGGTTCGCACCAGCGCCGTCCGGCTGGTTTTTTTGGCGACGACCCATTAGCTCCGCTGTGCCGCGGAGTCCGCCACATAAATGTCACAAATAAATTAAACTCGCCGCTTGCTTTTTTAGTTAGCCTCCTGACTGTTAGCCTCCTTACCGTTTACCATGCCACTGCTCCTGCTCAAAGACCTGCCGCGTTACGAGTGCCTGCTTGAGGCGGCCAAGAAGTTTCCCGACCTTGACCCGTCGGCCTGCGATGTGTTCCTCAACCTGCTGCGCACGGGCGACGAGGTGTTCCGGGTGACGGAAAGCAACTATGCCCGCCACGGCCTGTCGCAGGGGCGGTTCGGCGTGTTGATGCTGCTCAAAAAACGCAGCGCGCCCGTGGCCGACGGGGCCGGGGAGCCTTGCCTGGCGGCCGGGCCGCTGACACCGGCCGCACTGGCCGAGGCTGCCGGGGTCACCCGCGCGACCATGACCGGCCTGATCGACACCCTGGAACGCGACGGCCTGGTCAAGCGCGTGCGCGACGCCAACGACCGCCGCATGATGTCGGTCAACCTGACGCCAAAGGGGCGGAAGCTTCTCGAAAAAATCCTACCCAGTCATTTTCGCGCCATGGCCGGGATCATGAGCCCGCTCAAGGAAGGCGAGCGCAAGACGCTCGTGCACATGCTCAATAAAATTCTCCAGCACGCTTCCACGCTCGCGCCGGCCCAGGCCAAGCGTGTTTGAATCACTTTAACTTAAAACCTTTTTATCCAATGAGCACGAACACCAAAAAACTTATCTCTACCATCGTCGGCCTGCTGATTCTGGTCGTTATTCTCGCCGGCATCCGGGCCCTGCAAATCCGCAAAATGATGACCACTCCTTTTATGATGCCACCGGATACGGTCACGACGGCACAGGCCCATGAAGATGTTTGGGCGCCGGCGCTAAAGGCCGTGGGCAGTCTTGCTGCCGTGGAGGGCACGACCCTGAGCAACGAATTGGCCGGCACGGTGACAAAAATCGCCTTTGAGTCCGGCGCTCAGGTCAAGAAAGGCGATCTGCTCGTGCAGATCGACGTTTCTGCCGAGGAGGCGCAGCTCGCCAGCGCTGAGGCCGCTGCCGAATGGGCCAACGTCAGTCTCAAGCGAGCCCAGGACCTTCGCACCCAAAACAGCAATTCCCAATCCGATCTCGATTCCGCTGAGGCCCAGGCCAAGCAAGCCGAGGCCAGCGTCGACAACCTTAAGTCCGCGGTCGCGAAGAAAACCATCACCGCGCCATTCGATGGGCGCATCGGCATCCGCACGGTCAATCTCGGGCAGTATCTGCCCGCTGGCACGGCCATCGTGTCGCTCCAGTCGCTCGATCCGATCTATGCGGATTTTTCCCTGCCCCAGCAGCAGCTCGCCGACCTCGTACCCGGTCTGCCGGTGCATGTGACCTCGGATGCGTTGCCGGGACAAATCATCGATGGGAAAATCACGGCCATCGACCCGCAGGTGGACAACGCCACGCGCAACGTCCAGGTTCAGGCCACGCTGGACAATCATGACGAGAAACTTAGGCCCGGCATGTTTGCCAATGTGGCGGTCGAACTTCCCGCCAAAGACAAAGTACTGATCATTCCCGAGACGGCCGTGCTCGCCACGCCCTACGGTGATTCCGTTTTTGTCGTCGATGAGGCCAAAGATCCGCAAACCGGCAAGGTCGGTCAAGTCCTCCGCCAGCAGTTTGTCCAGCTCGGTGTGACCCGGGGCGATTTTGTCTCCGTCGTCACCGGGCTCAAGCCGGACGAAACCGTCGTCACTTCCGGTGTATTCAAGCTGCGCAACAAAGAGGCGGTGGTCATCGACAACAACCTTGCGCCCAACGCCCAGCTCGCACCCAAGCCTTCCGACTCCTGATTTTTTAACCGCAGTTAAAAAATTTCCCATGAAATCATTTACCGACCTCTTTATTCGCCGTCCGGTCCTGGCGATCGTGGTCAGCCTGGTGATCGTCCTTGCCGGTGTCCAGGCCTGGCGTTCGCTCAGCATCCGCCAGTATCCACGCAGCGAAAATTCCTCCGTCACGGTGTCCACGGTTTATGTCGGCGCCAACGCCGATCTGGTGCGGGGCTTCGTCACGGTGCCGCTCGAGCAGGCCATTTCATCGGCTGAGGGCATCGACTACATCCAATCAAAGAGCTTGCAGGGATTTTCCTTAATCACCGCGCGCCTGAAGATCAATTATGACCCGATCAAGGCGCTCGCTGAAATCACCGCAAAGGTGAACCAGGTGCGCAACCAACTCCCCGCCGAGGCCGAAGTGCCCGCCATCAGTGTCCAGTCGGCTGATTCGCAGATTGCCTCCATCTACCTCAGCTTCTCCTCCAGTATTTTGTCGCAGAACCAGATCACGGATTATCTGGTGCGTGTGGTGCAGCCGCGCCTCGCCGCACTGCAGGGCGTGCAACGGGCCGATGTTTTGGGCGCCCGCACTTATGCCATGCGCGTCTGGATGAAGCCTGACCGCATGGCGGCGTTCAATCTCAGCCCGGCCCAGGTGCGGGCGGCCCTCGCGGCGAACAATTATCTCGCCGCAGTCGGCCAGACCAAGGGCTCCCTCGTTCAGGTCAATCTCATCGCCAACACCGACCTGCATTCGATCGAAGATTTCAAGAACCTCATCGTCCGCCAGTCGGACCATACCATCATCCGCCTGAAAGATGTGGCGGATGTCGAGCTGGGTTCGGAGGATTACGACAGCGAGGTGCATCTCTCCGGCCAGACCGCGGTTTTCATGGGTGTCTATCCGCTGCCTGATGCCAACGTGATCGACACCGTGCGAAACGTCCGCACCGCGATCGATTCCATCAAAAAAGACCTGCCCGCCGGCCTTGACGTTGGCGTGGGGTATGATGCCTCGGCCTATGTCAACAATGCCATCCACGAAGTCAGTCACACGCTGATTGACACGCTGCTGATCGTGGTGGTCGTGATTTTTCTTTTTCTCGGCTCGTTCCGCTCGGTGCTCATACCGGTGATCGCCATTCCCATTTCGCTCATCGGGGCGATCTTCCTCATGCAGGCGTTCGGATTCACCCTCAACCTGCTGACGCTGTTGGCCATCGTGTTGTCCGTCGGTCTCGTGGTGGACGACGCCATTGTCGTGGTCGAAAACGTCGAACGCCACCTGCGCGAGGGCAAGACACCGCTCGATGCGGCCTTGCTTGGCGCGCGCGAACTGATGGGCCCGATCATTGCCATGACCGTTACGCTGGCCGCGGTCTACACGCCGATCGGATTGCAGGGCGGTCTGACTGGCGCGCTTTTCCGGGAGTTTGCGCTCACGCTGGCGGGCGCCGTTACGATTTCGGGCATCGTCGCGCTCACGCTTTCACCCATGATGTCGGCCAAACTGCTCCGTAGCTCGGCTGAACAGGAGAAAGGCTTTGCGGGATGGGTCAATCAGCGTTTCGACCGGCTAAGAGAGTCTTACGGCCGCGTGCTTCTGGGCACGCTGCATGCCCGGCCCTATGTTTATGCGGTCTGGATCACCGTCAGCTTGCTCACGATCCCGATGTTCCTTATGTCCCCGAGGGAACTCGCGCCGGCCGAGGATCAAAGCGTGGTTTTTAGTCCGTTAAGTTTTGCCGCGAACGCCACGGTGGATCAAAGAAGTCACTTTGCCCATGCGGCCGACCAGGATTTCCTGAGCACGCCGGAGGCCGAAATCACGTTCCAGCTTTTGTTTCCGCCGTCCAATCCCTTTTCGGCTGCGCAGGGGGTGGATGGGTTTGGCGGCATGGTGCTGAAGCCATGGGGCGTGCGCAAGCGCACGGTTTTTCAAATATTGCCCGAGATATTTGGCAAGCTCTGGGCCATTCCCGGCATAAGGGCGCCTGTCTTTACGCCACCTCCTCTGCCGGGCGGCGACAACTTCCCGGTCGAATTTGACATCACTTCGACGGTTGAAGCCGATCGTTTGTTGCCGCTCGCACAGCAAATATTAGGGAAGGCGATGCAAAGCGGAGTGCTTAATTATGCCGACATCGACCTGAAGTTTGACCAGCCACAATCCGAAATCATTATCGACCACGACAAAGCCGGTACGCTCGGCCTGAACCTGGCCCAGGTGGGCTCCGATCTTGGCGCCGCGTTGGGCGGAAATTATGTGAACTGGTTCAATATTTCCGGCCGGAGTTACAAGGTCATTCCGCAGATCAAGCGGGTGGATCGTCTCAATCCCGACCAACTCCAGAATATTTATATCACCGGGCCCAATAACCGGCTCGTTCCGTTGAGCACCATTGCCACGATCAAGAATGAGACCGTGCCGCGCTCGCTCAACCGCATGCAGCAACTCAACTCGGTCGAAATCGATGGTATTCCACGCGGTCCGCTGGAGCAGGTGCTCAAAGTGCTGGAAAAGGCCGCCCATGAGGTTCTCCCGCCGGGTTATTCCATCGATTACCGGGGTGAATCCCGCCAACTCCGCCAGGAAGGCAACAAGTTCCTGCCCGCGTTCATCCTGGCGATTGTCATGATTTTCCTCGCGCTGGCGGTGCAATTCAACTCCTTCCGCGATCCGCTGGTGATCCTGGCTGGCTCCGTGCCGCTCGCGATGTTCGGCGCGCTCGTCTTCACCTTTTTGAAGATGCCCAACCCAAATATTCCCTATTGGACCAATGGCTGGACCACGACGATGAACATCTACGCGGAGGTCGGCCTTGTCACGCTCGTCGGCCTGATCGCGAAGAACGGCATCCTTATCGTCGAGTTTGCCAACAAACTCCAGGAGGAGGGAAAAACCAAGCTCGTCGCTGTCCATGAAGCCGCCATGACGCGCTTGCGTCCGATCCTTATGACCAGCGTCGCCACCGTGGCCGGCCATTTTCCGCTCACCCTGGTCACTGGCGCCGGCGCCGCGGCCCGCAATAGCATCGGCCTTGTGCTCGTGGGCGGCATGTCCATCGGCACACTCTTCACTCTCTTCGTCGTGCCCTCTATTTATATGCTCATCGCCAAGGATCACACGCATGATCGCGTGAAGGCCACCGATCTCTCGGTCGTCACCATTTCCCAACCGCAAACCATCGCGAAATAAAATGAAACCCTCAACCCGCATGTTTTTCTCGATGGCTTTGGCCTCGGCCATGACCTTTACCGGTCTCGCCCAAGAGACCACGACGCCTTCGGACTTGTCCGCCGAAGCTTCAGCGAAGGCGGACTCCCTGCCCGGGGAAATCGACCTGCCCACGGCGCTGCGCTTCGCGCTCGACCACAACTTTTCCATCCGGCAGGCGCGCCAGCGTATCGAGGAACAGGAAGGCGTCCTCATTACGACGCGCGCCGCCGCGCTGCCTAACGTCGCGCTCAATTCCCAGTATCAGCAGACGGAAAAAACGCTGCAGGAAAGTTTCGGGGCCGGCGCGCCGACGCCGAACGACCAGTCCTGGTCCATCACGCTCCAGGCGACCCAGGCGCTCTTTGCCGGGGGAAAGTTCACCGCGGCGATCCACGCGGCCAAGGACGTCCGCGAGGCGGCGCTCTATGAAATGCAGGGCGTAATCAACGACGCGCTGCTTGACGTGCGCACGAAGTTCTATGACGTCCTGCTCAACCAGGAAAAAATCAAGGTGCAGGAGAAAAATCTGGAACTGCTCCAGCAGCAATACAAGGACGCCAAGTCCCGCTATGATGCCGGTTCCGGCGCGCAGTTCGACCTGCTCCGGGCCGAGGTGGCTTTGGCCAATGGCCGGCCTCCGCTCATCGAGGCGCGCAACACGTATCGCATTTCCATCGAGCAATTGCGCCAGGCGCTTGGGCTGGTCTCGATCACGCTAGCCACCGGGCGACCGTCCCTGGATTTGGCCGGCTCGCTCGATTGCACGCCCGCGCAATTCGATCTCGACTCGGCACTGGCCGCGGCGTCCACCAGCCGCCCGGAGCTTCTGCGCTACGCCCGCCTGCAATCCAGCGGAGAGCAGAACATAAAAGCGGCCAAGGCTGACTACTGGCCGACGCTCGATGCGGTCGGCGGCTATGAATTGAAGAAAAAAAGCTTTTCCAATGATCTCGAGTCCACGCTCAACGGCTGGTTTGTGGGCGCACAATCGAGCTGGGCCGTTTTTGACGGCCGCGCCACCGCCGGCAAAGTGAGGGAAGCACGCTCGCAAGCGGAACAGGCCCGGCTCACGCTGCTCAATGAGCAATTGTCGGTCGAGGTCGAGGTGCGCCAGGCGTTTTCCTCATTTGAGGAGGCGGGCGAGCTGGTCGCCGCAAGCACCAAGACCGTCGAGCAAGCCGAGGAAGCCGTGCGCGAGGCCCACGTCCGCTACACCGCGGGCACAGCTACGGAACTCGACGTCCTGCAGTCCCAGGTCGATCTCACGACGGCACGCACCAATCTCATCCAGGCGAACTACAGCTACGATGTGGCGGTGGCCACGCTGCGCCGGGCCATGGGTGTGGCGGACAAATTTGAACTCAGGGAATGAGGGGCTGCGTCATTGTCATGGGTCATTTGTCCCTTGTCCTTGGGGGTGTTGGTTAGTATGACTAGTAGTTGGTATTTAGTGGTTAGTAATTAGTATTCAGCCGTTGGTCGTGCGGCTTCGATGTTGTCCGGAGATCGTCGAGGTCGTGCTTGCCAAACACAATATCCAGGGCCGAATTTCGAATTGCCCGCTACCCGCTACTCACTACTCGCTACCTGATTACTCCCATGAAACTCCTGCGTTGGCTTCTGTTTGGCCTGGCTGTTCTGGTTGCGCTTATGGCCGTGGTCATCGGACTCGCCCTGATGCCCGGCGTGCAGACGTGGGCTGCGCATCGGGTGTTGGCCGGTCGCACCATCGAGGTGGGCCGCGTTGCGGTCGGCTTGCACCGCGTGGAACTGGACAACGTGCATGTCAACCAACCCGGCGTGGCGCTGACCCTCCCGGCCGCAGAGGTCGATCTTCCGCTGCTTTCCGCTGCGGGCAGAAAAGTTTCGATCCAGAAACTTGTCGCGAAAGGCTGGACGCTTGACCTCACCGCACCGGGCGGAAAGGCGAAGTCCGCTCAAACCGCGGCCGCGCCGGCCGTCGCGACCGCAGCTGCCTTCCAGGGGATATTCCAACAGCTCCATCTACCGGTCGATCTCACGGTCGATTTGGTCGAGTTGTCGGGCGAGGTTATTTTTTCGACCAATCCCAAGCAACCGCCGTCACGGGCCCGTGTCACGCTCACCGGTGGCGGGCTGGCGGCAGGGCGGGAGGGGAAATTCGATTTTGAAGTCGACACTGAGCTGGCCGGTTCCTCCGCGGCGGTACGCACGCTGGCGGTGCATGGCACGCTGAGCGCCAGGCTCGATACAGCGCGGACATTTTCCCATCTCGGGCTGGTCACCGACGGAACCGCGAGCGGTCCATCGTTTCCGCAGGGAGCGCGCATTCATATCGTCGTCGATGCCCTTCGCGCCACCACGGGCGAGCATTACACGGTCGCGCTCGACACCGAGGGCAAGCCTCTTTTCTCGCTTGATGCCGACTATCCCGCCAACGCGCCGAAACTTGCCGGCGGCTGGCAGCTCAATGTGCGCGACATGGACCTGGCGCCCTTCACGCTGGGTCGCGCCCTGCCTGCTTTTGAGGCGACGGGCGAGGGCAGGGTGGAAGCCGATGCGGCGCTTGGCACGGTGCATGCGGCCGGCCATCTGCATGTTTCAGCCGGGCAACTTGAGGCCGTCCACGCCAGGTTGCAGGCCCTTGGCTCGCTGACGCTCGACACCCATTTCGATCTCACCAAGAACGGTGGTGTCACCCGCATCGATCAGTTTGATTTGATCGTGGCGGGCGAACATCCCGTGGCCGAGGTGCGCGCGCTCCAATCCTTTGAACTCAACGAAAAAACCAAGGAGCTGAAAGTTGCCAATCCCGCGAAAGACCTCTTCAGCTTTGTGCTGCAGGGCTTGCCGATGGCGTGGGCGCAGCCGTTTTTATCCGGTCTCAGCGTGGATGGCCGCGATGCCACCGGCACATTGCTGGTCATTGCGCGCGATGGCGGACTGCATTTCCAATCGTCCGAGCCGCTGGCCGTAAAAAACTTCTCGGTCGCACGCGCCGGCCAGCCGTTGGCGCACCTCGACCGCATGGCGCTTACCCTCAGTGGCGATTATACCCTGCAACAAGGCTGGCAGGCTGAACTGGCCGCCAGTGCGCAGGCCGGGCCCAAAACACTTTTCACCCTGCAAGCCAAAGCCGGCGCCATCGCCGGGCCGGGCCAGCCGATCAAGGCGACCGGCCAGTTCCAGGCCGACCTGCCTGCGATGCTGGCCCAGCCTGCATTTGCGTCGCAGGCGCGGCTTAAGGGAGGCACTGCGCGCATCGACTTCCAGGCCAGCCTCGACGAAAAAAAGGAAATCGAGGCGAAGGTGGCGCTCACCGGCCTGGCTTCGCCCCAAGCGCCTTCACTGCCCACGGTCACGGCCGACGTGCGCGCCGAGCTGGCGCCCGATGGCCAAATCACCGTCAACGCGCCGCTGCTTTTCGAAAATGCCGGACGGAAGTCCGACCTCACCTTCAGCGGCAAATTTCAGCCCGGGGCCAGCGGGATGAATCTCGATGCGCGTGTCGCGAGTAATCTCATGGTTGTGGATGACTTGAAAATTCTCGCGGCCCCGCTCACGGTGAAAGCGGCACCGAGTCCGACAGGGTCGGTGTCACTGAGTCCAGCAGGGTCGGCCCCGGCCCCACCGGCCTCGCCAGCGGTGGAACCCGAGGCTAATCCGGGGCAGGCACCCACCGCGCCCGACAAGGCGCCTTTTTGGACTGGCATGAACGGCCACCTGGTACTGGCGTTGAAGAAGGTCGTCTATGGCCAGTTTGTGGTGAACGACATCGCCGGTGACCTTAAGATCGGTCCCGACGCCCTTGCGCTCGATCAGCTCCGCGCCGTGCTGGGCAGTGGGGGCGAGGCCAAGCTCACCGGTGCGGTCAACTTCGCCGGGAACGCGACGGAACCTTACTCGATGAAGGCGAATGTCGCGGTCAACGAGGTGGACAGCGCACCGCTTTTTCGCGTACTCGATCCATCGAAGCCGCCGACCGTCGAGGGAAAATTCAATCTTTCGGGTCAGGTCACCAGCAGCGGCCTCAACGCGCCAGATCTTGGCCAGCAGGCCCAAGGCGTGATGTCATTGACCAGCAAGGGCGGTATCTTTCGCGGCCTGGCCAGGAACGGTGTCACGAAGACGGTCGGTGGCCTTTCGGGCCTTGCTGGCAGCCTGGCCAGCTCCAAGGAACTGACCGCGATCGGGCAGCTTACCACCGCGTTGCAGGAATTTCACTACGATCAGATCAACCTGCAGCTCGCCCGCGACCAATCGCTGGACGTACAGTTGAAGGACTGCAGTGTGATCTCCCAGGGATTGAGGATCGTTGGCACCGGCACGCTCACTTACGAAAAAAACAAGCCAATCCTTGGGCAGTCGCTGGCGATGCAAATCCAGATGGGAGCGCGCGATGAATTTGCCACCTTGTTTGACGCCATGGGCAAGCTCTCGGCCGAAACAGACGAACTTGGTTACACCAAGGTGAGCCGGCCGATCAGAATCTCCGGCACGCCGACGCATCCAAATACGGACGATCTCTACCGATTTCTCGGTGAAGGCATGGGGCAGCGGACGATCGAACATTATCTGCCCAAGTTGCTGAATGTTTTTGGCAAGTAAGACCCCAGCCACGCGTGGCTGGGTTAGGACGGCTGCTTCCAGCCGACCGCTGTTTGTGGTGGAGCGCGATGTCCCGAATGCGCTTGGATTAACTGAGCGGCTTGGGGACAAGTCGCTCCACCTTCGAGTTAGTATCAGGCGACAATCTTATCGTTCCAGAGCAGAGGACGGCTTGTCCAAGGCAACGTTGCGGTGACAAATAAGCTGAGGGTTGAAAGGAGCTTGCATTTTGCACACGCAAGGAAGGAGTGTAGCACATTTGCCTGGAACGAATACAAAACCATATAAAATACAGAACCCATAGGGAAAATCTCGAATTCAGGCCGCGAGGTTTTATTAACAATTTTCTCAACCAGCCGCTTCCATGAATCTCCCCTCCCGCCCCCCGCTATTTGTTTGTTGGCGCTTTTTATCGACGAGCTTGCTGACGTCGTTTGCGCTGATTGTACTCGCCCTTGCTTTCCCTGCGTTTGCCCGAGCCCAGGCCACACCGCTCATGACGGGAATAGTGACCGACAGCGGGACGGGGCAACCGCTGGCGAACGCGACGGTTTTTTTCTATGGGAGTGCCTACGGAACGGTTTCGACCGACAGCACGGGCAGGTACACCTTCACCAACGCCAACTTAACCTTGTTTGGAGGGGCTATCAGCGGCGTATTGTACGTTGGAGCCACCGGATATTTTGAAGCGGTTCCGGTGTCCGTCGGCAACCTCGGTGCGCTGCCTGTCGTCAACAATTTCGCGCTGCTCGCGGGAGGAACGCTGATTCAAGG
>DATMNP010000065.1:0-10284 GCA_035568935.1 Opitutaceae bacterium | reverse complement strand
GACAATTTTTAGGGACAGGTCAAAAAGGGAAGCGATTCGGGCGTTCGGAACACCGGCCTTTGGCGTCAATCGTTGGCTCGTGGCCGTCCGCCATAGATCAATTGCATGCCACGATTGAACAGGGCATCACGCTCAGCATTGCTTAAGGCGTTGGTGCGCGCCCGAAGCTCCTGGGCAGCCTGGGCTGCTTTGGGAGACGGGCGAAAATCCTTTGGCGTTTTCTTGGCGGCCATAGTGTTGCTGCTTACTTTGGAGATGCACGGTCAGCTCGTCAACGGGTTCGGGCGGTGGGTTGGTGTCCTAATTTAAGTCAAAGCTGGAAATAGCACGGATTGCCCGTAGATGGCCGCAGAGAACAAACGTCACTTGACCGTGGAGCAGGCAAAGGCCAGATTTAGCCCATGAGCATCCTTGAGCTAAAGCAGGGCATTTCAAGGCTCTCGCAACGCGAGCGTCGGGAGATTCAGCTTTATCTGCTTCGCCTGAAGCGTGAGACTCCTGCATGGAAACGGGCTACGGCGAAGAAGATCCGCGACATGCAGGCGGGAAAGTTCACCACCGTTGAGGAGCTGAGCGCGCGCATCCGCCAGAAATAAAATGCGCTACCGTCCGGTCTTTTCGGATTCGGCGGTCATCTTTTTTGTCTCCCTGTCCCGCCGACGGCAGCAAAAACTCTTGGATCGCGCGCTGGAGCTGGCTGGCGATCCGTTTCTTGTCCCGGATTTTCGAAATACCGATGACGAAGGCCGGGAGATTTGCCACGTTCTGGTGGACGGTTTTATTTTCAGCTATTGGGTGGATCATGCTGTTCGATCTGTGATGATCGTTGAAATTGAAGACGGCGCGTGAGGTGGAGCATCCATTGAAACCCCGCCTCCACGTCCTGTTTGTTTGCTCGATGAACAAGTGGCGGAGCCCGACGGCCGAGTATCTCTATCGCAATGATCCACGGCTGCAGGCCCGCTCAGCCGGAACCAAGGCGGAGGCCAGGCGGCGGATCAGCGAGAGCGATATAAAATGGGCCGATGTCATTTTTGTGATGGAGAGCGAGCACAAGCAATGGATTGTCGCCCAATTCAAGGGTATGAAGCTGCCCCGGATCGAAATTTTGGATATTCCTGACGACTACCAATACATGGATCCGGAGCTCCAGCGGGAGCTGCGAGCGTTGATCGATCCGGAGATTGATGCGATGATCGCGGCAAACAAGTGAGCCGGTGGACTTGGTGGTGGTCGAATTTGCCATGCATGATTGTAGGTCGGGTTTATCCCCGATGTGTCGGGCGTAAAGCCCGACCTACATGTAAATTTCAAACCAAACGGGCTCACCGCGGCGAAGCGGTGAGCCCGTTGTTGTGTTGCGTGCGGTACTCCATTTCCCGCGGAGGTGTTTCCAAATTACGGCGAATCTTATTCGTGATCGTGATCGCCGTCGGCGTCATGGACAGGATGATCCATGAACAGGTCCGAGTAATCGCGGTTGCCGGTGGCGTCCATCGTGGCCTGGCCGAGGAATGGCTGGCCTTGGGCCGGGCCGATGGGGAAGATTTCCTGCAACGTTTCCACATCGGACGAATGCGTGTAGGTGATGGCGTCGTTGTGGTAGGCGTTGCCCTTCGCCAGCGGCGAGATGAAGATTTCCATGACGCTGTGGCTGGTGTCGTTGGACGTCAGGTCCGTGCTGCTTTGCTTCTCGGTTTCATCGTTCCAGATCACGATCAGGCCGTTGTGCCGGTAGGCTTCGGAGGCCATGATCATCGGCACGACGGTGCGGAGGAAATTGTCGCCCTGCGCGATGTTGGCGGCGTCGCCGGTGTAGTGAATCCCGTTATAGGTGAAGCCGGCCGCGAGCCCGGTGTGCATATCATTATATTGGTCGGGCGAGATGACGTTGAAGCTCGCAACGTTATTACAATCGAGATCGCTCTCCAAGGCCTGGAGTGGCAGGTAATGCGGAACCTCCGGGTTCGAAGTGCTGTAGTCCCCCGCGGTCGTCGTTCCTCCGTTGGTCGCCGTGAAGAAAAGTTCGCCGTCGTGCTTGCAGGCGAAATTATACTGGCTGCTGCCATTATACGGGTTGGCATAAGACGCCGACGTGCCACTGAAGCTCTTCAGCGGCACGGTCCACTGGGCCCGGGGAGCGACGGTGCCGGTCAGGCTGTTTGCGGCGGGCTGATTGACGATCCCGGAAGCAGGCACGAGATCGATGTCCTCCTGGTAGGATTTCCAGGAAATGCCGGCATTCTGGAGCAGGCCGCTGATGTTCGGCAGGGCGAAGACATTGCCCGCGAGATCGGTCGTGTCCATGTAGGGATCGGCGTCGCCGGTCACCCCGAAATTGCTGCCGCCTTCCTGCCAGATGTAGTTCGGCTCCGAGGGATGGATGCTCGGGTTGAGCCCGGACGGCGTCGCCAGGACATTGTAGCAATTGTTGGTGTAGGAAACTTCCGCGGCGAACGGGCTGTGCGGGTCGACCAAGCCGTTGATGAACGGGGCGGCCGGGTTGCCTTTGATTTGTTCGATCCCGCTGGTGGGCGAAGGATCCACATTTCCATTTGGCTGGGTCCAGTTATGGTTTTCCATGTAGATGTAGAACACCGTGCCGATGTGATTGAGCGGTGTGGCGGAAACACGCTGGGCGGGGAAGAGGCTGGCAAAAACGCAGCCGGCGGCGAACAGGGAACTGAGCTGATGATGAGGTTTCATTTTTATGCTTAGTTGATTATTGAGGTTCGCGCGCGAAGACGGAAAAATGCGGCGAAACCGACGCAGCGAATGGCATTCGATTTGCGGTGCAATCGGGATTCGGGCTTGTCACTGAAAAGTTGCTGTTCTGAAACAACGATGGCGCAGAGAAGGCGCCCGCATAGGGGCAAACCACTATTCCTGAGGCTTCAGTTTTCATCATCCTTCGTCCATTCGACAAGCTCAGGGCTGCGGACGGCACGGCCTTGAAGAACACGAAGGCCGATCCAAGGCAATTTTAGCCACAAAAGATCACAAAGGACACAAGGGATATTCAAAGAAACCATGGCCTCCTGCTCTGCGACCTTTGTGCTCTTTTGTGGCTAAAAATCCGGAGCTTTGTTTTGCGCCTTTGCGTCTTTGCGTTAAGAAATCCTGCCTTTAAATTCAGAAGCCAGAAATCCAGGAGACCTTCATGGTTCCTCGCTGGCTGCCAATGAACTCATGCCAGTTGTTCGTTTGCTTTTAGATTTTGGCGCGGCCGCGCCGGTAGGGCGAGCCGCGGCTCGTCGATGACGCCTCGCCCTACTTTCCAAACGCAGGCAAAGTTCATCGGCCTGTTCTACGCAAACCGCGCAGCGGTTTGCTCAGGCTCTCGGAATGACAGCAGGAAAAAGAATATTTCAAAGACACGTTCCACGGGCCGCAGTTCTGGCAGCCTATTCGGCATGCATTCGGCCGATGGCGCAAAAACCGTCGACACCCTCCGCTTATTTTGCAAATCAGTGTCGGAACGTGAAGCAATCGATCCAGCCAGCGGAATTCAATTGGGATAACAGGCGACGAGGATGCTGCGCCTGGTTTTATTTCATCGGGGGACGCGGCGCATGAAGTTGATAAACTTTATCCGCCGCATCTTGTGGGTTTTTTCGTGGGTGGTCGTTGTCCTGTTGAAGCCGGTCAAGCTCTATGCCTACCGGACGCGCTTCTCCCTTGTGCGGCGCCTCATCCTGGTTGTGACGATGCACATCGATTTCCTGCTGATCTTCCTGAATGTCCAGAACGAGACGATGGAGCTGCACTGGAGAATTTACGGGGGCAACTTCCTCTTCGGCAACGGGGTGATGGTGACGGATTTCGATTCGGCGGCGCACGCGATCGCCCAGCCCATTTACAAGAACAGCAATTTCATGGGCGTGAAGATCGTCTCCAGCGACAACGGCGCTTTTGCCTCGAACTGCCCGATCCTCCTCCAATCGCCGCCGATTCGCAAACTGACGCGCCAATACATCGACGACCACATCTTCACGCCGACGATCCAGGATCTCAGCCTCGAAACGGTGCGCGAACAATGCAAAACCATCCTGGAAGACTGGAGCGCCAGCCCCCAGATGGCCAAGATGCTCGCGATTCGCAGCACGGTGACCCGGATTTTCCTCAAGCTTCTCAGCGGAACAACCATCAGCCAGGCCGATTCGGATTTCGTCACTTTCCAATACATCCGCCGGTTCGTCGAAATGTCCCTTTTCAGCGGCTATTTCCCCGCGATGTGCATTGCCCTCGGCACGGGCAAATTCGTGCACAAGGATGCTTACTTCAAACTGAGGGCGTACGGCATCGACAACATGACCATCGATATGACGCTGTTCGCCGCGCTCTTCAGCATCGGCACCCTCGTCATTCGCTGCGTCGAGAACGTCACGCGGTACAACGTGCCGTATGCCACGCTCACCGCGGAGGAGAAGCGCAATTTCGTCATCGAATCCGTTCGCCTCTACCCGACGGTCACGTCCGTCCACCGGCTGGTTGAAGCGGACGAAACCGTCCAGGTCGCAGGGAAACCGCTTCATCTCACCGCGGGCGATGAAATCGTCTATCCATTCATTTGTGCCAATCAGGACCCCAAGCATTTTCCCAATCCTTCGGAACTTAATCTGCACCGGACGGAGGAGGAATATGAAAAGGTCCTGAGCTGGTCCAAAGGCCCGCACGTGTGTCCGGCCAAGAAATTGTCGGTCGTCGTCACGACGGTCATGCTTGAGGCGCTGGCGGGGAAATTCTCCCTCGAGGGGCTGAGCATTTTCAATCCGGCATTCTAACTGGCTGTTGAAGGGCGATCCCACATGAGAAAAGGCGAATTGCGGACGGGTGGTTTGTTCAGCGACTCGCAATGGCGGCAGCCGGAAACGATCACGGTTTTTGCCGACCTGCCCGATAATGCCGCGGACGGCGTGCGAAATCTATTGGCTGACGCAACGGATTTGCTCGGGCTCGACCGGTTGCCCGGCGTGCACTTTTTCCGCGCGTTCGTCATCGCATCCGGGACCGATGCCGCCGGCCCCTATCCGACGCGGGCCGTGATCTCGGCTGTTTTCGACGGCGAAACCGACGAGTTCTTCTCGCAATGGTGCGCGGTTGCGCACGACCGGATCGTGGAAATTTTTCATCCATGTCTCGGGTTTCCCGCCACCGCCACCTCCGAAAATGTGTGCCAGTGGCTGCAAGCCCGCGCGGAGCGCCCGAAGACTTATCATATTGGGCCGGTGCGCAGCCGCACCGCGGAAGTCCGCGAGGAAGACCGGCTGCGTTCCGCGTTGGGCGACTTCATCGCCGCACAAAACACGGCCGGCGCCTGGCAGCACGGCGATGTGCCGCGGATTTGGGACGACATCCGGGCGTTTGTCCGGTCGCGGTCGGATTTGCCCCAGGCGCCGCGGGTCCCGAATCACTGGTTCGCGCGCGCCCTGCAGATTTTCGACCTTGTCAAACGAATCGGGTTGCTGCTGCTGGTTCCCGCCGTCCTGGCGTGGGCGTGGTGGTCGCATGCCCACCACGCTATTTGGAGTTATCCGCTGGCGGTTTTTGGATTTCTTGGGGCGATATTTTTCGCCTGGGCGATTGTCGTTCGCATCCACGAGCTCACTGAGCCGGATATTGTCGTGAAGCCCGCGCCGGGGCAGGTGGCGGCGGCGGTCGTGGACGAGGACAAGGGATTTCAGAATCAGTTCACCATGCTCGCGCCGGTGCGCGACTCGTGGTTTCGCCGCATGAACATGCGGTTTGTCCTCTGGCTGGCCGATGGCTTGAGCCGGCATTTTTGGAATGGCGGCCAGCTCGCCGGCATCGAAACGATTCATTTCGCGCGTTTTCACCAGATTGACGGCGGCCGGCGCATGCTCTTCATGAGCGATTTCGATGGCAGCTGGGAGCGGTACCTTTTCGACTTTGTGGAAATCGGTTCGCTCGCCGTCGTGCCGATCTGGACGAATCTCCGGGGTTGTCCCAAGACAAAGTTCCTGCGGTGGACGCCGCCGGGCTTCGAGCAACGGTTTCTCCCCTTTACCCGGGCCTACCAGGTCCGATCCCATTTTTGGTATAGCGCGATGGACACGCTCACCGTTTCCGAAATCAATCGCAACGCGACGATTCGCGCCGGCCTGTTTCAGAAAAAAGGCCGGCGTGCGATCGAGCAGTGGCTGCAGCTGATCTAAGCCGATGCATACTCTTTAACCGCGAATGAACACGAATAGACGCGAATAACTGACATGTGTGCTCCAAATATTCAGCGGGCCGAACCATTCCATTGGCGTTTATTCGCGTCCATTCGCGGTTGTCCACGGCATGAGTTTGGCCGAACATTTCCATGAAAAAATCCGATTTTGATGCCGGCGAAGTGCAAGGGCTGCTCGCTTCGGGCTACGCGAAGCACCCCGCCGCCGGCTTCGTCCTCCTTCGTGTCCTTGATGGCAATGCGGCGCGCGAGTGGCTGGGCCGCATCGCTTCCCGCATAACCTACTGCGGAGACCGTCAGGCCGAGTCCAAACTCAATGTCGCTTTCAGCTATGCCGCCCTGGGGAAACTGGGTTGCTCGCCGGAGGAGCTGGACGGATTTTCCCGCGAATTCTCCGAAGGCATGGTCACGCCGCATCGGCAGCGGATCCTGGGCGATTTGCCGGGCGGCCCCAACGATCCCGAGACCTGGCAATGGGGCGGTCCGCGCAATCCACCCGTCGATATTCTCCTCATGGTTTACGAGCATACCCCGGCCGCGCTGCAGATGCGCCTCGATGAAATTCGCGCGGGTGCAAAAGGTGTCGAAATAATCCAGGAACATCGGTCCACCGGGCTGAAGGAAAACAGAGAGCATTTCGGATTCAGGGATGGCATTGCCCAACCGACGATCGAGGGCATCGGCAAACCAGGGCTGGCCCGCGATCGCGTGGCCCGGGGTGAATTCATCCTCGGCCATCCGGACGAGACGGGTTCGCTCGAACTCGCCCCGGCCATGGCCCTCAACGGAAGTTACGTTGTCCTTCGCCAGATCGTGCAGGACGTTCCCGGGTTTTGGGAATCGCTCGGCAAAGACTCACCCGTGTCCGAGCGCATTGCGCTTGCTGCCAAAATCGTGGGCCGCTGGCCGGACGGAACACCTCTCACGCTCTCGCCCGAACCCCCGGACGCAGCGAATCCGACGAACGATTTTGCTTTTCACGCGAAAGATCGCGAAGGCCTGCGCTGCCCATTCGGAGCCCACATCCGCCGCGCCAATCCGCGCGATACACTTTTGGACAAGCCGGCGGCTTCGATGAAAATGATCAATCGCCATCGCCTGCTCCGCCGCGGCCGCTCGTTCGGGCTGCCCGCGCCGCCATCGGCCTATCCGGAAGGGCTCGCCGTGAAGGCGATGGAAGGAGCCGTGGGATCGGCCGATCTGCGCGGATTATTTTTTATCTGCCTGAATGCCAGCCTCGCCCGGCAATTCGAATTCGTTCAGCAAAATTGGCTCAACTTGCCCAAGTTCAACGATTTCACCCACGACACCGATCCGCTGGTCGGCACCACCCCATGGGCCGGCCCCGGCCAAAGCCCTGAGTTTATGATCCAAGGCTGCCCGGTGAGCAAACGCGTGGCCCGTCCCCAGACCTACGTCCGCACCATCGGCGGCGCCTACTTTTTTCTTCCCGGCAGGAAAACAGTTCAACGGCTGACCGGAACCTGAATTCCTGGCTTTAGATTTCCCCGTGGATTCCGCGGATGAACGCGGATAATATTTCCGCCACTCCTGGCTGCGCTGCCAATGACAAAGCAGTTCTGCGCCTTCTGCACTTTAAAAATAACCGGCGTCAAGGTGGAGCGGCTTGTCCTCAAGACGCTCTGAACGCGTTGAGGACAACGCTTTCCACCTAAAACATCCCGCCTGCCGATGGTGGTTGTGTCTGGCCGGATTTTTTTATTAGATGGCCGGTTCTCCATGCCTTTTAAAGCACTCAATCTTTCCGAACCAGTCATGCGCGGTGTCCAAGCCGCCGGTTACACGGATCCCACGCCCATCCAATTGCGGGCCATCCCCGTCGTCCTTTCCGGCCGCGACCTGATCGCCTCGGCCCAGACCGGCACCGGCAAGACCGCCGCGTTCGCCCTGCCGATCCTTTCCAACCTGGGCGCGCACGGTCGCCTCCGCGTGCTCATCCTCGAACCGACCCGCGAGCTCGCGGCCCAGGTCGAAACCGCGTTTCGCGATTTTGCCCGTTTCACCGACCTGCGCACGGTCGCCATCTTCGGTGGCGTTGGCTATGGCCACCAGCGGCAGGAATTGCGGCGCGGGGTCGACATCATCGCCGCCACGCCCGGCCGCCTGATGGATTATCTCCAGGAAGGCACGCTCTCGCTGCGCGACATCACCATCCTCGTCCTCGACGAAGTGGACCGCATGCTCGACATGGGATTTCTCCCCGCGGTCAAGGACATCATCGGCCGCTGCCCGCGCCAGCGCCAGACCCTGTTTTTTTCCGCCACAGTTCCCCCGGAAATCCAGGCCGTGGCTTCATTTGCGCTCAAGAATCCCGAGCGCGTCGAAATTGGGGTTAATCGCAGCGTGACCCAATCGGTCAACCACGCCCTTTATCCGGTCGCGCACGAGCAGAAGTTTGACCTGCTTCTCGCGCTTTTGGGCCAGGCCGGCTTCGACTGCGTGCTGGTTTTTTCCCGCACCAAGCACGGCGCCGACAAAATCGCCCACAAGCTGAAGGCGCAAAATCACTCCGTGGCGGTGCTGCACGCCAACCGCTCGCAGAACCAGCGCATCGAAGCGCTGGCCGGTTTTAAAAGCGGCAAGTACGAAGTCATGGTCGCCACCGACATCGCCGCGCGCGGCATCGACGTCGCCGGCGTGACCCACGTCATCAATTTCGACGTCCCGGAAAACCCCGAGGACTACGTCCATCGTATCGGCCGCACCGGCCGGGCCCAGGCCGTCGGCGATGCCTTCACCCTCGTCACGCCCGAGAACGCGGGCGACATCCGCGACATCCAGCGGTTCATCGGCCAGAAGATTCCGGAACTGCGCCTGCCCGGATTTGACTACAAAACGTTCGCTCCGCGTCCGCCGGCCCCGCCCCGTGGCGGTCAACCGGGCCGCGGTGGCGCACCGGGTCGCAGTCAGCAGCCGCAGCGCGGCGGATGGAACCGCTCGCGCCGCTAGCAGGCTGTTTTCAACAGGCTGCTAATACCAATTGCGAATCGATCGAACGTTTCGCGCGGTAGCGCGGGTAGGGGCGTTATCCGTAACGCGCCGTCGAAAACCGCGCGGCCTTGTCGGCGGGTTAAGGATAACCCGCCCTACCTTAAAAGGCTGAATTCAAATAATCGCGAATGCGGTCACTTGACGATCAGGACTCCGCGCATTCCCGCCATGGAGTGGCCCGTGCAAGAACAGAGGTACTGGTAGGTTCCAGGAACGGTGGGAGCCTTGAAAGTGACCTCTCCGGTTTCCTTGGGCCCGAGCATCGCAATGGAAGCGATGACTTTATCGGCGAGTGCCTTCGGCAGGTAGCCTTCGTCTTTGGCCGAAAGTGCAGCGGTCGCATAGGCGATCGGATCTTCGTCAGCTGTTAACAGCACCCAGTTATGGCCCATGGTGTCCTTGGGCATGTTGGTTTCGTTGGTCAACACAACGTGGAGCTGTTGGCCGGGACTGGCATCGATTTCGGTTACGCTGAATCTCAGCATGTCGCTGGCGCTGATCGTGATGGTCTGAACGGGCCCCGTAGCGGGGTCGGCGTGAATGCAGCCCACCGCGATTAGCGTGAGGGCGAGCAAGGTGGATATATATTTAGTTTTCATGGTAAGACGATTGAAAAGATGATGAGCGGATCGAGAGTTTATATGAGTTGGCAGAAGTGGGTTGGCGGGCGCGGTTGTGGGCAGGTGATGTTTCAAAACGCGATCCAAGCCTCGAAATAGAGGGTGTTGTTATCGCGGGCATTGGCCCCCGCGCCATCGTAGTTTGTCGAGTCGCCGTTGAAATTTTTATAGAAGGTATACTGGACGGACAACTTGAGGTTGCTCCGGGGCCAGAAGGACGGGCCGCCGCCCTTGTTGAAGGGCAGGTAGTTCGCTTGCAGCACGAAGCCGTCGCTATTGGGGGAACCGGTCTGGCTGCCGGAATAAAGCGCCGCGTCGCTGTCGCCGTTGACAGAAAAATACTGCACCATGCCGCCATAGGTTTTGTCGAAAAGGTAATCGACGGTGACCTTCAGGTTTTTCAACACATCCGAGGTATTGCTGGTGTTGCCGAGGGCCTGGCTGGCGGTCCACGTT
>DATMNP010000064.1:0-13311 GCA_035568935.1 Opitutaceae bacterium | reverse complement strand
GCAGTATAGCAGGGTTTGACGGCTGTTATTTCACGAATATGACGCATTTTCATCCATGATGTTACGAATGAATGCTAGAATCGTCAGACCGCGTTAAAACGAAATTGTTTCTGCCGGCAAATCCTGCCTCAGTCCCTTCATTGCATGAAAGTTACCGGCCTTGCCATTGTCCCGCCACCCGCCGCTGCCGACCTGCCGCGCGTCACGCCCGAGCTGCTTGCCTCCGTCCTTGCCCGCTACTCACGGAGCAACGAAGGCCTGGCCGCCATCTTGGCCAAGGTTGACCCCGCCGATCCCGATGCCTCCATCGACCGTATCCTCAAGTTTGTCGATTACGGCCATGCCTCGATTGGCGGCCTGACGGGCGGCCTGGCCATCGCCATCGACGACGTCTCAATGTGGCTGGCCTGGAAAATTTTTGAAATTGCCCAAATGGCCGACGGGCAGGAGTCGAGCACGCGCTACATCACGATGGGTGCGGCCAATCTTCCATCGTCCGAGGAACTCGGTGTGCCGGCCGACCTCGCGCCGCGCTGGCGCGACGTGATGGGCCGGGCTTTTGCCGCCTACCACGCCGAGTATGCGCGACTCGACGCGCTGGCCACGGCCGAGCCGAACCGGGTGCGTGCGCCCGCCGCGGCCAAGCCCGCGGTTGTCGCCCGCCTTCGCAAAAACTATGCCCTCGATCGCGCACGTTATTTTATCCCGTTCGCCACACGCACCAGCATGGGCCTGGTGCAAAGCGCGCGCATGTGGGCGCAGACGCTCAAGCATCTCGACTCGCTTCCACAGCCCGAGGCCCGCGCGGCAGCCGGCCTCATTCGCGAAGAATTGTTGAAACAATCCCCGCGTCTGCTGCGCCACAGTTTTGCTGAAAATTCATTTACCGAGCAGGCGCGCCAGGAACTGGCGTCGAGCTGCACGCTCGGTCTGGCCCGGTTGTCGGCCGAGCCGTTGGCCGACGAAGTCTGGGTGCACGTTGATGCCGCAGTGCCGCCATTTCTGCCCGAGATGCAGCCCGTCGCCGAGGCCCTTCGTCACCGGGCCAACCGCTACGGCCACCAAGGCGCCGCCACGCGGCGCATGCGCGTCACTTTTGCCTGGAACAACATGGCGCTCGCCGAGCTGCGCGACCTCAACCGCCACCGCACCGGCCATCGTTGCACGCCGCTCATCCAGGCCGGGTTTTATCTGCCACCTGAAATCGACCGCACACCGCACGCCGCGCTGCTGGCTGACCAAGCCGAACTCACGCGCGAGCTCCTCACCCGCGGCTCGCCGGCCTACGTTTACTCGCTGCTGCTCGGCGCCCAGACGCCCTTCGAGCACAGCACGCATGCCGACAAATTCATCTACGAAGCCGAGCTCCGCACCGGCATGGGCGCGCATTTCCGTTATGCCGAGCACCTCAGCGCCGCGCTGCGCGAGTTTTTCAAACAAGTCCCCGCCGCCCGCGAATGGGTCGTCGAAGGCACGGCCGAGCCGGAATAAATTCAACGGCCTGCGCTAAACATGTTTCGCGTCCTGCAATTCAACATGCAGTTTGGCCAAGGGTGGGACGCCGCCGACCCCGATCGCGCCCCCATCGACCTTGAGGCCACGCTGGCGGAAATTCGCCGGCACGATGCCGACCTGGTTTTTTTGCAGGAGGTCGAGCAGGCCACACGCGGCGATGAGCAATCCATGCCGCCGCCAAATTACACCCGGCTCCGGGCCGCACTGGCCGGCTACGACAGTTTTTTTGCCTACCCGCGGCCCGATGCGCGCGAGCTGCCCTTTGGCATCGGCCTCGCGATTTTTTCCAAGGCCCCGCTGCGGGCGACCTTTCACGCCGACCTGCCCTCGCCGCCGATCGAGTTCGATTTCAACGGACGAAAAACCCTGCCCACCGACCGGCTTTTGATTGGTGCCAAGACCACGCTGGCCGGACGGGAATTGCAGCTGCTCAACACGCACCTGCTGGCGTTTTTCATGCTTGGCTCCTCGAGCGAGGAGAACAGCGGTCAGCGCGACCTGATTGCCGGGTATCTTCGTGCCATCGCCGGCCCCGCGCTCCTCGCCGGCGACTTCAACGTGCGCCGGGCCGCTTCGCTTCTCGCGCAATTTTCCGGCTGCGGCTTTGCCACCGTGCAGCAGGCCGAAGTCACCTGGCGCCGGCAGCCTTACGTGCTCGACCACATTTTCTACAACGCTCCGCTGCGTCTTTTGCACCACGCGGTGATGCCCACGCGTGCATCCGACCACCATGCGCTGGTCGCGGATTTTGAATTCGTCTGAGTTCTCAGACGAATTCAAAATCCGCAAATCCCAAAAAATAGCGCGCACCCATGTCGCGTGGATCAAGTTGCTGTCATTCCGAGGCCCTGAGCAAGCCGCGCAGCGGTTTGCTCAGGGTCCCGGAATGACAAGAGTGGGGGCAGGCGCCGCAGCTGCAAATGCGCCTGGAAACCTCAAAACCAAATCTCCGAACTCCAAAAGAGTCAGGCGCGCGCGCGCCTAACCTGTTCCTTTTCCTCCTCGCGTTCTTCCTCGATGCGCGCGCGTTCATTGACGAGCTGCGTTTTGATTTTTTCAAATTCGTCGGCCTTGCCCGCCGCCAGTGCATCATCGAGCTGTTTTTTCAGGAAAATCTCCCGCTCGGCCAGCTTGCCCTGGTAGATGCGGTCGATCTCCCCGAGCCGGGCTTTCTGCGCAGGCGTAAGCGGCTTGGCCGCCGGGGCATTTTTGGCCAGCCGTTCCATCGCGAGTTCGTAGGAGCTTTTCATCGTCAAACAGCGTTTAGGGGAAATAATCCGAAAGCGCGAAGCATTTCCCGGCTATTTTGCCGTCGATGCGCGGACTTTATCCAGGTTTGCCTGGGCCTCGGAACAGTCAGGGTTGAGGCTTAACGCCTCCTCATATTGTTCGATCGCCCCGGCCCGGTTGCCCAGGAGATACAGCGCGCTGCCCAAGTTGTTGTGCGCTTCGGCGAAGTCTGGATTCAACCGGATCGCTCCAGCGAATTGCTCCCTGGCTTTCTCGTATTGGCCAAGGTTGAAAAAAGCGATGCCCAGATAGTATTGAGCTTGGGCAAAATCCGGCCGCAGGCGAAGCGCTTCCTGGTAGTGGGGGATGCCTTCTTCGATTTTACCCGCTTGAATCAGGGCGTTGCCTAGCTCGCTTTGGGCCTCCGCAAATTCCGGCTTGAGGCGCACCGCTTCCTGGAATTGGGCAATCGCCTCGGCGGTCTGGTTAACCTTCATCAGGATGAAGCCAAGGTCGTAGTGGGCGGCCGGATCCCCGGGATCCAGTTGCAGCGATATTTTGAATTGGGCGATCGCTTCATCGTGCCGTCCGAGCGACTCGAGGGAGTTGGCCACTTCGTTTCGCGCGCGCAGGTTGCCGGGGCATTTTTCCAGGGTATCGCTCCAGATACTGAGCTCGCTCCGGTAGTCCTGATTGCGGAGGAAGGTCAGCAGCGCCAGGCCCGGCAAGAGGACGCCAAGAGCCCACCATCCGCGCTGCCTGGCCAGCGCATAAACTCCCAGGACGGTTCCGGTGATGATCGCCGCCAAGGGCAGGTACATGCGATGTTCGGCCATGGTTTGTGCAACGAGGGGGATCACGCTGGAGCTGGGGGCGAGAATCACAAAAAACCATGCGCCGAGAAAACCGATCGGCGGGCAGCGCACCACCGCGACGATCGTCCCCGCCAGGAGCAGCCCCAAAAAACCGGCCTGCCACCACACCTCGGAAAAACTCCGTATCACCCCGGTCCCATAGTCGACCACCAACGGATGCGGCCAGATGGACAGGAACAGGTAATGCACGACGGCCTGGCACTGCGTCAGCCCATATTCCCAAGGCGTCACGCCCAGCCCGAAGCCGGCGGCTTTGCCGCGGGCGCCTTCGGATTTCAAGACCAGGCAACCGAGGAGCAGCCAGGTGCCCGCCAAAGACAAATGCATTCGTTTGTGCCGCCGCCACGCCTCGCGAAACGATCCCGCAATGAAGGTTCGATCGTAGAGGAATATCATGATGGGCGCCACGGCCATGGTTTCCTTGGTCGCCATCCCGAGCAGGCAGGCGGCGACGGAGACCGTCGCCCAAAGTCCGGAGCTGAGAGTCGAGGGCTGAGAGCTGGGAGCTGACTTACTTCTGGACTCTGGACCCTGAACTCTTAGCTGCTGACTTTCTCCTTCCGTCCTGCGGATGAAGCCATACAGGGTCAGCAAAAGAAAGAGCGAGGCGAGCGATTCTGTCCGTTGCACGACGCAGGTGACCGTCTCGGTTTGCAGTGGATGTACGAGCCAAAGTCCCGCGGTGAGAAAGGCCAGGGGCAGGGCGGCGGAACCAAAGCGTGCCCGCAGGCATGGCTGGAGGAGCGTTCGCCGCACAATGCCGAACAGTGTCAGCCCTGCCAAAATATGGATGGCAAGATTGGCGAGATGGTAGCTCCAGACCGAAGTTCCGCTGATGGCGTAATTTATGCCCAGGGAAAAATTTGCCACCGGCCGGCCGAACGTGCCGCCATGGGACGGCGGACTGAATGCGGTCGAAAGATCCCGGATGGTGGGATTGTCCAGGACGGCCGGCAGGTCATCGAAAAAAAATGGGACGGAGAAGCTATTGCTGTAAGCCGCCAGGGCCAGCACAGCCAAGGCCGCGACAGCGGCCGCGAAGAGCCATGGGGATGAAGACAAATTGTCATTCCCTGGTTTAAAATTGGATTTTGCCCGCCGGTCTGCCGACATGTGGCAGGGTTTGCCCGAGCGGAGTGGGCTGGTCAAGGTCTGGAACATCCGGTCAGCCGAACTTTACGACAAAAATCAGCGCTGCGGCTACGAGGGCAAACGGCACCAAGATCGTTCCGTGCCGCCACTTGGCGGCGTAGCCGGCCAGGCACGTCGCCAGCAATGCGGCCAGCACGACATTGGCCCACCACTGCACCCTGAATGCCGCCGGCCAATAGGCACCCGGCACTTTCACGAATGCGCCGATCAGCCACTGGATCACCGCCAGGATGAGGGCCGCCGCGTGGTTGAAAAGCACGCTGGCCGGCAGCAATCCGGCGATTCCACACAGTAGTGAAACAAAGCCGGCAAAAATCGCGAACGACGCCAGCGGGATGAGCACAAGGTTGGCCGCCAGCGCGCCCGGCGTGAACAGCCGGAAAAATGCGATCCCGGTCACCGCCGCGACCAGCGCGGTCGCCACGCCCAGCCCGAGTGTCGCGGATATTTTTTCGAGCGAAGCCACGGCCAGACGCTGCCGCCAGGTCAGTGACACTTTCGGCAGGTCGGGAAAGAGTTTCCACTTTTCCCGCAGCATCTCGCCCAGTGGCAATCCCAGCAGCAGCAACGTCGCCACGACGCAGTAACTCATCTGGAAGCTGGCCGAGAAAAGCTGCATGGGTTGCGCCAGCAGCACGACGAAGGCCGAGGCCACCAGCGCCGCGAGCGGGTTGCCCGGCCATTGCAGCACGAAGGCCGCCTGCATGAAAACCACCATCACGAGCGCGCGTCCCGCCGAGGGACTTGCCCCCGTGATGTCCACGTAGAGCCACAACGTGGCCGTGCCCACGGCAACCCGCGCCCATCGCGGCAGCCGCAGCAGGGCGAGCAACGCTTGGAGACAGGATGCGATCACGCCGATGTGCAGGCCGCTGATCGCGAAAAAATGCATCGTGCCGCTTTGCATGAACAAGGTTTTTTGCCCGCTGCCCAACTCGTGTTTTTGGCTGAGCATCATCGCGCGCAGGATGCCCGCCAGTTCCGGCCGTTTGGCCGCAATCCCTGCGCCGAGGATCGTTGAAAAATTTTCCTGCGCCCGCGCGCAAAACCGATAATAAGCCCCGGCAGGTTTTTCCCCGGCGAGCAGGCGGCCGCGCGTGAATTTGAAACCCAGGGCAGTGTTGGCGAGATACTCGTCGAACGAGTCCGTGGCCGGATGCCGCGGCACGGCTTGAATCAGCCCGGCGGCCGACACCACCGCCGAGCGCAGTGGAGCATCTGTACCCTTTGGCCGCGCCAGCGAGAAATAGACGCGCTGCCCGGCCAGTTCTTCGAGCGGGGAATCCGCATGCACGATGACGGCGAGCCCATTCGTCCTTTTTGGATTAACGGCTGCAAAAACGTGCTCCACGCGCAACCGCAGCCGTGCTTCGCGCGGTGGCAATGCGTCCCATCCCGGCAACCGTCGCGCGTGCAGGGCATAATCTGCCAGGCCGGCGAGGAGCATGGTGGTGCCGAGCGCCGCGCCCCACGCGCCCCGGTTTCGCTTGGCCAGAAAAATTGCCGCAAACCCCGCGCCCAGCGCGCCCGTGAGCAGCCAGGCCGATGCCGGGGTCGCATCGACCAGACGGCCCAGGCTGATGCCGGCGAGAAAGGGCAGCAGCAGCCACAGGAGCGGGGCGCGGTGTCCGAGGCAGCGGCTGGTCATGGCTTTGGAATTCACGGCTATTTTTCACTCATCGACGCTGATCGAAAAACGGGCTTTATGGGGACGTGCCTTCAAAAAGTCTGTCATTCTGGGCGCAGCGAAGAATCCAATTTGATCTTGCTCACAGAGTCGCACTGGATTCTTCGCTGTGCCCAGAATGACAGGAAAAGACATGCGTTGAAGGCACCTCCCCATAATAGCAGTTAAAAATGACCTCCGCCGACCAAGGCTCTTTATTTGAAGATTCCACCGCCGTGCCGCCTTCGCCCTTGCGCGCGTCCGAATCATCGCCGGTGAGGCCCGCCGTCGCTGAAGCTAAGGCGGACAAGCCCGCCTTCCAGCCGCTGGCGGCGCGGATGCGTCCGCGGGCGCTGGGCGAAATCGTCGGACAGGAACACCTGCTGAAACCGGGCAGCCTTTTGCCGCGGCTTATTGCCACGAACCGTTTTGGTTCGATTATTTTTTATGGCCCGCCGGGCAGCGGAAAAACTTCATTCGCCGAAGTCATCGCCCGCGAGACCAGGGCCCGCTTTGTGCGTGTCAACGCCGTCATGTCCAACGTCGCGGAGTTGCGCGACATCCTGGCCACTGCGCGCCGCCTGCCCGAGGCGGGCACGATCCTGTTCATCGACGAACTGCACCGTTTCAACAAGTCGCAGCAGGACCTGCTCCTGCCCGACGTCGAGGAGGGCAGCGTGCGCCTGGTTGGCGCGACCACGCACAATCCCGGTTTTTACGTCAATCCGCCGCTGCTTTCGCGCAGCCATCTTTTCCGCCTGGAGCCACTGTCCACCACGGCCATTGCCGGTGTGTTGCGCCAGGCCCTCCTCGATGTTGAACGCGGCCTCGGCGCCCGCGCCGTCACGGCCGGTGAAAAGATTTTGTCCGATCTTGCCGTGCTGTGCGACGGCGATCTGCGCCGGGCGTTGAACGCCCTCGAAGTCATCGTGCTCAGCCTGCCCGAGCGCGCGGTCTTGACCGCGGCCGAGATCGAGTCATTCGCGCGGGAGCGCCGCATCCGTTATGACGCCGATGAGGACGAGCACTACGACACCATTTCCGCCTTCATCAAAAGCTGCCGCGGAAGCGACCCCGACGCCGCGATGTACTGGCTGGCAAAAATGCTCGCCGGCGGCGAGGACCCGCGCTTCATCGCGCGGCGGCTCGTCATTCTCGCGAGCGAGGATGTCGGCCTCGCCGACCCGCAAGCGCTGCCGCTGGCCGTGGCGGCGCACCATGCGGTCGATTTCATCGGCCTGCCGGAGGCGGAACTGACGCTGGCGCACGCGACGCTCTACATTGCGACGGCGCCGAAAAGCAATTCCGCCACGCTCGCGCTGGGTGCGGCGCACCGCGCGCTGAAGGAACAGCCGGTGCAAGGCGTGCCGGTTCATCTCCGGGACAAAGGCGGGCAGGCGAACAAGCGCGCCGGCCACGGCAAGGGCTATCGCTATTCACATGATTTTCCCGAGGCCATCTCCGGCCAGGATTATCTCGAAAAGCCGCTCGCGCTCTACGCGCCGAAAACCGCCGGCTGGGAGGCGAAGATCGCCGAACGCCTCGCCCGCTGGCAGGCGCTCAAGGCTCAGATCGGGCCCGGAAATTTTCCGGGGACGCCCAAGAAAGGGTGAACGGTCACAATCCTTGCGGCCTTAAAGCCCCAGCCCGGGAATAAAGGTGTGTTTTGGAAATAAAACGTGATGTCGCTTTATTTCCAAAATACACCCTAGTTGCAAAGTTCGCGTAAAATCTCATGCGCCGCATGACAGCACTTGCGGCGCGACGGCTTGGGCCTAAACTAACCGGTATGAAACTCCGCGCGCTGTTTGTTAAATCCCTGTTCCTGGCCATTTCGCTCAGCATCACCGGGCCGCTGCTGGCCCAATATATGTCTGGATCCACGCCCGCCCCAAATTCATCCGATGAAACCAAACCCCCGGCGGCCAAGGTAAAACACGAAATCCCTGGCATTACCATCCCGCGCGCCAACGGTGGTTTTCTCGGGCTTGAAATCGACAGCAATAGCAATTTCAAGCTGTCGTTTTACGATAAGGACAAAGCTCCCGTCGCGGTCGATCTCCCCCTCGCAACCATTCGCTGGCATGACAGCAAAACGACGAGCAAGGAATTCGTCGCACTTAATCCGGGTGGCGACGGGACATGCCTGACTTCGGACAGAATCATCCGCCGGCCTTGGATGTTCAAGCTCACCATCTTGCTGTATGCCGCAGGCAGCAATGACCCGGCTGAGAGTTACACCCTCGATTATAACGGGTGAATTTTGCGCGGGCGGCCGAGCCCTAAAGCCGCTGCATGCCCACCGCAATGTCGAGTTTGTCCGTGCGGGTTCCCTTGAACACCCCGCGGGTGGGTGTGCAATCGTGGTAATCGCGGCCGCAGCCGACCTTTACGTGCCGCTCGCCGGCCACGCAGTTGTTTGTCGGGTCGAGCGGATACCAGAAACCGCCGGGCAGAAAGACCTCGACCCACGCATGGCTTTCGCTCGCGCCGATGAGCCGGGGCGTGCGCCGCGCGTGGGCCACGCCGTTTTCCGCCGCCAGTCGCTGGCTTTCCGTCTCGATGTAGCCGGTGACATAGCGCGCGGGGATCTCCGCTGAGCGCAGCACGGCGATCATGATCTGCGCAAAATCCTGGCAGACGCCCGCGCGGGTCTTGAGCACGCTGGCGATGGGGGTGTCGATGGTTGTGGTGTTGGCTGCGTAGCGGAAATTTTCATGCAGCCAGGCGAGGAAACGCTGCAAGCTTTCACCCAGCGCATCGCGCGGGCGGAAAAACTGCCGGGCCAGCGCCTGTACCGGCGCGGAAAGCGGGATGGCCGGCGAGGGCCGGAGAAACTCAAAAAGCTGTAGTCGCCCGGCGTGATTGAGATGGCGCGCGTCGGACACGGTGAAATTGAGCGCGACTATGGGCGGCTCGCGAAAGAAGGTTTCCACTTCCGTGTGGCTTTCGAGCGTGAGATCCCGATGGCGTTGCACGACGGAAAACGTCTCTACGGCGTTGCCGAAGTAGTCGGTGTAGGCGTGGATGCTGCAGGCCGGCGAGGTGACGAGCCGGCGGGTGAGCAGCTTTTGCCGCTCATCGCTCACCGGGGTGAGGCGCGCCTCCATGAACGACTCGCTGGCGGTGCCGGCGTAACGATAGCGCGTAAGATGGCGGATGCGGAAACGCATGGTGGCGTCAGTTTTCGAAAGGCGCCCGCGCTTGTGGGGGGAAGGTTGGGCGATGTTGCGGAAGCGTTGGCACAGCGGAAACCGAAATGAAAAACGCGCCGCCGCCCGCTGGCAACCGGAGAAACTGGGATATCCAACGCTGAACGTCGAACGGGCTGCCACTGGCCAACGACCAATGACTAAGGACCCAGGACCAATGACCACCCTTGTTGACAGCGGGCGGCCTTCCCGCGATTTTTATCGTTCTGCCATGAACTCTGCTGCCTCCACGCCTTTTGATTCGGTCGATTCCGCGATCCAGGAGATCGCCGAAGGCAGGCTCGTCATCGTGACCGACGACGAAAGCCGCGAAAACGAGGGGGACCTCATCATGGCCGCCGCCAAGGTCACGCCGGAAAAGGTCAACATGATGATCCGCTACGGCAGCGGCATCGTCTGCGTGCCCACGGTCGAGCCACAGCTCCGCCGGCTCGGCCTCGGGCCGATGGTCGCGCAGAACCGCGAATCCAAACGCACCGATTTCACCGTGAGTGTCGACGCCGCCGAAGGCATCACCACCGGCATCAGCGCCTCCGACCGCACGCAGACCATCCGCATCCTCGCCGACCCGCAGGCGCGGCCCGAGCAGCTCGTGCAGCCCGGCCACGTGTTCCCGCTGCGGTCCCGGCCCGGTGGCGTGCTCGAGCGCGCCGGCCACACGGAAGCCGCGGTGGATCTGGCCATTCTCGCCGGCCTGCAGCCGGGCGGCGTGCTCTGCGAACTCGTCAACGACGATGGCACGGTCCAGCGCACGCCCGAGCTCGCTGAGTTCAAGAAAAAATTTGGCCTCAAGATGATCTCCATCGCCCAGCTCATCGAGCACCGCGCCAAGCGTGACCGGCTGGTTGAACTCGTCTGCGTCCGGCCGTTTCCCTCGGATTTCGGCGAGTTCACGCTGCATGTCTTTCGCGGCAAACTCGACGGCCGCCACCACCTCGCGTTCGTCATGGGCCGGCTCGGCCCCGAGCCCACGCTGGTGCGCGTGCACGGCGAAAATCTGCTCAGCGACATTTTTCGCGCCAAGGGCATGGACAGCCACCATTCGCTCTTCGCCTCGCTCGAGGCCGTGGCCCGCGCGCAGCACGGCGTCATTCTCTACATCGAGCGGCCCGATGGCGGCTGCGAGGTTCTCGACCGGCTTGAACCGAAGGACGGCCCGGCCAAGGGGCCGCCCTGCGTTCCTCCGCCCCCGAACTTTCGTGATTACGGTACCGGCGCGCAAATCCTCGCCGCCCTTGGTCTCCGCAAAATCCGCCTGCTCTCCGGCACCGCGCGTCGCGTCGTCGGCCTCGACGGCTACGGCCTCGAGATTGTCGAGCAGGTGCCCCTCTGAAAATCACGGATTGCGGATTTCTGCAATTTTCGCCTTCAGTCCTTCAGCCTTTCCCATGAGCCTCGCTTCACCTTCCTCCTCCGCCATCGACGGCGCCGCGTTTCGTATCGGCATCGCGGCGGCGCGTTTCAACGAAAAACTCGTGGATGGTCTCCTGCTCCAGGTGCGCGCGCACCTGCAGGCCGCGGGTGTGCGGACGAAAAAACTTATCGTCGTGCGCGTGCCCGGCTCCAACGAGCTGCCCGCCGCCGTGCAGCTGCTCGCACATAGTGGAAAATTCGACGCGCTCATTGCTCTTGGCGTGCTCATCCGCGGCGATACGCTGCACTTCGAGTTTATCGCCGATGCCGCCACCCATGCCCTCCAGCGCGTGGCGCTCGATGCCAGCATCCCGGTGATCAACGGAATCATCGTCGCGGAAAATTCCGCCCAGGCCGAGGCACGCTGCCTGGGCAAGATCGGCCGCGGCGCCGAATTTGCCCACGCCGCCCTTGAAATGGCCGCACTCAAACGAAGCTTTAAAAAATGATTTTACACCAAGATCGCAAAGCTCGCGAAGACCCACTCATGAAGCCTATCCGCTTTTATTCCTGCCCACGCGCCGTCCTTCGCGTTCTTTGCGACCTTGGTGTGAAAACGCATTTCTCTTCTTCCCGATGAGCAAAGCCCAATTTGCCCAGCGCCGGCCCAGCCGCATCGCGGCCATGCAATATCTCTTTGCGTGGAGCCTTAACCAGCCGGCGAACCTGGCCAATGACCTGGAGCAGTTCTTCAAGGGACTGGAAGAGCCACGCGAAAGCTACGCCTTCGGCGAGGAACTCATCCACGGCGTCCTCGGGCACATCGACGACATCGACTCGCACATCCGCGGTCTCGCGCACAACTGGGAGTTCGCCCGCATCGCCAAGATCGACCTCGCCATCCTGCGCCTGGCGATTTTCGAAATGCTGTATCGCAAGGACATTCCGCCCGTCGTCTCCATCAACGAGGCGATCGATCTCTCGAAGGAATTTTCCAACGCGGATGCCAAGCGCTTCATCAACGGCATCCTCGACCGGCTGAAGGACCAGCTCGGCCGCGATTCGCGCAAGGCGACGGAGGAATGATTTTATCGACCACGGATTACACCGATGAGCACGGATGATTTTACTGTCATTCCGGGCCGAGCGAGGAATCTCGGTTTTTGCCAGTGTCTGGCGGAGATTCCTCGCTCGGCTCGGAATGACAGACCAATCCTGCCTTCATCCGTGTTTATCCGTGGTTAAAACTTCCAATGTTCAGTCTCTTCAAGAAATTCAAAGCCGGCCTGGCCAAGACCGTCGCCGCGATCGCCGAGAAAACCCACGGACTTTTTGGCGGCCAGGCGCTCGACACCTCGTCGCTTGCTGCGCTTGAGGAAGCGCTCTACACCGCCGACTTCGGCGTCGAGACGACCGCGGAAATCCTCGGCGAAATCAAGACCGCCGCAAAAAAGGACAAGGCCCTGCGCGGCGCGGATGCCGCGGCCATCGGCGCCGCTGTCCTCCGCCGCGTGCTCGCCGGCAGCGAGGGCGTGCTCGAACATAATGTGGGTCGGGTGCCCCCACCCGACAACTCGCGGGGTGAGGGCACCCCGCCCACACCAACATCAACAGCCAATCCCACCGTCATCTGTCTCATCGGCGTCAACGGCTCCGGCAAGACCACCACCGCGGCCAAGCTCGCGTGGCGGCTGAAGCAGGACGGCCGCAGCGTGCTGCTCGCCGCGGGCGACACGTTTCGCGCCGCCGCGGTCGAACAACTCAAGACCTGGGCGCTGCGCCTCGAGCTGGAAATCGTCGCCAGCCACACCGGCGCGGACGCCGCGGCGGTGGCCTTCGACGCATGGCGGGCGGCAAAGGCGCGCGGGCATGATTACCTGATCGTGGACACCGCCGGGCGTCTGCACACGAAGAGCAACCTCATGGAGGAACTGGCGAAAATCCGGCGCGTGCTGAAGAAAAACGATCCCGCCGCGCCGCACCACGCGTGGCTGGTCATCGACGGCTCGATCGGCAGCAATTCCATCGAACAAGCCCGCGTGTTCCACAAGAATTTCGGCCTGACCGGCCTCGTCGTCACCAAGCTCGACGGCACCTCGCGCGGCGGCGCGATCGTCGGCATCTGGCGCGAATTGAAGCTGCCGATTTATTTCCTCGGCCTCGGCGAGCAGGCGGAAGACCTGCAGCCCTTCAGCGTGGATAATTACGCGAAAGCCGTCTTCGGCCTCGACGCTTAGGGTGTGGATCAATGTTGATTTGACCACTGATTAAACGGATGAGCATGGATAAGCCAGTCGTGTCTTCCGAG
>DATMNP010000063.1:0-6462 GCA_035568935.1 Opitutaceae bacterium | reverse complement strand
TCGGCCGGCTGATCAACGACGACAGCCTCTACACCCAGACCCAGGGCGTGCTGAAAAAAGCCGACCAGGCGTTTGACAGCATGGGCGACTCGAGCGCGATCAGCGCCGTCGGCGTCGCCGCCAACGCGCTTTTCTGAGCTGGGGCAATATCCCCCGCACGCCACACTCCCGGCTTGCTCAATTGAGCGCGAATATCGCCGGGTCTTGGCGCGCGTCCCATACACGCACAATCTCAATCGAATGCCGCGCTTCGTTGATCCGATAAAAAATTAAGAACCATGGACGGTGCAGGATGCGCCGATAACCCGGACGGCCTCGAACCGTCGCGCCTCGAAACGGCATTTGCTCCAGGGAGAAGATCGTATCGACCAGCTTGAGGCCGAGCCGCTCCGCCGCGGCCACATTTTTCCGCGCCAGGAAGGCCGTCACCTGCTCCAAATCAAGATAAGCCCGCTCGTTTAGCCCGACGCGCCACTCCATTGCCGCACCTTTTGCTCGAGTTCACCGCGGGTGTATTCACGCACGCCTTTTTCCTCCAAGGAACGGATGCCCTCGTCAAGTGCCGCCAACATTTCAGGGGACTCCTCCGCCAGCAGGTGCTCCCCCAGCCAGCGCGCGAGTTCGCGCTGCTCGGCGGCAGGAAGTTTTTCGATGGCGGACTCGATTTCCTGAACGGTACTCACGGCAATGACCCTACGGTTTTATCTGTATTTGGCAAGCATCCGGCCTGCCTTGGCCACAGCTTAGCTCGATTTTCTGGCCTCTCTTCACTTTTTCGCCTATTCCTAAATAATGTTCTCCGGTTGCTATACATGTATAGCGCGCTACCTTTTGCCCATGTTCGCCATCCGCCTGGACAAAAAGACCGAGGATCGCCTCGCCCAGCTCGCCCGCAAGACCGGGCGGACCAAGACCTTTTATGCCCGTGAAGCCATCCTGACGCATTTGGAAGACATGGAAGATGCCTTCCTTGCCGTGCAGCGTCTCCGGGCCAATGAGCGGACCTATTCCTTGGGCGAGATGAAGCGTAAATTGGATTTCCGAAAGAAATTAAAGAAGTAGAGGACCGACCCTCTTTGCATCGCCGTTTAAAATTTAACTCTTAGAAACCCGACCCTGTCCGGCCTGCCTTTAACCGCGAATAAACGCGGATGGACGCGGATAAGAACCACCCAATCTCGATCCGTCTTAGCCACAAAAGATCACAAAGGGCACAAAGGCGTGTGGAGGAGGAGTTCGATTGCTTTGCGATCTTTGTGATCTTTCGTGGCAAAAAATTCGATGATCGCGTGATCAAGGACGAGGTGATGCTCTTCCTCGTCGTCTCGGTCGGCCACTGCAAGAACGTTTACGACTAAGGCTGCTCACCGGACGTTCTTCTCGCGCTGAAAACAATTGGTTGCCGCTGTTTTAAATTTAACTCTTAGAAACCCGACCCCGTCGGCCCGTCCCATCAAATTGTGTGCTTTGGCTTGGAGATTCACTTCTCCCGTCCTTATTTGATCCAACTAGTCCGCCAACCGCCATCGATAAAACAAATATCCCTACACACATGATCGCTGCATAGAATGGATTCTTGAGGCCTCCGATCATCCCGCTGATTAATGCAAGCACGCCAGAGTAGTTTGTGATTCTTAAAAACCACGGATTTGGAATTCTAAACAGAACGAGCCTTAGAATGCACATAAGAGCCACCCCAGATGGCCCGCCGTAAAATACCCCAAGGCCAATGATTCCAATATCCCAATAACCTATGTAATTAGATCCCGTGTCACCGAGCCTTCCTGCCAAGGCGGTAAACGAAAGAACAAGCGATGCGACGATTGATCCGCCAAGAAAGCCGCGTCCAATTAGCTTCATTGCCCTTTTTGCAGATCCTTCCTTAAGGTTATTATTCATCATAAGGAAGCGAAAGAAAGGGCTCGGTCAGCCGATGGGCGTGGGCAGACCCGCGTCCGCTCAAAGCTTGTCCGAAATCTCGAGGCCGAAGTGGTTCACCGCATTCTTGTAGCAGATGTTCTCCACCATTCCGCCGACCAGCTTGCGGTCGGCCGGGATCAGCCCGGCTTCGATGTCGGCACCGATCATCGCGCAGAGCACGCGGCGGAAATACTCGTGGCGGATGTAGCTGAGAAAACTGCGCGAATCGGTGAGCATGCCCACGAAGCGGCTCAACAGGCCGAGGTTGGAGAGCGCATTGATCTGCCACTCCATGCCTTCCTTCTGGTCGAGGAACCACCAGCCCGAGCCGAATTGGACTTTGCCCGGCATGGATCCATCCTGGAAATTGCCGGCCATGGTCGCAAAAACGTAATTGTCGGCCGGATTCAGATTATAGAGGACCATCTTCGGCAGCTTGTTCTCCGCATCGAGACGGTCCAGGTAACGGGAAAGTCCGCGCGCCTGCGGGAAATCCCCGATCGAATCCACGCCCGCGTCCGCCCCAATGCTCTTGAGCAGCCGGCTGTTGTTGTTGCGCAGCGGGCCGAGGTGAAGCTGCTTGGTCCAACCTTTTGCCGCATCCAAGCGCCCGAAGAAAAGCATCATGAAGATGATGAATTTATCCGCATCCTCGGCGCTGGCGGCCTTGCCGGCGCGCGCCCGCGCAAAGATGGCGGTGGCTTCGCGTTCGGTGCAGTCGACCGCCGGGAGAAATTCCAAGCCATGGTCGGACACCCGGCAACCGGTTGAATGGAAAAAATCGTGGCGCTGCTTGAGCGCGGCCAGGAACGAACCGAGGTCCTTTACGTCCACATCGGCTTGCGCACTCAGCCGGTCGCACCACGCCGTGAACGCCGCGGGAGCGTGCACCGCGAGCGCCTTGTCCGGCCGGAACGACGGATAAACCTTCGTCACCAGCTTGCTTTTCTTGACGGCAATATGGTGCGCCAGGTCGTCGGCCGGGTCGTCGACGGTGCAGACAACGGCCACCTTGAATTTGGTGAGCATGCCGTGGACGGAAAATTCGGGCTTGGCCAGCTTGGCGTTGGCCAGCTTCCAGATTTTTGGCGCATTGGCTTCGTTGATGACGAGGTCGATCCCGAAATAGCGGCGAAGCTCGAGGTGCGACCAGTGATACAGCGGGTTGCGCAGGGTGTTCGGCACGGTGCGCGCGTAGGCCAGGAACTTGTCGTAATCGCTGGTTTCTTTTCCCGTGATCAGGTTCTCCGGCACGCCGTTGAAGCGCAGGGCGCGCCATTTGTAATGGTCGCCTGCCAGCCAGACCTGGGTAAGGTTTTCAAACTGGCGGTTCGCCGCGATCTCGTCCGGCGGCAAATGGCAGTGGTAGTCGTAGATGGGCTGCTTGGCCGCATGGTCGAAATAGAGCTCGCGCGCCCATTTGGTGGTGAGAAGGAAGTCGTCGGGCAGGAATGGCTTTTGGGAAGGCATGGGGAAAAGGAGTCCAAGCAGACAGGAAATGACCGCCTGGGGCCAGTCTGAAACGACGGCGACCTCGAACATCCAACGCCCAACATCGAACGTCCAACGTCCACCTTCGGAGCTTCAAGCCTCAGAGTTTCAAGTTCCTTGGGTGTTGGGCGTTCGATGTTGGATGTTCAGGTCATCTTCGGCCCGCCTTGGGCGAGGTTGCGCGCACGCAAGCGCAGGCCGTTGAGCCGGATGAAGCCGGCCGCGTCGGTCTGGTTGTACCAGCTCTTCACGCCTTCCATCGACGCGATGTTCATGTCGTAGAGCGAATACTTCGACTTGCGGCCGCAGGTGATGACGTTGCCCTTGTACAGCTTCAAACGCACCGTGCCGGAGACATGACGCTGGCTTTCGTCCACGAGGGCCTGCAGCGCCTCGCGCTCGGGCGCGAACCAGAACCCGTAGTAAACGAGCTCGGCATATTTGGGGATGAGCGAGTCGCGCAGGTGCATGACCTCGCGATCCATCGTGAGCGACTCGACCTGGCGGTGGCCGTGCATGAGGATCGTGCCGCCCGGCGTTTCATAGACGCCACGCGACTTCATGCCGACGAAACGGTTCTCGACGAGGTCCACGCGGCCAATGCCGTGCTTGCCGCCGAGTTTATTGAGCGTTTTCAACACGCCCGCGGGCGAAAGTTTCTTGCCGTTCACCGCGACGCAGTCGCCGCGCACGAACTCCAACTCGACGTATTCGGGTTTGTTCGGCGCGTCCTCGGGCGAGACGGAGAGCTTGAACATGGCCTTGTTCGCCTTCGTGGTCGGATCGAACCACGGGTCTTCGAGGATGCCCGCCTCGTAGGAAATGTGCAGGAGGTTGCGATCCATCGAATAGGGCTTCTTGAGCGAGGCCTCGACGGGGATTTTGTGCGTCCGGCAGTAATCGATCATCTCGGCGCGGCCGGGAAATTCATCCCGGAATGCGTCGATTTTCCACGGCGCGAGGATGTTGAGCCGCGGGGCGAGCGCCATGTAGGTGAGCTCGAAGCGGCACTGGTCGTTGCCCTTGCCGGTGGCGCCGTGCGCAACAGTGTCGGCCTTTTCCTTCTTCGCGATCTCGATCTGCGCCTTGGCGATGAGCGGCCGGGCGATGGACGTGCCGAGGAAATACTGCCCCTCGTAAACCGCGTTGGCGCGGATCATCGGGTAAATGAAGTCGCGCGCGAACTCCTCCACGAGGTCGAGCGTGTAGTGTTTCGACGCGCCGGTCTTTTTCGCCTTCTGCGGCAGGCCGCGCAGCTCCTCCTCCTGGCCGATGTCGGCGGCAAACGTGACGATCTCCGCGTCGTACGTTTCGCGGAGCCACTTGACGATGACGGACGTGTCGAGTCCGCCCGAGTAGGCGAGGACGATTTTCATGGTGGAACCGCCAATAAAAACCGCCGAGGGCCGGCAAATCAACGCATTTAAAACAAAACCGCCCAAGGACAAAATTCGCTGCTAAACTGTTTTTAACCGCGGATGAACGCTCCTTTGCCAGAGGCTTCCGCCTTCGCTAAAGCTACGGCGGACAAGACGGTGGGCAGGCGCAATTTGCTGCTAATATCTAATGCGATTTTAACCGCGAATGGACGCAAATTAACGCGAATAGCTCATGAGTACAGATAGCATTTTGTTAAAGGACGAAGCATTCCGCGTTGTCGGTACGGCCTTCGAAGTGCTCAATACGCTCGGCCACGGGCCGCACGAAAAGCCAGATGAGAACGCCTTGGTGGTTGAGTTTTCTTTGGCAAAAATTTCGTTCGAGCAACAGCGCCGCTTTCCCGTCATTTATAAGACCGTTCAAGTCAGTGAATACGTGCCTGACTTAATTGCATTTGGCACCGTGATCGTGGACCCCAAGGTTATCGACCGCATCACCGATCACGAACGCGGCCAGATGCTCAATTACCTGCGCATTACCGGGCTCAAAGTGGGGCTGATCCTGAATTTCAAACGGGCGAAGCTCGAGTGGGAGAGGATTGTTCTCTCCGATCATTCGCGTGAATTCGCGTCCATTCGCGGTTAAACAAACTCAGGCTCCGCCTATCGCGGTTAAAACTACTTCCGGGCGGATTCCGCGAGCATCGCCAGGATCGCTTTTTGCACATGCAGGCGGTTTTCCGCCTGGTCGAAGATGATCGAGCGCGGATTATCGAGCACCGCCTGCGCGACTTCCTCGCCCGGATGCGCGGGCAGGCAATGCATGAAATACGCATCGGGCTTGGCCTCGGCAAAAAGTTTTCCCCTCACGGCGTAGGGCGACATGATGCGGCTGCGTTCCTTCGCCTCCGCTTCCTTGCCCATGCTCGCCCACACGTCGGTGTAAACGATGTCCGCGCCGCTCACCGCCTCATACGCGTCGTTCGTGAATTGATACGAGTTGGCGAAGCCCTGGGCCCTGAGCAGCGCGTTGATCGCCGCGCCCGGCTCGTAGCCCTTCGGACCGGCGAGCGAAATTTTCATGCCGAAGTGCGCCGCCCCGAGGATCCACGAGTTGGCCATGTTGAAGCAGGTGTCGCCGAGGAAGGCGACCTTGCGCCCGCGCAGCGATCCGAACAGGTCGCCGCCCGGGCCGGCCCAGCGTTCGGCCGCCGTAAACGCGTCGGCATAAATCTGGCATGGATGCAGGAAATCCGTGAGGGCATTGACGACCGGGATGCTGCCGTGCTGCGCCAGGTCGACCACCTCGGCATGGTCGAAGGTGCGCACGATGAGCCCGTGGACGAAACGCGAGAGCACGCGCGCGGTGTCGGCCACCGATTCGCTGCGGCCGAGCTGGATGTCGTTCTTGTTGAGGAAAATCGCGTGGGCTCCGAGCTCGTGGAGCCCCACCTCGAAGGAGACGCGCGTCCTCGTGCTCGATTTGGAGAAAATCATCGCCCAGGTCTGCCCCGCGAGCACAGGCGTGGCCGAGCCGCGCTGCTGTTTGAACTTCGCCGCGCGCGCAAAAATCTCCGCAACCTCGTGGGCCTGGAAGTCGGTCTCATGGAGAAAGTGCTTCATGGGAAACGGTCAACATAAACCCCCGGCCGGCCGCGCACGAGTGAAAAAT
>DATMNP010000062.1:0-5367 GCA_035568935.1 Opitutaceae bacterium | reverse complement strand
ATCCGCGCCATCCGCGGGAAAGAAATTAAACCTCTGCAGCCGGCAGCAAATCACAAAAGCAAAATCCGCCTCTCGTGACCACTTCGCCTGTTTCAACCTTCAGCGGGTGTTGGAAGATCGGCCCGGCGAAGACAAAGGTGTGAAACTCGCCGTTTTCTCCGCACGGATCGACCTTAGGCGGAAATTCCGCCAGCAGCGAGGCGTCGAAAAAGCGCCCGGAAAATTTTGGGTCCAGCTGTTTCGGATCCACGCACACGAGGACGGCTTGAAAACCTGCCTGGATAAAATCGCGCGCCAGTTGCGCGGTATCCAGTCCCCAAACCGGGTAGATCGCCTTCATGCCGATTTCAACGAGCATGCGGTCGCGATATTTTCTGATCTCCTCGAGAAAAAGGTCGCCGAACACGACGGTCGTAATTCCCCGGCTTTTGTAATCGAGCAGGGCGGCGTGCATGGCCACCTCGTATTCCGCATTGGTGGCCCCGGGCGGGATCGTGACCTTGCGGAGAGGCAGGCCGAGCGCCGCGGCCTGCTGGTCGAGCAAGGCGCAGCGCACGCCGTGCATGCTGATGCGGTCGTAGCCTGCGGTCACCGTGGTCAGCAACGCCACCACTTCGTAGCGACCGGAGGCCATGATTTCGCGCAAGGCCAGCGAGCTGTCCTTGCCCCCACTCCAACAGACCAGCACCGGTTCTTTCATGATTGTTTTGGTTTTCCGACTGAGGCTAGTTTTTACCGCGGATAGCGCGGATGAACACGGATGGGACACAGTTTATCCGTGCCATCAGTGTAATCCACGGCAAAAACTAATCAGTGCCCATGAGTGTTCATCAGTGGTTAAACTGCCGAGTCTCCTCATTCGCGTCTATTCGTGTCCATTCGCGGTTAGAATTTCAACTCCGCGCCGGCAAACGCCCCGAAGCCCAGCGCGGGGTAGCCGTTCACTTCCTCATATTTTTTATCGAGCGCGTTTTCAACCCGTACTTTCAACGCGAGCGATTTTGTCGCCTGCCATGCCGCGTAAACGCGCACCAGCGTATAATCCGGGTCTTCGACCGTCGCAAACGTCTGCGCATCGATGTCCTGGCGGTGGTCCACAAATTTCAAGCCCACGCCGGCGCTCACACCATCGCCAAAATCGTGCCACACGTCCGCACTCCCCGAGTTTCGCGGACGGCGCAACAGACGGGTCTGAGTCGTGAGATCGGTCGCCTCAAGATAGGTGTAGGCCAGTTGTGCCTCGACCGCGTTGGGCAATGCGACCTTGGCCGAAAGTTCGATGCCGCGCGTGCGCGCCTGGTCGACGTTGGCCTCGGTGCCGGGAAAGACAACGAAGTTGCCCACGATCAGATCGTGAAAATCCGTCCGGAAATACGTCGCGCTCAGCGTGCCGCGATTTTCCGGCAGGTAATAATCCACGCCTGCGTCCCAGCCGCGCGCGCGCTCCGGCCGCAAATTCGGGTTGCCGACAAAGAACGAACTCTTCGCATAGAGGTCGAGAAAGCTCGGCGAACGAAAGCCGGTGCCGTAGCTTGCGCGCAGCTTGAGCGTCTTCGGCACCACCAGCCACGCCGCGGTCGCACGGCCCGTCGTCGCATTGCCAAAGGTGTCGAAATGGTCGTGCCGCAGCCCGCCGGTCAGAAATACATTTTTAACCGGCGACCACTCGTCCTCGGCAAAGACCGCGAAAAGTTTCTGCCGCTGGTTGATCAGGCCGAACCCGGTGTTGCGCGTGGTGTTCTCCTCCGCGGTCAAACCCGCGGTCAGGCGGTTCGATGCCGGCAGCACGACCGTGTTCTGCCAGTCGAGCACGGCCCGACGGTTGGTCAGGATGGTGGTCTGCGACGGACCGAAAAATGGCGGATTGGGCGCCGGCTGCACTGAGACAAGACGCCGATCCTGCCCGCCAAGCGTAATCCGGCTTGAGAAATACTCGCATGGTCTCGCCTCGGCAAACACCGTGCCGAGCCAATTGTTCTCGCGCTCGAAATTGTTGGGGTCGTTGGTGAAACGGTCGCCCGGATCGCCAAAAACGCTGTTGAAACCGCGCAGCGTTCCACCCACGGACACCGTGTTCGTCAGCGTGCGGTCGAGCCGCAGCACGACGTTGCCGCTGTTGAAGGTATTATTCGCGCGCGCGTTGTGCGTATGTCCACCGGCGGCTGAAACGTTGTAGGCCCACGGCCCCTGCGCGCCTTGCACGCTGGCCGAGCCATCCACCGTGCCGAACGAGCCGGCCTCGGCCGAAACCTGCCCCGTCGGCGCGCCCGAGCCCTTTTGCGCGCGCAACGACACGACGCCGCCGATCGCCTCGCCGCCGTAGAGCGTGCTTTGCGGGCCGTGCGCAATTTCCAGGCTGTCGCCCGCGCCCATCATTGCACCGCCCAAAAACACACTGTAGTCCGTGTTCGGATCGCTGAAGCGGATGCCATCGACCAGAAACAAGGTCTGGTCCGAATTGGCGCCGCGCAGGAAAATCGACGTGATCCCGCCGGACTGGCCGCTGGCGGAAGTTGGCGCACCCGGCACGCCGCCAAGCGCATCCTTTAATGAGCTGATTTGACGGCGCGCGAGGTCGGCGGCGGAAACCTGGTCGACCACCGTGCCAAGGGTTTGCGGCGCGGCCGGCGTGCGCGTGGCCGAGACGATAAACGGCCCAAGCTGCTGCGGCGTCGTGTCCGACGAATCGTCGGCGCGAATTTGGATGAGGGCCAGCGCGGCGAACGCGCAGGCCAGGCGGCTCCGGCGCGCGGCGCGCGCCAGGATGGAATTATTTTTCATGGATGTCTGCTGGGATTGCGGCAAGAGCAGACGCCCCGCCCAAGATGGGAAGGACAACCACCCTCACGCTTCATTTTGCGATGAAGATTTCGCGAACGCCGCGCGCAAAAAATCCGCGGCGGAACGCGTGAGCCTTTCGGAACCAGATGTTCGGACTCCGCATTTGCGCGCTTCGCGCGCAAATCCCAAAATTCCAAAGATCCAAACTCCAAAAAACAGCGGCGGCCCTCTGGGCCGCGGCAGGTTTTGGGATTTCGCTATTGGCGTTTGGGATTTCGCGTTCAGCGCTCCTCACTCCTCGCCTTCACCGGCGCTCGCGCGCCGATTGGCTTTGCCCGCGCGGCCTGTCCGCACGGTGGGAGTTTGTGATGCGTAACCGCAGCGCAACTGTGGCCGGTTTTCACGGCCTTCCCTGGTTTCCAAAAGTTTCAAAAGAACGTCAGAAGCTAGTTTTAAAGGCAAAACAGCTTCCAGGCAGGCTCGGTGCTGGCAGGTGCCAGAACCGAACTCAAGAAAATTTCATATCAACGCATTGAGATATGACGATATGTCGCTTGCCAAGCTCGACGCCCTGTCTTTGTTTGGAGAATGATTTTGGCCATGACGCAGCTTGCCTCGCACATTGTAGGTCGGGGTTTATCCCCGACATCCGTCTTTGCTAAAGCCATGGTGAAAAAGTGTCGGGCATAAAGCCCGACCTACGATTTCAATGAACTGATTCACAACCGAATTTCCCGCATGAGCGCTGTCACCCGTCCCACCTCCAGCCCGACCTCGTCCGCCGAAGCCTCGGCGAAGGCGGACGCACTGCGCGCCCTTTTCGGGCAGCGCATCGCCCTCCTCGACGGTGCGATGGGCACGATGATCCAGCAGCACCCGCTCACGGAGGCCGACTTCCGCGGCGAGCGCTTCAAAAGCCACCCGCACGACTTGAAGGGCAACAACGACCTGCTCTCGCTCACCCGCCCCGACATCATCGAGGGCATCCACAGCCAGTATTTCGCCGCGGGCGCCGACCTCGTCGAGACCAACACCTTCAACTCCACTTCGATTTCACAGGCCGATTACAAGACCGAGTTCCTCGTGCCCGAGCTCAACGCCGCCGCGGTGGCCGCCGCGCGCCGCGCCGCGCAGAAAGCCGAGGCCGCCACGCCTGGCCGGCGTTGCTTCGTGGCCGGCGCCATCGGCCCGCTCAACCGCACGCTCTCGATGTCGCCCGACGTGAACCGCCCCGATTATCGCGCGGTCAACTGGGACCAGGTCGTCGCCTCTTACACCGAACAAGCCCGCGCCCTCATCCAGGGCGGCGTGGACGCACTGCTGGTCGAGACGATCTTCGACACACTCAATTCCAAGGCGGCCGTTTTCTCCCTCGAAACGCTCTTCGATGAACTGGGCTTCCGCCTGCCCGTGATGATTTCCGTCACCATCACCGACGCCTCGGGCCGCACACTCTCTGGCCAGACCATCGGTGCATTCTACAATTCCGTCCGCCACGCCAAGCCATTTTCCGTCGGCATCAACTGCGCCCTCGGCGGCCGCCAGATGCGCCCGTACATCGAGGAACTCGCTCGCATCGCCGAGTGCTACGTCACCTGCTATCCGAACGCCGGCCTGCCGAACGCATTCGGCGGCTATGACGAGTCGCCCGCCGACATGGCCAGCGTGCTCGGCGAGTTCGCCGCCGCCAGTTTCGTCAACATGGTCGGCGGCTGCTGCGGCTCCACGCCCGCACACATCGCCGCCATCGCGGCGGCCGTTCGCGGCAAAACCCCGCGCCAACCCGTGGCGCACACGCCCGAGATGCGCCTCAGCGGCCTCGAACCCCTCACCGTCGCGTGACGCTCCCACGGAGTCAGGAGCCAGAAGCCAGGAGTCAGAATAATTTTAGCGCACGACATTGCCGCACCGCACTTTTCCCTCCTTCATTCTGTCTCCTGACTCCCCTCTTCCGTATCCAGTATCCTGACTCCTGAATCCTGCCTCCTGACTCCTTTCAGTGCCCAACACCGCCTCCCAATTCCTGATCATCGGCGAGCGCACCAACATCACTGGTTCGCCGAAGTTCGCCAAGGCCCTCAAGGCCGGCGACTGGGACGCGTGCCTTGCCATCGCCCACCAGCAGGTCGAGAACGGCGCCAACGTCATCGATATCAACGTCGACGAGGCGCTGATCGAGGGCGAGACGACGATGACGAAATTTCTCAACCTCATCGCCGCCGAGCCGGACATCTCACGCGTGCCGGTGATGATCGACAGCTCGAAGTGGACCGTGCTTGAGGCCGGCCTGAAGTGCATCCAGGGCAAGGGCATCGTCAATTCCATCTCACTCAAGGACGGCGAGACCGAGTTTCTCCGCCGCGCCAAGCTGGTCCTGCGCTACGGTGCCGCCGCCGTCGTCATGGCGTTCGACGAACAGGGCCAGGCCGCCACACGCGACGAAAAAGTCCGCATCTGCACGCGCGCCTATAAACTTCTCACTGAAAAAATCGGCTTCCCGCCCGAGGACATCATCTTCGACCCGAACATCCTCACCGTCGCCACCGGCATCGAGGAGCACAACAACTACGCCGTCGATTTCTTCGA
>DATMNP010000061.1:0-30812 GCA_035568935.1 Opitutaceae bacterium | reverse complement strand
ATTGGTTTTGGAAGGCCCCTTTGGAGTTTTGTCCAATATTCCTTTTGCCTGGCTGGCTCTGGCGGTGCCGCTGACATGGCAAAACCGCACGATAGGCGAACGTTCCGCTTTGCGCTTATTCCTGGCGGCTCTGGCGCTTTTCTTTATGATCTCTGCGCTGACCATTTGCTTTTTCGCCGGCGCCTGCCGGCGCTATCAGGTGGATTTTGTGCCTGCGCTGATGCTGCTCGCGGTGTTTGGGCTTTTTGGCTTGGAGCGAGCTTCGGCGGCAAAGCCGGGGTGGCGCAGGGCTATGCGCGGCGGCTGGATCGCCGTTCTATTTTTCTCGGTGACGATCAACCTGCTGATGAGCGTGAAGCATTATGCGGAGGAGCAGTTTCGCACCGGGATGGGCCAGCTCCACTTCGGCCGGATCAAAGAAGCCATGCCCTATTTTTCCGAAGCCCTGCGCATCAATCCCAGCTATGCGATGGCGCACTATTATTATGCCATCGATTTAGTTCAGGCCGGACGCCTGCCCGAGGCGATAAGCCACTATGAGCAGGTCCTGCGGCTTGATCCTGGATATCCTGGCGCTCAGGAGGGTCTCTGGCAGGCCCGGCAAAGACTGAAGGAACAACTGGTCGCGCCGCCAAATTGAATCCCCTCGTTGATGGTAATAGCCTGACAAAATACGTTAATGTCAATTAGCGGTTTTCAACAGCCTGCAAGTTCACACCACGACTGACAAAATGAAAATTTACTTCATGGGCATCGGCGGCACGGCGATGGGCAACGCGGCGTTGCTCGCGCGCGCCGCCGGCCACGAGGTGCTCGGCGCCGACGCGGGCGTCTATCCGCCGATGAGCAACGTGCTGGCCGATGCCGGGATCATCGTGCACGAGGGCTACGATCCCGAGCGGCTCAAAAAACTCGCGCCCGACCTCGTCGTTATCGGCAACGCCATGAGCCGCGGCCATCCCGAGATCGAATGGCTGCTCGACACCCGCGCACTGCTCTTCACGTCGCTCCCGGCGATGCTGCACGAGTTTGTCTTGAAAAGCCGCCGCAACCTCGTCGTTTGCGGCACGCATGGAAAAACCACCACGACCTCGCTCGCGGCATTTTTGCTGCGCGAAAACGGCCGCGATCCCGGTTACCTCATCGGCGGCGTGCCCCACGATCCGCCGACCGGCAGCCATCTCGGCGCGGCGGCCGATCCGTTCGTCATCGAGGGCGACGAGTACGACAGCGCGTTTTTTGACAAGCGCAGCAAGTTCATCCACTACGCTCCGCACATCGCCGTGCTCAACAACCTCGAGTTCGACCACGCCGACATTTTCCGCGATCTCGCCGACGTGCAGCGCACGTTCAGCCATCTCACGCGCATCGTGCCGCGCAACGGTTTTATCGTGATGAACGGCGACGACGAAAACCTCCGCGCCCTCGGCCCGCTGCCGTGGACGCGGGTGGTGCGCGTGGGCACGGGCCAGGAAAACGACCTGCGCATCGTCGATTTCACCGAGACGGCGACGACTGCGTTAGCGTCGGCGTCGGCCGAGGCCAGTTTCCGGCTCGTGTGGCGCGGCGCGCCGTGGGGCGAAGTGCGCTGGGCGCACCCCGGCTTGTTCAATGCGCGCAACGCGGCGATGGCGGCTTGTGCCGCGGGTCTCGCGCTCGACGAAAAAAATCCCGCCGGGCTCAAGCTCGACGCGCTGGCGCGATTTCGCGGCGTGAAGCGCCGCCAGGAAGTTTTGGCGGCCACGCCCCGGCTGACCATCATCGAGGATTTCGGCCACCATCCCACGGCGCTGGCCGAGACGCTGCGCTCGTTTCGCGCCCGCTTTCCGGGCGCAACGCTCACGGCGGTCTTCGAGCCACGCAGCAACACCGCGCGCACCAAGGCGCTGCAGGCGGGCTTCGTGCTCGCGCTCGCGCTGGCCGACGAAGTTTACCTCGGCGCGGTTAACCGTGTGGAAAAACTTGCCGCGGACGAACGTTTCGACACCGACGCGGTTGTCCGCCAGCTCGGGGCAAAGAAGGTGCGCGCGCATGCCTTCGCCGATAACCAAGCGCTCCTGAAAACACTCTCGGCCGATGCGCAGGCGTCGTCGGAACGTTCGCGCGTGGTGGTGTTTTTCACCAACGGCTCGTTCGACGGGATCATCCCGAAATTCACCGCGGCTGCGAAGTAAGCTGCTTTTTCCGCGGATGGCGCGGATGAGATGGCAGGTAGGGCGCGCCGCGCTTGGCAGAATCAGATTAACCACGGATTACAACGGATGAGCACGGATAAGAGGATTTGTCATTCCGAGCACAGCCAAGAATCTCGTTTGTAATGTAATGCGTTACAAATGTACCGGTGAAACCCGCCATTGGTAATATAATACGTTACAAAGGAAATTGAGTTTATCCGCGTTTATCAGTGAAATCCGTGGTCACTTCAGTTTCAGCGCGGCCAATTTTTCGTTGAACGCTGCGTCGCTGAGCACCGGCTCGCTGGCGTGCGCGGCGAAATCGAGAGGCACATCGACCCATGATTTGCAGCCGTTCATTTCCGGGGTGACCTCGAGGAGGGCGGGTTGCTTCAACCGGTGCATGCGCACGGCGAACGCGTGCAGACCCGGCGGCTGGGCCCAGTTGAATCGTTCGCGAATGGTTTCTTCCGTCCAGAGGTGAAACGCGTCGAGCCGCGCGACCGCGGCCCAGTCGGACAGAAAGGCCTGCTGCACAACCTCGGCAAAGTAGCGGAGATTGACAGGTTCGTTTTTCGGCTGTGAGTGGGTGAAAAACTTTTGGGCTGCCGGCTTGGTCTTGGCGAGCTGTTCGTGGAAGTGCGTCGGGAAAAGCCAGAATTTTTCAGCTTTCACTTCGAAGCCGCCGCGACCTTCGGCGATGCCGCCCTTGCGCAGGATCAAAACCTGTTCACCCGCGCCGAGCGCCTCAACGATGACGTGCCATTCTTTGAAGGCGGGACTCATGGGTTATCCATTTTTTATTTAACCACGGATATCACGGATCAGCACGGATATCAAAGTCCCGGAGATCATTGGGTTGAGATGTAGCCGGCCTCGTTGAGGCCGGTGTCGGGGTCAACGACCCCGACTACAATTCTAACGGATAATTCCTGAGCCCAGATTTCCTGATCCGTGCCTATCCGTGTCATCCGCGGTTAAAAAACTATTGCGCCTGCTTGGCGATTTTGAATTTCGCGGGCTGTTCGCCCACCGGCAGCGCGAGCAAATCGTAATCGTGGTAGCCGGTGATTTTCACCTCGGCAAATTCGCTCACGGGCAGTTCGCGCGGCACGTAAACGCGGCCGTCGATGTCCGGCGCATCTGCCTCGCCGCGGGCGACACCGGGTTCCTCGACGAGAACCTTGAGGATGCGGCCGACCTGGCCGGCGCTGACTTGGGCGGCGATGTCTTTTTGCAGTGCCATCAGGCGGTGCCAGCGCTGTTCTTTTTCCTTGGCTGAAATTTGCCCGGCCATCTTGGCCGCGCGCGTGCCGTCTTCCTGCGAATAACGGAAGACGCCGAGGCGCTCGAATTTTGCCTCGCGAATGAAGCCGCAAAGCTCATCCACGTCGGCCTCGGTTTCGCCGGGGAAGCCCGCAATGAACGTCGTGCGCAGGGCGATGCCCGAGATGCCGGCGCGGATGCGCCGTACCAGGTCGCGAATGTAGTCGCCGCTCGTCTCGCGCTGCATCGTCGTCAGCATGTGGTCGCTGATGTGCTGCAGCGGCATGTCGACGTAGCGCGCGACTTTCGGGCAGTCGGCGATGGTGGCGATGAGCTCGTCGCTCCAATGCGCGGGATGCGTGTAGAGCAGGCGGATCCAGAAATCGCCCTCGATGGCGTTGAGCTCGCGCAGCAGGGTGGTGAGCGCGTCGCCGCGGGAGGAATCGACGGGCGTGCGCGGGTTCGGCCGCTGCTCCCAGGTGTCCATGCCGAAGAAAGTCGTGTCCTGCGAAATCAGGTTCAGTTCCTTCACGCCTTCCGCGACGAGCTGGCGCGCCTCGGCGACCACGCTCGCGACGGTGCGGCTGCGATGCCGTCCGCGAATCTGCGGGATGATGCAGAAGGTGCACGGATGGTTGCAGCCTTCGGCGATTTTCACGTAGGCAAAATGTTTCGGCGTCAGGCGGAACCGCGGCGTGTCGTAGTCGGGGATGTAGGTCGAGCGCCCCTCGATAAACGACAGGGGCGCTTCCTTTTTGCCGCGTTCCTTCGCGTAAATTTCCTCGATGATGGGCGCGATTTTGGTGAGCTGGTCGAGGCCGATGAAGGCGTCCACCTCGGGCATTTCGCCGGGCAGGTCCTTGGCGAAGCGCTGCGACATGCAGCCGGCGACGATCAGCTTCTGCTCCTTGCGGCGTTTGCGCAGCCCCCGGTTCTGGTGCACCTCGAAGATGTGGCTGATCGATTCTTCCTTGGACGAATCGATGAATGAGCAGGTATTGACGATGACCACGTCGGCCTGGTCCGCCTCGGGCACGACTTTCATGCCGGCCTGGTGCAGGTGGCCGACCATGATTTCGCTGTCCACGAGGTTCTTCGCGCAGCCGAGGGAGATGAGACTGACCTTGATCATGAAAAGTGCGTGACGATGCGCGGGCGGCTCACTGACGAAAAAACCGCGGCGCGGGCCGCGGTGGCGGGGAACGAAGGCGCGGACGCGACCTTACTTCTTTTTGGCGGCGGCCTGCTCGCGGGCCCTGCGGCGCTTGAGGTAGGCGGCACGACGTTTACGTTTGATGACTTTGTTGAATTGTTGGCCCATGGTTAAAAGGAGAAGGGTTAAGGATTCAGGCTAGCCGCCCGGAGTCAAGAGCGGGGGATGGCCTTCGGATGTTAACGGTTCACAGTTCAGGGTTCACGGTTTGGCGTTTGCTGGTCGTCCTTGGGCGTTGGGGGTTCGACGTTGGATGTTGGAAGTTCAAGGTGCTCGCCGTTGAGGGCGCGATTGCCCTCGCGGCGCCAGCGATAGACGAGGGGGCCGTGTTCGCGGTCGAGCTGCTTGAAGAGCGCGGGGTCGTCGCGTTTTTGCAACATGAGCTCGGCGATGCCGGTGGCATCGCAGTTGAGAAAGCGCACGTAACCCTTGAAGTATTTGGGCCGGCCAATGATGCGCGAAAGGCCGTCGGCTGGCGGGGCGGCGTTGGCCCGCTTGTCCAAGGCCAGGAAACTGTAGGGTACGCTGCGCAGGTCGATGCCGGCGCGCGCGCCAAACTTCACCCAGTTGCCGTCGGTGTAGGCCTCGGGCGGCGGCGGCGCGAAATGGTGGCACCAGTCGTGCTCGCGGCCGGGCGCGAGCAGGCCGCACGCGGTTTGGTGCGTGCAAGGCGCGACGACGTGAAACTCCGTGCGCAACTCCTCGCGAATCTGCTGGAGTGCGCGGCTGTCGGCGTGCGTGCCGGGTTCGATCCAGAGGATGGCGGTGGCGCGGCGCGCGAGGACGAGCAGCTCGGCGCGGGCTTCCGGCGAAAGTTCGTTCAGGACGTGGCTGAGTACAAGCAGCCCGATGGAGTCGCTGTCCGGGCGCCAGCGCGGGACGCCGAGGGAGGGGAATTTCGCGCGCGCGGCCCGGGCGGCGAATTCAACGGCCTCCGGCGAGTGATCGTGCAGATGCAGGGCGGAGAATTTTTCCACGCCAAAAAAGGCCACCACGCGTCGTCCGGCGACGCCGCTGCCGCAGCCCCAGTCGAGCACGGTCGTATTGGCCGGAGGTGTCCAACCGCGCAGCCGCAGTTCGTGCAGCACGGCGTCCCATTTCCAGCCGATGCGTTCGCCGAAGGTCAAGTCGTAGGCGGCGAGGTCGCTGGCCGACTGCCAGTAAGGGCCGTTCGCGGCGGTGCCATTGAGGAAACCGTCGCGCAACCGGTCGAGCGCCCGCCAATCGAGATTTTTTAGGGTCATATCAACCACGGATAGCACAGGGATCGCACTTTTGTTATTCCGAACGAAGTAGGGGTTGCGCTTTTTTTAACCGCGGATGGACGCAGACAAACGCAGATACTTGATCCTGGTTTCCTTCTTATAGAATCCGCGTTCATCCGTGTTTATCCGCGGTTACTCTTTAAGAGAGAAGCCTAAATGCCACGCGAGGCGTTGCTGGCGGATACCGTAGAACTGCGCGAACGCCCGAATTTTCTTCGCGGTGCCGGCATCGCCGGGCGCAGAAGATTTTTCCGCGACGATCATCACGTTCTTTGCGGTGTGATCGGTGGAGATGAACTCAAAGACCTTCGTGCGGTAGCCGGCCCATTCGAGCAGGAGCGCGCGCAGGGCGTCGGTGGCGAACTCGGCGTGGCGTTCCTGAAAGATTCCGTGCCGCAGGGCGGGCGCGAGGATAGGCGGCGCGGTCAGTTGCGGGCGAAGCTCCTTCTGGCAGCATGGCGCGACGACGAGGAGCGCCGCCCCGGCGGCAATGCCACGGGCGAGGGCGTCGTCCGTCGCCGTGTCGCAGGCGTGGAGCGCGATGAGCACGTCGAGGTGGCCGGGCAGCGTGGTGCCGGTGATATCGCCGGTGATGAACTCGAGGTTGGAAAAATTCGCTGCGCGGGCGACGCGGTTACAGAGCTCGACCAGCTCGCTGCGGCACTCGATCCCATGGACGCGGGCGCGCGGTCCGAGCAGTGCGGCGGTGGCAAAGGTGAGGTAGCCTTTGCCGCTGCCCATGTCGGTGACGGACAGTTCGCGGTCGGTCGGCAGGTTCGTTTCGGCGAGGAGATGGGTCAGGAGTTCGGCAAATTTTTCGATCTGGCGGAATTTGTCGGCCATGCCGGTGCGCGGGCGGCCGCGCTCGTCGGTCACGCCCAAGGCGCGCAACCACGGTGCATCGGCGGGGATGAGGTGGGCCTTGGCGCGGTTGTGGGTTTCGCCCGCCTGCGCCGAGGCTTCGGCGGGCAGGCCCGCCGATGCCGGCGCGGCAGAAAGGTTTTTAACGCGCAAGCGGCTGTGGCCGTCGTCGCCGGTTTCAAGCTGGGCGGTCTGTGCGGGGGTGAACAGGTGCGCATCGAGAAACGTCGTGCCGATGAGCGGCTCGAGTTGTTTGAGCGCCGTGGCCGGTGGAAAATTCTTCGTGATGTCGCGGGTGGCGTGGCGCCAAACGAAGCTGAGGTGCGGGCCGCTGTTGAGTGTGACGGGGCGTACGAAGAGGTTTTTGAGTGACGGCTCGGCGGTGCCGATGCGCGGTTTCCCCAACGTGAGTTTGACCAGCGTGCCGTCGCCAGCGGCGGCACGGAGCAAACCGATGAATCTTTCGTGGGCGTCGGCAGGCATGGTTAGGGAATCCAAAGAAAAGCCACAAACCAATCCATTATGGCTTTTCAAGGCCGTCCAGCAGCTCTTTTACGGCCTGCTGGGCTTCTATTTCACATGTCGTTTCTATTTTTGAGTTAAGTGTGACTGACTTGATTTTAGATCGATCCGCATCTGAGAGAGCCTCCGAGAAGCACCCGGAAAGCAGGACAATTGCTGTCAGCGGAAGTAATATTAAGAATCTTTGCATGGGTAGCGAAGTTGGAGCGAGGAATCCAATCGTACTCTGCCAGCCGCATCAACGTGGATTCTTCGCTGCGCTCGGCAACTGTCTTGGATGTAAGCTGGTGTCCCACGTCAGCGTGCGCAAAGAAAAGTTGAATTTTTGGGCCGTGCGTCTAACCTTCCATTCGTGTCAATGACGCTGAAAGAACTTTACGCAGAGGCACGGCAACTCCCGCGCGAACAGGCTGCCGAGTTGATGGATTTGCTGTTGATCGATACCTTTAGTGCGCCTGATGCCACCGTCGAAGCAGCTTGGGGTCGTGAGATTGACCGACGGTTAGCCGAGTTGGAAAGCGGCAAAGTTCAGGCCATCCCCGGGGAGCAAGTCATGGCCGAAATACGCAAAATTGTCGGCTTGTGACACACGTCCGCTTCCACCCTGAGGCGTTGCTGGATCTTAAAAACGCGGCGGAATATTATGCAGGAAAGCAGCTTGAACTTGGCCAGCGCTTTTACCGGCATATTGACGGTTTGCTCACGGACATCGCCGCTGATCCAGGTCTTTTTAGAATTTATCGCCCACCTGCTGTCAGGAGACATTTCCGGCGATCGTTTCCTTACGCAGTCGTTTACGTCCTCAAGTCAGACCACATCTCGGTCCTGGCCGTCATGCACTTTAAGCAGCCGCCAAGTTACTGGCTGCACCGGCTGACGAATTGAGCTTTTTATTTAGCCCGGCTACGGCAGGAACTCGGTCGTCATTGCCTGCTCGACGGTGACTTTGCCTTTTTTGAGGATGCCGAGGTCCTCGAGTTGCCGGATTTGCTGGGCGAAGCGCGCAGGGTCGAGGCGGCCGATTTGCTGCGGGCCGTTGCCGGGGTCGCGGCCGGTGATGAGTTTTGCGTCGATGATCATTTTGCGGGAGAAGGCCATGAAGTCGTCGGTGTTGGCGGGGTTGGCCTTTTTCAGCGCCTCGTGGGCGGTCGTGGGGTCGCCTTCGAGGTAGTCGCGCCAGCCGTGGATGTAGGCGCGCATGAAGGCGCGCAGTTCGGCGGGATGCTCACGCGCAAACTTGTGGCTGGTGATGAGCACGGCATAGGCGCGGAAGCCGGCGTCCCACGTCGACAGAAACCGCGGCATCTTGCCGCCGGCATGAACGATGTGATAAGGCTCGGCGATGTAGTAGCCCTGCTGGATGGCCTCCTTGTTGCCGAGAAATGCCGCGACCGAGAAATCCTGTGGGACGATGGCGAAGTCCAGGCCGTATTTCTTTTTCAGAAATGCGAGAAAGGCCCATTCGGGCCGCGCGATAATGGTCTTGCCCTGCAAATCCTCGAAACGGTGCACGGAACTCGCGCGATGTATGAGCAGGCCGGACGGATCGTCCTGAAATACGGCGCCGATTTGGATGACGGGGATGCCTTCGGCGATTTGCAGCAGGGTGTTGGTGCTGTCGGCCTGGCCGATGTCAACCTGGCCGGTGGCGACTTCTGGCATGACATACGTGCCGGGGCCGCCGGGGATGATGGTGACGTCGAGGCCTTCCTGGCGGAAAAAGCCTTTGGCCAGGGCTTGGTAAAATCCGCCGTGCTCGGGCTCGGCCACCCAGTCGAGCTGCACGGTGAGTGGGAATAGTTTGGCCGGCTCGGCGCGGGCAACCGCGGCGATGGCGAGCAGGGATAAGACAATAAAAATGCGGAAAGCTTGTATTGAAATTTTCATGGAGAATTTTTCCGCGGATCGCGCGGATGAACGCGGATACTTTTCATGTCATTCCGAGTGGAGAGAGGAATCTCGGTTTCACTTTGTAACGTATTATATTACAAACGAGATTGCTCGCTCCACTCGGGGTGACAAATTGTCTTATTCGTGCGCATCCGTGTTATCCGTGGTGGTTGGTATTATTTGTCAGTGTGTTCGAATGAGTCGTGCCATTTGTGCAGCGCGAGCCAGCTCAGGCCAAGCACAGCTGAGACGAAGATAAAGCCGAGCACACAGGTGACCGCGGCAGTGGCGAAGAGCGCAGGGTATTTCGCCTGGCTGCTGTAAATAATGGCTTGGAAACCGAGTCCGCCGCCGTCGCCGGCCGAGCTGCCGGCGGTGTAGTCGCCCACCAGCGCGCCGATGGGCGCGAGGACGGCCGCGATGCGCAGGCCTGTGAAAAAATACGGCAGGGCTGCGGGCACGCGCAGGAGAAAAATTTCCTGCATTTTGGTGGCCCGGGACATTTTGAAAAGATCGACGAGGTTGCGGTCGGTGGAGATGAGGCCCTGCGTGGTGTTCACGACGAGCGGGAAAAAGCAGATGAGAAATGTGATGATGGTCACGCTCTTAAGCCCCGGCCCGACCCAGAGCACGAGAATGGGCGCGAATACGATGACCGGCGTCATCTGCAAGATCATCAGGTAAGGATAGAGGCTTACGCGCACGAGCGGCGAGAGCGACAATCCGAGCGCGAGCGCAAAGCTGACGGCGATGGCGAGCGCAAAGCCGAGGAGTGCGCCTTCGGCGGTGTTGAGCGCGGCGTGGGCGAGCGTGTCACTGTTGTCGTGAAGGGCGGCCAGGACCTGGCCGGGCGTGGGCAGGAGAAAGCGGTTGTCCTCGTTCAACGAGAAACACACGGCGCACCACGCCGCAATGAAGAGCGCGCCAGTCGCGGCAGGCAGGAGGATATTGAGCAGTTTGCGCGGCATGTCTCAGGCGGTATTTTCGACGGAGCGCAGCAGGCGGGAAACTTCGGCGACGAGTTGCTGGTAATCGCGCGACTGGCGCGTGTCGGCCGTGCGCGGGTAGGGCAGGTCGATGCGCAGTTCGCGGTGCAGCCGGCCGGGATTGGCGCTGAGCACGAAGAGCCGGTTGGATAAAAACACCGCCTCGGCGACGGAATGGGTGACAAAAAACGCGGTCCACGCCTGCCGCTGGCGGAGGGCGAGCAATTCCTCGTTGAGATGCTCGCGCGTCATTTCATCGAGCGCGCCAAAAGGTTCGTCGAGCAGCAGTATCTTGGGCTCAACGGAAAGCGCGCGGGCGATGGAGACGCGCATTTTCTGTCCGCCGGAAAGCTGGCGGGGATAAAAATTTTCGCGGTCGGCAAGGCCGGTGAGCGCGAGGGCGTGCCGGCGTGTTTCGGCGCGGTGTGCGGCGGAAGCGCGGCGAAGCCGGAGGGGCAGCTCGACGTTTTCCCCGGTGGTCAGCCAGGGCAGAAGGGTCGGTTCCTGGAAAATGAAGGCGAGATTATTGACGGCCTTTTCGGGCGCGGCGCCTTCGATCATGACCGTGCCGGCCGTGATGGGGCTGAGGCCGGCGATGAGCTTGAGGAGGGTGGATTTGCCGCAGCCGCTCGGGCCAATTAAACCGATGAAATCGTCCGGTTGCGCGGTGAAATTGAGGTGCTCGAGGATGAGCGGGCCGTCGCCGTAGCGTTTATCAACGTCGCGAAACTCAACGATGGGCGGCGGCGCGGGCATGCAAAAATTCAGCCGGGCAACGCGGTTGACCGCAAGCTTGTCCGCCGTAGTGCGATCACGATGAAAATGTTGGGTTTGCGGACAGCCTCAATGAGAAATTTTGGAAGTGTAACCCATTGGGTTACACTTCCGCTGGAAGCAATCCCGTCTTTAGGCGCGAGCGTAACCCAAAGGGTTGCACTTTGTCCGGAGGTTTTTTATTTGCGGGCTGAATTTTTCAACCACCCCTACTTGAGGTTGTTGAGGGCGTTGGCCGCCTGCTTGAGGTGAGGATCGAGGGCGAGGGCTGCTTGGTATTCTTTGCGGGCCGCGTCGGAATCGGATTTTTTCTGGTAAATATTGCCGAGGCGGTAGTGCGCGTAGGCGAGGCTGGGTTGCGTGTCACTGGGCGTGTGCGTGAGATATTCCTTGAGCGCGGCCTCGCCGCGATCGAGGCGCCGGCCGGTGGTCGCGGCAATATAACCGATTTGATAGAGGGCGGCGATCTGGCCGGGGTGATCCTTGAGCAGGTGCTCAAAGGCATTGAAGGCGTCGTCATATTTTTTCTCGGCAATGCAGATCTCGCCCTCGACTTGCGCACCGCGGAGCGGATCGCGTTTTTTTATCTCGCCGGCCTGGGCGTGGGCCTTGTCCATGCTGCCGCCGACAAACCACGGGGACATGCGATAGAAGGTGGCGAGTGCGGCGCGGGCCTCGATGTTGTCGGGATTGAGCTCGACGGCCTGGAGGAACGCATCGCGGCATTGGCAGGCCCTGCCGATCGAGCTGTGCTGCCGCGCATACACGCCGTAAGCGCTGCCGAGCCAGAAACAGTAGTCGGAGCTTTTGGGGTCGCCGGCGGCGGCTTTCTCCATTTCGTCGATGGCGTTGTCGGCGTCGTCGCGATCGAGTGCGATGCGGCCGAGATAATAATGGACGGCGGCATTTTTCGGCTCGCTGGCGGCGAGTTTTTCGAATGCGGCCCGGGCGTCGGGAAACCGTTTGGCCTGGAAGAGGGAAACGGCCTGGTCGAAGTCAGAGGCCTCGATGCGCCCGGTGCCGAGCAGAAGGCAGAAGAGGCCGAGCAGGACAGCAGAGCTTTTCAACGGTCGGTTAAGCCAACGGTGTGACCGAACGTGCATGAGCCTTGAGTTCGTCACGAGAGGGGTTGGTTCCAAGTTCACGCAAAAGTCACTCGTAGCGCAGTGCATCGATGGGATCGAGCTGCGCCGCTTTGCGTGCGGGGTAGAATCCAAAGAAAATACCAACGGCTCCGCTGAACAGGAGGGAGATAATCACGGATGAACTTGAAACCAGCGTTGTCCAGTGGTTTAGGCGGGAGAATAATTGTGCGGTACCGATGCCGAGCAGGACGCCGAGGGCGCCGCCGATCAAGCTGAGCACAACCGCCTCGATCAAGAACTGGGCCAGGATGTCGCGGCCGTGCGCGCCCACGGCCATGCGGATGCCAATCTCGCGCGTGCGTTCCGTCACGCTGACGAGCATGATGTTCATGATGCCGATGCCGCCGACCAGAAGAGAGACCCCGGCAATGCCGCCCAGCAGATAGGTCATGGTGTTGGATTGGGCGCTGATGGCATTTTGAATCTCATCCTGGCCCCGGATGGTGAAATCGTCTTCGTGGCCGCTGGTGTCGGTGATGCGGTGGCGCTGGCGGAGCAGGTCGGCGATGTCACTTTCCACCTGTTTCTCGGCATCGGAGGATTCGGCCTGGGTATTGACCCCGTTCAAATTGGTGCGTTTGGAAACGCGCTTCATCTCACTGGTGTAAGGCACGATCACCACATCATCCTGATCCGAGCCTTGGATGGAAAGACCCTTTATACTCAATACGCCGAGCACCTTAAAGGGGATGTTTTGTATCCGTAAAGTCTGGCCGATCGGGTCGTCATTAGGGAACAACTGGTTGACGATCGTTTGCCCGATGATGCAGACCTTGCCGGTACTGCGGATTTCCTGGTCGGTGAACATGGCGCCTGAAGTCAACGGCCAGCTGCGGATCGCGAGATAGTCGGGCCCTTCGCCCAGGATCTGGGTGCTCCAGTTGAGGCCATTGGCCAGCACTTGCTTGCGATCGCGCACTTCAGGGCTGACCGCGATCACCCCGCGCACTTCCTTTTGGATCTCCAACGCGTCGTCCACGGTCAGGGTGCCCGCGCCACCCATGCCGCTGCGGACGCCGCCGGCGGAAAAATTGCCGGAGAAAACGAGGACGACATTCTGCCCCAGGCTGGCGATCTGTGATTGGAGCTGTGATTTGGCGCCATTGATGATGCTGATCATGGCGATGACGGCGGCGACGCCGATGATGATGCCCAGCGCGGTCAGGACTGAGCGCATTTTGTTGCGGCGCAGGGCGCGCAGGGCAGCAATGATCGTGGAGAAAATCCGCATATTATTAGCCGCCTGTCAGGCGGTGAGTTTGGCCGCGGCTTCCGCCGCTCGCAACCGGCGCAGTTCATGTTCGGCGATGGAACGGTCGGCAACCTGCACGTCGCTGACCAGCTGGCCATCGCGCAGGATGAGGTTGCGTTTGCAGAAATGGGCGATGTCGAGCTCATGGGTGACCATCAAGATGGTGATGCCTTCATCGTTGAGCTTTTGGAAAACGCCCATGACCTCAATGGAGGTTTGGCTGTCGAGATTGCCGGTGGGTTCGTCGGCGAGCAGGACCTGGGGTTGGTTGACGAGGCTGCGGGCGATGGCGACGCGCTGTTGCTGGCCGCCGGACAACTGGCTGGGGAAGTGATCCGCCCGATTGGCGAGGCCGACGATCTCAAGGCAGTGCTCGGCGCGTTGGCGCATCTCCTGCCGAGAAAAGTGCTGTTGGCTGTAGAGCATCGGCAGCTCGACGTTCTCCAGCGCCGTGGTGCGTGCGAGCAGGTTGAAGCCCTGGAAAACGAAGCCGAGCTTCTGGTTGCGGATATCGGCCAAGGCGTTGCGGTCGAGGCCTGAAACATCCGTGCCGTCGAGCAGATACCGCCCCTGGGTGGGCTGGTCGAGGCAGCCAAGGAGATTCATCAGGGTCGATTTACCGGAGCCGCTCGCGCCCATCAGGGCGACAAACTCGCCTTTTTGAAGTTCGATGGAAACGCCGCGCACGGCGCGCACTTTTACTTCACCCGAATCGTAGATTTTGTGGATGGCCTCGAGTTTGACGACAGCGCTCATAATATATGTGCGGTGTTTAGCCGCCTGTTAGAACCGGCGCGTGCCGAAAGGATTGGATGTGCCCTGCGAGCTGCTGCCAACCGTGGAATTGATGCCGGTGATGATGACATCGCCTTCTTTCAGGCCGTCGATGACCTCGGTATTCACGCCATCGCTGATGCCAAGTTTGACGGAAACGGCTTCGGGCTTCGCTTTTGGATTACCGCCGGGGAGGCGATAAATCGTGCGGGTGACGACGGCGTCGCCACTGGACTGGCCTTTGAAACGATCGGGCAGCTCGATGCCACGTTCCTTGGCCAGTTGTTGCATGTGCTGGATGATCTCGGGTGACGGCGGGCCGTTGCCTCGCACGAACCCGGCATCCTGCATGAGCTGGTGGATTTGCTGGCGGCGCTCCTCGTCGGTCATGGGTTTGGGCGCGGCGGCATTATCGGCGGATTTTGTTTCGCCGGGCGAAGGTGGCAGCAAGTTGTCGGGCAGACGGACGCGCAGGGCGCTGTTGGCCACGCGGAGTGCATCGGGGCGGCGCGCAACGATGATGGAGGCATTGGCGGTCATACCGGGCTTCAATTTAAGGTCGCTGTTATCGACGCTGATCATGACGTCGTAAATGACGACGTTCTGCTGGGTTTGGGGCGCATTGCGGATCTGGAACACTTTCCCGCGAAACTGGCGGTTGGGATAGGCATCGACGGTGAAATTGACGTTCTGATTCTCGGCGACGTTCCCGATGTCGGCCTCGGCGACGGCAGCATCGATCTGCATTTTCGTGAGGTCATTGGCGATTTCAAACAGGGTGGGAGAATTGAGGGTGGCGGCGACCGAGTTGCCGATATCGACGACGCGTTTGATGACAATGCCATCGATGGGCGAGCGGATCTCGCAGTAGGAGAGATTGGTCTGGGCCGTTTCGAGCAAGGCCGTCTTGATTTGCACCTGCGCAGCTGCTTCCTCGAGCAGGGCGGCCGCCTGGTCGTAGTCGGACTGGGCAATGAGCTTTTTCTCGAGGAGTTGTTTGGCCCGGTCCACATTGACCTTTTGGAGGTCGTCATTCGCCTTGGCATTGGCCAGGTCGCCTTCGGCCGACTTGACCAATGACTCATAGTTTGTCGGCAACAAGGTGCAGAGGAGATCGCCTTTCTTGACCTTGGAATTAAAATCCGCCGACAGGCTGTTGATGTACCCGGAAATCTGGCTGCTCACCAGCACGTCGAGGACGGGCTGGAGGGTGCCGGTTGCCGTGACGTTCTGTATGATGGCGCCGTGTGCAACCGTGGCCGTGTAGTAGCCAGGCGTATTATCGCCACGCCGGGCCCAGTAATACCAGCCGCCGGCCGCGGCAATGAGAACGAGAACCGAGATGATGATCCAACGACTGGAGCTTCCAGATTTAGCCATGTGGGTGAGGATTTAGAGAGGGATTCCGGCTGCGCGCAAAATAAGCCGGGTGAGGCGGTTAATCGCGATGGGCCGCTGCATGGCTTGACGCAGCCAGGAGAAAAAGGTCGCAGAAATTTCTTTGCCCCTGAGCGGCCGTCGGACTTTGTCCTTCAGCCTCCTAAGAGAAAATGGGTGTGCTACATTTTTTCGTGCTCGATGAGGTTGAGCAACTCGTTCTGGGAGCGGCGCGGGTCAATGAGCAGGGCAGCGAGCCGTAAGCGATTGGGAAGGGAAAGACACGCTGTTAGGGCGCAAAGATTTTTTTCAACTCCACGGCCACGTTTGGCGGGACGAAGTGCGACACGTCGCCGCCATATTTCGCCACCTGTTTCACGAGGTTCGAGCTCGTGTAGCTGTAAATCTCCTTGGGCATGACAAAAATCGTCTCAATGACGGGTTTCAGATGGCGGTTCATCAGGGCCATATTGAACTCGAACTCGAAGTCGGACAGCGCGCGCAGGCCGCGAATGATGGCGATGGCGCCCTGTTGTTGGGCAAAGTTCACGAGCAGCCCGTCGAAGGCCATGGCGGTGACGTTGGGGAGCTTTGCGATGTTGGGGCGCAACATCGCGAGCCGCTGTTCCGCGGTAAAAAGGGGGGCCTTGCCCGGATTTTCCGCGATGGCGACCGTGACCTTGTCAAACAGCCGGGCGGCGCGTTCGAGCACATCGAGGTGCCCATAAGTGACAGGATCGAAAGTACCAGGATAGATGCAATGACGCATAACCCAATCATGGGGTGGGTCAGGGGATTGGGGCGAGTCACAAATTTGTCACCGGTTCCTGTTACTTGGTACTTGATCCTTGGTACTTGATCCTTGGCACTTGTTACCTGGCACCTGATACTTGTTACCCACGCTGCATGAACCTGCCCAACCTCCTCACGCTGTCGCGCATCCCTCTGATGTTTGTCATCGTGAGCCTGATGCAATGCCACTGGCCGGGCGCGGCGTCCCTGGCCTTCATCCTTTTCATTGCCGGCGCCGTGAGCGACTGGCTCGACGGCTATATTGCGCGCAAACGCGGCCTCGTTTCAAATTTTGGCAAGCTGATGGACGCGCTTACCGACAAGATTTTCGTGCTCGGCCTGATGGTTTCATTTGTGGCCGCGGACGTACTCCCAATTTCCTGGGTGTTGCTCGTGATGTGCCGCGAATTTCTCATCACCGGAATGCGCATGGTGGCGGCGTCGAAGGGCGTGGTCTTTGCCGCGGAAAGGGGCGGGAAGCAGAAAACCGTCACGCAACTCATCGCCATCGGGTTTTTGCTCTTCGTGCCCATGCTCGAAATCGACCTCGCCCGCATTTTGCCGTGGGAGGTGGGCCCGTTTGCGGATCTCTTGCATAGCATGGGGCTGGGTATTTTTATTGTCGCGGTGTTTTTCACCCTCTGGTCCGGCTACCGTTATTTCACGAAATACCGCGATGTGGTGTTCGCAGAGCCGGCAAAATGAAAATGTCGCAACCCATCTGGCCGCGCACCTGGCCGACCTCTGTCGTGCTGGCCTGTGCCCGGCTCGGCCCGCTCGGCCGCCTGCCTGCTCCGGGCACGTGGGGTTCGGCCGCCGGGCTGCTTTATTTTATGGGTTTCCTTGATCTGGAGACCGAGTACCACCTCAATCCGCTCGGCTACGCGCTGCTCTGCGTGGCCGGGCTTTATTTTGCGGTCGCGCTTTGCGGCGAAGCCGAGCTGCGGCTCGGAAAAAAAGATCCTGGCGAAGTCAACCTGGATGAATTCGCCGTCATGCCGTTGTGTTTTCTCGGTTGGCCATGGTTGCTCCATCCCTTGCCGTTGTGGGGCGTCATGCTCGCCGGCTTTGCGCTTTTCCGGCTGTTCGACATTACCAAGCCGCTCGGCATCAATAAACTTCAGGACCTGCCGGGCGGCTGGGGCGTGGTCATCGACGACGTCGCCGCGGCGCTGGCCGCGTGCGCAACGCTGCACCTGGCCGTGTGCGCGTGGCGAAACTGGCTCTGAAAACGGTTGCCGTCGGGTGGCGGAAGGATTTTTCCTGCGTTGATGGAAGAATCCGAAGTACCGCTCGAACAAGCCCAGGAAGACATTCATCATCACGCCACGCAGGCGAAAAAGCGCTGGACGCTCGGTGTCGCGCTCAGCTCGGCCTTGCTGGCCGGCCTGGCCGCGATTTGCTCGCTGCTCGCGGGCCATCATGCGAACGAGGCGATGATCGAGCAGATCAAAAGTTCCGACGAATGGAATTATTACCAGGCCAAAGGCATCAAGGCCGCCGTGCTTTCGGCCAAAATCGAGTTGCTCGAGGCCGCGGGCAAGGCCGTCAGTAAATCCGATGAGGCGAAGGCCGCAGGTTACGAAAGCGAGCAAAAGGATATTTCCGAAAAGGCGAAGGAGCTTGAGAAATCATCGGAAACGCACCTGCACACCCATGTGATTTTTGCCCGCGGCGTGACGTTGTTCCAGGTTGCCATCGCCGTTGCGGCCATTTCGGTGCTCACCAACCGCCGGCGGTTTTGGCTGCTGAGCCTGGCCTTTGGCGCGGTCGGCGTGTTCTTTTTGCTCCAAGGCTTGCTCGTCGCATAGGACACGGCTTTCGCCTTCGCTAAACCTAAAAACGGCAGTTGAAACCACGGATTTCACGATACCCACGGAGACTCAAGCAATTATAGAATTTGATTCCCTCGCCCTCCGGGTGAATAGACTTCCACGACACAGTCATAGATTTAATCCTTTGAATCTGTGCGATCTGTGTAATCCGTGCAATCCGTGGTTAAATTGAACTGAGGAATCTAGGAAAACTACGACGGACGAGACGGCGGACAGGTCCAACGCCCAAGTACGACCCGCTTTGGCACGTTGAACCTGGAACCTTGAACAGCGGCGCGTTTCGCGCGCCGCTACGGCAGCGCCTGAAGGTTTTCCAGGGGCAATTTTACCAGCAGACCCTGTTGCAGCACGTCCACCGCCAGCACGATGCCCTGCGGATTGGCCGGGTCGTCCACCACGCCGATCAGCCCGTGGAGCGGGCCACCCACGACCCTGGCCCGCGTGCCGCGTTGCAGAAGCGGCCGCAGCGACAGCTCGAGACCCGAGGCGGCGATGATCCGCACATCCTCCATTTGCCGCAGGAACCGCGGTTCGTCATCCACCGGCAGGACGCGCACGAGCAGGTCCTGCTGGTAAACGCGCGCCCGCCTTTCCGGCGCGATGCGCACAAACACGTAGCTGGGAAAAAGCGGCTTGGTGAAACGCTTCGTCTGGTTCTGGTAACGGCGCACACTCGGGACGAGCGGCAGGTAATGCACGAAGTGCTCGGCGCTCATCAGGCCGGCGAATTTTTTTTCGCACCGCGGCTTGGTGTGGCAGGCGCACCACGTCTCGCCCGGTGCACTGGTAAAAAGAGCTTCGGCCATTTAGCAGTCGGTTAGCGCTTGAGCAAAAACCGCACGGCGGCGTGGTAGCCCTCGAGGCCGAGGCCACTGATGACCGCGAGGCACGCCGGCGCGGTGAGCGAGTTGTGGCGGAACTCCTCGCGCTGGTAGATGTTCGAGATGTGCACCTCGACGGCCGGCAGCTTGGCGCCGAGCAGTGCGTCGCGCAGTGCGATGCTGGTATGCGTGAACGCGCCGGGATTGATGACGAGGCCGCCGGCCTTCGCGTCGGCCAGCGCGGCGATCTTGTCGATGAGCGCGCCCTCGTGGTTCGATTGGAAAAACGTCAATTCCGCCACCGCTCCGAATTCCTTGCGCAGTTCGGCTTCGAGGCCGGCGAGTGTGGTGTGTCCGTAAATCTCCGGTTCGCGCAGGCCGAGCCGGTCGAGATTGGGGCCGTTGAGGATGGCGATTTTTTTCATTTTCGGGCAGTTAATTCAAAAGCCACAAAACCAGAAAGATAATTCCAATCCGTTCGTGGCTTCCTGGCTTCTGAATTCTCAAAGTGGATTCTCAGTCGCGATGAACTCCCACGGCAAACCAAACTTTGCGCCCAATTCCGCGGCGAGCGCCGTTACCCCGTGCACCTCGGTCGCGTAGTGGCCGCACAGGTAGAGGTTGAGCCGCTGTTCCTGCGCGGCGTTGAACCATTCCTCGCGCAGCTCGCCTGTGACGAGTGTGTCCACGCCTTCGCGCGCAAGCTCGGGCACCGCACTGTTGCCGCTGCCGCTGCACAGCCCGATTTGCGCCGGCTGGGCCGAACCGAACTCGAGCGCAATCACCCGCGGGTAAAGTTTTTCCAGTTTGGCGCGCAGCCCGGCGCGGTCGGTCGCACCGGTCGCGATCAGGCCGATATTTTCGCCCTCGCGCAGCAGGAAACCCCGCGCCGGCGCCAGCCCGAGTTGGCGGGCGATCACGGCATTGTTGCCCATTTCCGGGTGGGCATCGAGCGGCAGGTGGTTCGAATAGAGCGCGCAGTTGCCGCGCACGAGCGTGGCCACGCGCTCGTAAACCGGGCCGGTGAGCGGCCGCGGCATGTCCCAATACATGCCATGGTGCACGATCAGGAAATCCACGCCGGCGGCCACGGCCTTCTGGAACGGCACCAGCCCCGCGTCCACGGCTGCGCCGATTTTGGTGACACGGCCGTTGTTGGCCACCTGCAGGCCATTGAAGGCGCCGGGCATGTCCTTGAACGCGGCTCGGCGCGTGCGCTGGTCGCAGGTGTCGACGAGTTCTTGGAGGGTGGGCATGGGAAAATGACGAATGACGAATGCAGAATGACGAATTTCCGACCTCAAAACTGAGATTACTAATTACCAACTACCAATTACCAACTACAAATTACCATCGGGCCCGATCCGGCAGCAATGCGCGCTGTAGCCCGCGCCGAAGCTCACGAGCCAGAAATCGCCGTCGGTGCCGGGCGGGCCGCCGCGCAGCGCCTCGGCGAGGGCGAAGAGCACGGACGGGCTGCTCATGTTGCCGCAGTTGCGCAGCACACGCGCGCTCTCGGCGAGGGGATGGCCCGGCACGGCGGCCTCGATCGCGGTGAGCACGTCGCGCCCGCCGGCGTGAGAGAGGATTTTTTTCACCGGCCGCGGGCCGCGCTGGCTCCAGAGCTGCGCGACGCTGCGCGCGGCGAGATCGGGCACGGAGCGATGGAGCAGGTTGCGCAATTTTCCGCTGCGCATTTCGAAACGCAGCCGGTCGCGTTCCGCCGGCCAGTGCAGCGTGTTGAATTCAAAACAATGCAGATGGTCCGGTCCCGGCGTCGCCCGCCACACGGTGGCTGCCGCGCCGTCGCCAAACAGGCAGGCGCTGATGATCACGCCGGGGTCGTTGTCGAGGTAGAAGGCCGCCGAGCATACTTCGACCGCCATGCAGGCAACCGTCGCCTCCGGCCGCGCGGCGAGCACGTGGCCCGCGGCGCGCAGCATCGGGATGGCCGCGCCGCAGCCGAGGCCGACGAGATCCTGCAGCCACGCGTCGGTGCGCAGCCCGAGTTCCTCGGCGACATAACTCGTGAGGCCGGGACAGAGGTATCCGGTGCAGGTGCAGATGAGCAGGGCGTCGAGATCCGCCGACCGCACACGGGCCTGTTCCAGCGCGGGCCGGAGCGCGGCGAGCGCGAGCTTGGGCGCCTCGACGCGAAAGGCGGCGTTGAGCTGGTCGGCGTCCAAATCAAAAATCTGGTCGAGCCCGCTGAGCGCAAAGTGCCGCGTGGCGATGCCGTTGTCGCTGGTGAGCACTTTTTGCAGGATGAACTGCGCCCGTTCGTCGAGGCGTTTGACGGCGGGCGAGTGCTGGGCGATGTCCCAGCACTCTTGCTGGCTGAATTTCGCGGGTGGGTTGGCGGTGGCGAGGCCGTGAAGGAACATGGATTGGTCGGAATACCTTTTGAGAAACCGCTGATGAACGCTAATTGACGCTAACAAGCTCGATCCGTTTTTGAACCGCGGATTACGCGGACAGATACGGATGAAAAACACGAGGTTTGACTGCTGGGATTCTCATGCGTGTTCATCTGCGCAATCCGCGGCTAAAAATGAATGGGGCTTCTTGATGGGTGTTAGTTGGCGGTTTTCAGTGCAGGGCGTGATAAAGCGGGCGCAGGGGGAGCAGGCGCGCGCGGTTGAGGGCGAATAGCCAGCGCTGGTGGCGCGGCGAAAAAAGAAACGCGTGCAGGGCGTTGGCTGACGCCAGCCGCAGCCGGAAGCGCCGGCGCAGGCGCGTGTGCACGGCGCGGCAGGTTGCGGGCCAGCCGACGTTTCCGCGCGCGTAGGCGAGCAGCGGGTCGAGCGCGAGTTCGGCGCTCTGGAAAGCCATGGCCATGCCGTTGCCCGTGAACGGCGGAATCATCGCAAAGGCGTCGCCGAGCACGAGGCGGTCGGTCGCTGGCGGGCTGCGGTCAAAGCGCAGGCCGGCGACGGCGGTGAAGGAAGTCTCGTCGATTTCGGCATTTTCGAGCCGCCCAGCCAGCGCGTTGAGGCCGGCGGCGCGCAGGTGTGCGAGCAGCAGCGCCGCATGTTCGCCGTGCACGTCTGCGCGAAGATGAAAAAGCCCGCAGACGTTGATGACGCCGTCCTCGACCGGCGAGAGGCCGACATAAGCCCTTTGACCGAGATGCAGCTCGAGGTCGGCCGCGAGCTCGAGGCCGCGCACGTGGAATTTCAAGCCGAGCCACGCCGGCCGGCCGCGGCGGCGGCCCGTCGCAAAAACGCGCCCGGGCGGCGCGGCGTCATCGGCCATGCGCGTGCGGGTGCGCAACTCGCCGCCAAGGCGGACAAACTCCCCGGCCAGCCGCGCGTCGAGCGCGTGGCGGCTCAGGCCGAGCGCGGGGGAGGGCAGGGTTTGGATGCGCATGGGCGCACCCCGCAGGCACCACGCCACGCGATGGTGGCGCGTCGCATCGGCGAGGAAGGGCACGAGGCCGAGGCGGCCCATGGTTTTTTCAGCGAGGCCGGTGATGAATTCACCGCACACGCGGTGCCGCGGATAGTCGCCCGCCTCGAAAATTGTCACAGGCACGTCCGCGCGCCGCAAGGCCGCACCGAGTGCGAGGCCGGAGAGGCCGCCGCCGACGATTTCGATGGGATGGATCATAATCTAGCTTGTTTTACGTTGCGCGATCATGCGATACGCACCGCGGAGGGTGGAGGTGCAGCGCCAGGTCCAAATCTTTTCGTCGAGGCCGAGCACGCGGGGAAGTTCGTCGCCGCGGAAACCCGCGGCGATGCTGACATGCGCGTCGTGAAGCGTGACGTGGTTGGCGCCGATCAATGCATTGGCCCCCCGGGCCAGGAATTGAACATGCCGCCCCCGGGCCGGTTCGTTGGCGACGATGAGGCGTGCGGTGCGTCCGAGCGTGGCCCCGAGCGCAGCGAGATCGCCGTCGGAAAATTGATGCAAGATAAGGTTGCCGAACACGACCGGATAGTCTGCATAGCCGGCGAAACGGAGCAGGTTGGTGCGGTGCCAGGCGGATTCGCGCGGCCAGTGAACCGGGCGCGGCCAGAGGTCGAGCCCGTCGTAGGATAGGCCGCTGGCCGCCAGTGCAGCGCAGAGTGAGCCGTCGCCTGCGCCAATCTCGAGTGCGCGTTCGCCCGGGTGCAGCAGTCTGGGCAGCCTGGCTCTGAACCAGCGGAAGTTGCCCATGAGGCCATTGATACGGCGGAGATCGCGGCGATTATCGAGCGCATCGGGATGATCGGGCGGAAGCGAATCGAGAATCTCGGGCTGAAGCGTGCGCTGCATCCCATGGAAAATGGCGCAGAGCATGCCGTTGGCAAGCCGCACTCGGTGAACGCCCAACGTCCAACATCCAACGCCGGGCGACTAAATACGAACGACTAATTACCAATGACGAATGACTAATGACGAGTAGCCAGAAGTGCAAAGTATCACGCTCCAGCTAACAGGAACATTGAACTTAGAACCGGGAACTTGGAACCGCGGATCGCAAGAACCTTGAACTGGGAACCTTGAACTTCCAGTGTTTTTCCATGAGTCGCACACATTCGGGTCCGGTTGATCTGATCGCCCAAGCCGCCAAAAAATTTCCACGGCGGCCATCGTGGGACGAATATTTCATGGCCACGGCGGTGTTGCTGGCCACGCGCAGTCCGTGCGAGCGGCTGCATGTGGGCTGCGTGATCGTGAGCGGTGGCGCGCGCAAGAACCGCCTCGTGGCGGCGGGCTACAACGGGTTTCTGCCGGGCACGCCGCATGTCTCGCGGGTGCGCGACGGCCACGAACAGGCCACGGTTCACGCGGAGCAGAATGCCGTGGCGGATGCGGCCCGGCGTGGCAGTTCGATCGAGGGTTGCGTGGTCTACATCACGCATCGTCCCTGCATCAACTGCGCAAAGATTCTCGCCTCGGCGGGCATCGCGGAGATAAAGTACCGCAGCGATTATCACAACGACCCGCTCGTCGTGCCGCTCCTGACCGACGCGGGCGTGAAGATGACCAAGCTTGGAAACTAACCTCTGTTAACCGCCGCGTGTCATGAGTGAACGCCGAAAAAGCGCCAAGGAAAGCCTTGCCGGCCAGCTTCTGCTGGCGCACCCGGCCATGCACGACCCGAATTTTGGCCGCACGGTCGTGCTCATGTCGGCGCACGACGACGGCGGTGCGATGGGCGTGGTGCTCAACCGCCCGCTCGGCAAACACCTCGGCGAACTGAATGGCGAGTTTGCCCTCGGCGCGTTGAGCGATGTGCCGGTGTTCCAGGGCGGACCGGTCAAAACCGGGCAATTGCTGCTGGCCGCGTGGCAATTCCGGCCCGATGGCTTCAAACTGTACTTTGGCATCGAGCCCGGGAAAGCCGAGCAGCTCCGGGCCGACGAAGGCCTGCACCTGCGGGCCTTTCTCGGCTACTCGGGCTGGTCGGGCGGCCAGCTTGAAAATGAATTGGAACACAAGACGTGGATTGTCACGCCGGTCCCGGGCGATTTGCTGCAGGAGGCGCAGGGCGTGGAGCTTTGGCGCACGGTGCTCGGCAGCATGGGCCCCCAGTGGAAATTGCTCGCCGGCGAGCCGGACGATCCCGCGGTAAATTGACAACATTTCCGTTGACAGTGCCGGGACGAATCTATGCGTTGGACAACTCTATGAAAGTAGTTTCCTCCATCAAATCCGCCAAGAAGCGCCACCCTGATTGCCAGGTCGTGCGCCGCCGCGGCAAGATCTACGTCATCAACAAGACCGACCCGCGCTACAAGGCGCGGCAGGGCTGATTCTTACCTTTTTTCGCCGTGAAATCCGAAATCCATCCCCAGCTCAACAACGTGTGCTTCCTCGATGTGGCCACGGGCAAACGTTTCCTCACCCGGTCCACGATGAAGTCGGCCCGCAAGGAAAAAATCGACGGCGTCGAATACAGCGTCGTCCTGCGCGACGTCACGATGGACTCGCATCCCGCCTACACCGGCGAGAAGCGCCTTGTGGACACAGCCGGCCGCGTGGAAAAGTTTACCACGAAGTTCAAGCGCGGTTCCAAAGCGGCGAAGTAATCGACGCCCAATGCATAGTAATTTCCAAGCCCTCCGATTCGGAGGGCTTTTTTGTTGAGCAGCGTGTTGTTAAGGTCCGACACGCTGCTAGCGCTTGACGCGGGGCACGACCGCATCCTCCATGAAAACACTCATGCGAATTCGCGCCTTCCAAGGACTTGTTCCCCTGCCAGCCCACGCGCCCGAGGTGGCCTGCGTGCCGTACGACGTGGTCAACGCCGCCGAGGCCGCCGCGCTGGCCGCCGGCAAGCCGCGCAGCCTCCTGCACGTCGATCGCGCCGAGATCGACCTGCCGGCGAACACCGATCCGCACAGCGACGCCGTCTATGCGAAGGCGCGGGAAAATTTTCTGGCGTTGCAGCGCGACGGCGCACTCGGGCGCGAGACGGGGCCCTGCCTCTACGTTTACCAACAGCAGATGGGCACGCACCGCCAGCGCGGGCTGGTCGCCGTGTGCCATGTCGAGGATTACGACGCCGAGCTCATCAAAAAGCACGAGAAGACCCGCAAGGACAAGGAGGACGACCGCACGCGCCTCATCGACACGCTGGGCGCCAACACCGGCCCGGTTTTTCTCACCTACCGCGATGAAGCTTCCGTCACTGCCCTGGTTGAAGCCAAGGTCAAGGAAGCGCCGCTCCATGACTTCGCCGCGCCCGACGGCATCCGCCACACTGTGTGGCGCATCGCGGGCGGCGCGGACTGGATCCGCGCGTTTGGCCGCGTGCCCGTGACGTATATTGCCGACGGCCACCACCGCGCAGCCAGTGCCGCGCGCGTCGCCCGCCTGCGCCGGGAACGCAATCCCCGCCACACCGGCACCGAGGATTACAATTGGTTCCTCTGCGTCCTTTTTCCCGCGAGCGAACTAAAAATTCTGCCCTACAACCGCATCGTGTTCGATCTTAACGGTCACGCACTCGCGGATTTCCTGGCCAAGGTGAAAGCCACGTTCGGCCTCGTGGAAAACGCGGCGCCTTCGCCGACGGCCGTTGGCCAGGTGAGCATGTATCTTGGCGGCAAGTGGCATGGCCTGCGCTGCCCGGCCGACGCAAAGGCTGACCCGGTCGCACGGCTCGACGTGAGCGTGCTGCAGGACAAGCTGCTCGCACCGCTGCTCGGCATCGATGACCCCCGCACGAGCAAGCGCGTCGATTTTGTCGGCGGCATCCGCGGCCCGGACGAACTGGTGAAGCGCGTCAATGCCGATGGCGGCGTGGCGTTCTCGATGTATCCCGTCACCCTCGTCCAACTCATGGATATTGCCGATGCGGGCCAGATCATGCCGCCGAAAAGCACCTGGTTCGAGCCCAAGCTGCGCTCGGGGCTTTTCGTGCATACGTTTTGAGGCGGCCACGAGGGCTTCGCCTCGTGGTGACAGTTGGTGATTTGCAGTTGGTATTTAGTCGGAGTCCGAAGTTCGGCGTTGGACTCGTCCGCCGTAGCCCTGAGCTCGATAGCGGTGAGCATGTCGAACCCGTCGAATTGGGGTGAAGGAGGAGGTTGAATGGCCTCCGGCTATCCTTGACATGATCCGGGAAGAACGTGCGATGGAAGGCGCACGCATTCGCTTCGCCATGGCTGAAAACCTTCCACCAGATTTGAAAAGACCCCGGAAACTTGCTCCTCTCTGGAGAGCCCTGATCGAGGTCGGTTTCATTGTATTCCTTTATTATTCAAATCTTCTGATGGGGGAGTTTGAAAGTTCGGGACAAGGACGAAGCCGGGGCCTGGGGTGGGCGGTGCACGACATTCTCACAGGACCTAATTTCACGATTGCCCTTGTCACGGCGCTCATCGGCTACCTGGTTTTTGAATTCCTTAGGAAAAGATTTTAGCCTGGTGCCGGGTTCTTCTTGCTGCTTTTTCAACAGCTCGCTCACGGCGAACAACCCTAAGCAGTAACCTAAACGGCACCATTTTCTTAAGCGCCCGCCGTAGCCACTGGCGTGCGCTCCGTTTTTAAGGCCATTTTAACCACTGATGCACACTGATCCGGGAAAACAGATAAAAAATGGGTTCAACCCTAACTCATTATATATCAGTGACAATAAGTGACATCAGTGGTTAAGTCGGTCTTCTGCCTGCTTTGAAGTATTAGTGCCAATCAGTGTGCATTAGTGGTTAATACGGTATAAGTGCAGGTTGCTCCAGGATGGTTACGTGCTGATTACAGCCGTGAAACGAATTTTAACGAATCTTTTTGTCCGCCAGTGATTTTAATTTGACGGTGCACAAACCGGATCCATTCTTCGCCTTGGTTCATATAAGAAAGCTAAGTTCATATATGAACTTAGCTTCTTCCTTCCAAAAAATAACTCACGGCATGCCTTGGCCTGCGGCCTTCCCGGTTCGTTCGCCTCCCAAACTTTTGCGCAATGGTTCCAATGAATTGTTGCACGGTAAACTCCAGTAATCTGTCAAAATGACTCTATCTCATTGTCGCATTATCCGCCGTCTGCTCCGGCTTGAACTTGGTTTGTTGCTCTCGGCGGCATCGTTAACGGCCTTCGGCCAGGCGAACGTCCTGACGCAGCATAATGACAATTCGCGCACGGGCGCGAATACCAACGAAACGATCCTGACGCCGGCCAACGTCAACCAGGCCCAATTTGGGAAAGTATTCACCGAGAATGTGGATGGCCAGGTTTACGCCCAGCCGCTCTACGTCTCCGCGCTGAACATCGCCGGTGGCACGCACAACGTGGTCTATGTTTGCACGGAACATAACAGTGTTTACGCCTTCGACGCGAACACCGGTGGCGCGCCGTTGTGGCAGGTCAACCTCGGCCCGTCGTCCACCGATCAAAATTGCAGCGATTTGATTCCCGAAATTGGCATCACGGGCACCCCGGTGATCGACCTGAGCACGTTCACGCTTTACGTCGATGCCAAGACGATGGTGGGGACAAATCATTTTCACAATTTGCACGCGCTGGATTTGACCACGGGTGCGGAGAAATTTGGCGCCCCGGTGAACATCTCGGCCACGGTATCAGGGGTCACGTTCGATACTTATCTCCAGGCCCAACGGCCGGGCCTGCTTTTGCTCAACGGTGTGGTTTATATCGGCTATGCCTCCCATTGCGATATTGGAAACTACCATGGCTGGCTGCTGGGCTACCGGGCCGGCCCGAGCACCATCACGCAAGTCGCCGCTTTCTGCACGACTCCCACCGGCTCGCAAGGCGGAATCTGGGGCGGTGGCATGGGACCGGCCGCGGATGCCAATGGATATATCTATGTCGAGACCGGCAATGGAAGCTGGGACGGTGTTTCAAACTTTGGCGACTCTTTTCTCAAACTTAGCACGGTTGGCGGACTGTCGCTCGCTGATTGGTTTACGCCGTGGAATCAAGCCTGCCTCGATGCTGGTGATGTTGACCTGGGCAGTGGCGGCCCGATCCTGGTGCCGCCGCACTATGTCGTTGGCTTGGGCAAAGAGGGGAAGATGTACCTGTGCGACCAAAACAACATGGGGCACTTTAATTCGACGACGGATTGCACGATGTCTAATTTGGGGACGGATTCCTGCCTGCAATCATTTGTGGCCATGAATGGAACCAATACGATTGGCACCAGTCCCGTTTATTGGAATGGGCCAACCAAACAATATCTCTTTATCGCAACGGGCAACAACACGGCCAAATCCTATCAATTCACCGGGACGAGTATCAATACGACACCCCTCGGACAGGGTTCGGTTGCGTCAAACGACCGGAGCGGCGGGGAATCCCTCTCGGCCAACGGAACGGCCAATGGTATCCTATGGACGACCGGTTCGGACAGCGTCCTGCGGGCTTACGATGCGGTGAATTTTCCCACCGAGCTGTGGGATAGCAGCCAGAATCCTGGGCGGGATGCCCTGGGGACGTACGTAAAGTTTGCTCCGCCCATGATTGCCAACGGGATGGTTTACGTGGGAACCTCCAACCAACTGGTGGTCTATGGGGCCGCGAATGGCATCACGGTCTCGCCGGGCAACGGCTTCGACAATATTCCGATGTCATCATCGCAGGCCGGCACCTTCACGGCGGCGTTCGATGCCTTGCCGTCGATTTCCCCGATCAATGCTGTGGTCGGGTTGTCCAAGGGGGCGCAGACGGCCTATCCCGGCATTGCCTGCATCGCGCGTTTCAACACCGCCGGCGATATCGACGCCTATAACGGCACCGGCTATCAGGCGGCCTCGGTCATCCCGTATGCCAAGAACACAACCTATCACTTCAGGATGTTGGTCAACGTTCCTGCGAACACCTATTCGGTCTATGTCACACCGGCCGGCGGCTCCGAGTTGACGGTCGGGCTCAATTATAAGTTTCGCAGTGCCGTGACCAGCCTGGATACGTGGACGATCGACGTGAACTCTTCCCCGGGTGGCACGGTGACCGTGAGCAACCGCACCATCAGTGGAACCCAACAAGTGGCTGCGCCGACCTTCAATCCTCCGGCCGGCACCTATACTAGCGCGCAGACCGTGACGATCACGTCGACGACCAGCGGTGCCTCGATCGCCTACACCACGGACGGTAGTACCCCGACTGAGAGCGGCGGCACGATCACCCATGGCACTGCATTGGCCAACGGCGGAGCCGTTACCATCAGCGTCACGACCACACTCAAGGCGATGGCCTTCAAGGGTGGCATGACGGACAGCCCGGTCACCACCGGTGTCTACACCATCAGCCTACCGCAAGTGGCTGCGCCGACCTTCAATCCTCCGGCCGGCACGTATACGAGCGCGCAGACGGTGACGATCACCTCGGCGACAAGCGGCGCCACGATTGTTTATACCACGGACGGCACCGCGCCAACCGAGAGCGGTGGCACCGTCACCCACGGCACCGTGTTGCCCATCGGGGGATCTGTTACGATCAGTGTCACGACCACGCTCAAGGCGATGGCCTTCAAGAGTGGCATGACGGATAGCCCGTTGACTACGGGTCTCTATACGATCAGCCAGCCACAGGTGGCTGCGCCGACCTTCACTCCCCCGGCCGGCACCTATACGAGCGCGCAGTCAGTGACGATCACGTCGACGACGAGCGGTGCCTCGATCGCCTATACCACGGACGGCAGCACGCCGACCGAAAGCGGGGGCACGATCACCCATGGCACTGCATTGGCCAACGGCGGAGCTATTACCATCAGTGTCACAACCACGCTCAAGGCGCTGGCCTTCGAGAGCGGCATGACGGACAGCACTGTCACCTCTGGTTCCTATACGAGCGGCCCGCCGCAAGTGGCTGCGCCGACCTTCAATCCCACCGCCGGCACGTATACGAGCGCGCAGACGGTGACGATCACCTCGGCGACGAGCGGCGCCTCGATTGCCTACACCACGGATGGCAGCACGCCGACCGAGAGCGGTGACACGATCACCCATGGCACCGCATTGGCCAACGGAGGAGCCGTTACCATCAGTGTCACGACCACGCTCAAGGCGATGGCTTTCAAAACCGGCATCACGGACAGCACGGTGACTACCGGTGTTTATACGATCAGCGTTGTGACCAGATCCCTGACCGGCACCTCGAGCAATGGATGGCATGCGCTGGCCCTGACCTCAGCCCAAACGGGAACCTTCACTGCGACCTTCGATGCGACGCCCACGGTCTCGCCGGAAAACGCGGTGGTTGGATTGTCGAAAGGCGTGGCCACGGCCTATGCGAGTATCTCCTGCATCGCGCGTTTCAATACGTCTGGCGATATCGATGCCTATAACGGCACCGGCTATCAGGCGGCTTCGGTCATCCCGTACGCAAAAAATATCGCCTACCACTTCCGCATGGTCGTGAACGTTCCGGCACACACCTACTCGGTCTATGTGACCCCGGCCGGCGGC
>DATMNP010000060.1:0-4914 GCA_035568935.1 Opitutaceae bacterium | reverse complement strand
GATCAGAATCCGAGCGCGCGCCCGGCTTGATAGACGGCGCAGGCGACGACCCAGGCCGTGACACTCAGGTAAACTTGTTGAAAGATGGCCCAGCCCCATGAGTTGGTCTCGCGGCGCACGACGGCGGTGGTGCTGAGGCACTGCATGGCGAGAACATAGTAGATCATGAGGTTGAGGCAAACCAGCGGGGTGAATAGCGCGCGTCCATCGGGCCAGGTGGCATGCTGGAGCGCATCGCGCAGCGGCAGGATGTTCCCCTTGGTGTCGGTCTCGACGCCGAAAACGACGCTGGTGGCGCTGACAAAAACCTCGCGCGCCACGAACGAGCTGACGATGGCGACGCCGATGCGCCAGTCGAAGCCGAGCGGGCGCAGCACGGGTTCGAGCGTGTGCCCGAGGCGGCCGGCGAAGCTGTGCGCGACCTGCTCCACGGGGGGCGTGCCGGCGGGCATCTTGGGATACGCCGTGAGAAACCACAGCACGATGGAGACGCCGAGGATGATCGTGCCGGCGCGGCGCAGGAAGAGCCCCGCCCGCTCGATCATCTGCAGCGCGAGCCCTTTCAGCGAAGGCCAGCGATACGGTGGCAGCTCCATGATCATGATCGGGGTTTCGCCCTTGAGCAGGGTGCGCTTGAACAGCCACGCGAAGCCAAACGCCGCCGCGGTCCCGAGCGCATACATGCCCATCATCAGGCCGACCTTGGTCAGCACGGGCACGCGGCCGCTCGGGAACAACGCGGCGATCATCAGCAGGTAAACCGGCAGGCGCGCGGAGCAGCTCATGAGCGGCGCGACGAGGATGGTGATGAGGCGGTCCTTGCGTTCCTCGATCGTGCGCGTGGCCATGATGCCGGGAATGGCGCAGGCATAGGAGCTGAGCAGCGGGATGAAACTTTTCCCGTTGAGCCCCACCCGGCTCATCACGCGGTCCATGATGAACGCCGCGCGCGACATATACCCACTGGCCTCAAGCAGGCCGATGAAGAAATACAAAACCAAAATCTGCGGCAAAAACACGATCACGCGCCCGACGCCGGCGATGACTCCATCGGTCAGCAACGCGCGCAGGTCGCCGGGCGGCATCGCCGCCCGCAGCCAGTCGGCCAGCATCGAGACGTGCGCGTCGAGCCAGTCCATCGGGTATTGGGCGAAGGTGAAGATGCTGAGGAACAGCGCCGTCATGACCGTGCCGAACACGAGCCAGCCCCACACCGGGTGCGTGACCACGGAGTCGATGCGGTCGCTCGGGCTCGGGCCGGTGGCGCCGGCGCGCTGCACGACCTCGGCGCAGAGCCTGCCGATGACCTCGTAGCGGGAATTGACGAGTGCGCCGGCCCAGTCGGTGCCGGTGGCGGCCCAGCGCTGCTCCCAGCCGCGCAAAATTTCCTGCGTGCGCGGGCTGAGCGGCGTGGAGCCGGCGACGCGCACGGAATCCTGGTCGGTCAACAGCAGCAGCGCCTCGGCCCGGGCAATCAGCGTCGACCGGTTTTCGTCTTCACTGAGCGAGGCCTGCAGTTCGGCGACAGCGGGCGCGATGGGCGCGGGCACGTCCCAGGCGTGGCGGGCAAGAGGCAAATCGGCCCGGCTCATCGCGAGGCGCAGTTCGACCAGGCCCTTGCCGTTGACGGCCTCGCAGGGAATGACCGGGATGCCGAGCATGTGCTCGAGGCGCGCGGCGCGAATCTGCAGGCCGGACTGGGCCAGGAGATCCACCATGTTCAACACGACGATGACGGGCCGGCCCAGGTCGAGGACTTGGTGGACGAGGTAGAGGTTTCGTTCGAGATTGGTCGCATCGACAATGCAGATGATGCGGTCGGGCTGGGGGGTGTCGGCGCGGCGGCCGAGCAGCACATCGCGCGTCACGGCTTCGTCGGGCGAACGCGCCGCCAGCGAATAGGCGCCGGGCAGGTCGATAATCTGGATGGGATGCCCGTGCTGCGAGTAGGCCGTGCCCATCTTGCGCTCGACGGTGACGCCGGGGTAATTGCCGACTTTTTGTTTCAGGCCGGTGAGCGCGTTGAAGAGCGTGCTCTTCCCGCAATTGGGGTTGCCGACCAACGCATAGACCGGTGAGCGCTGGGCGGTGGACTTGGGAGCGGCGGGCTCAGACATGGCGCGAAATCACACGGGGTCCACCAGCACGTGATCGGCTTCGCTGCGCCGGAGCGTCAGATGATAGCCGCGCACCTGAATTTCAAGCGGATCGCCGAGCGGCGCACAGCGCACAAGTTTCACCGGGGTGCCGGCGATCAGGCCCATCTCGCGCAAGCGCAGGAAGGCGGGCCCGGTTTTCGGATAGTCCCGCACAATGGCATTCGCGCCGATGGGCAGTTCGGAAAGTTTAATGGGCGCAGCCATCACAGGAAAATCTTGGCCGGCGGCTCACACGCCTCCGCGGATAAGCTCGACGACGATATGCTGCGCCGCCCGGTCGCTGAGTGCGATGCGGGTGGAACAAAGCAGACAGATCAGCGTTTTTTCGCCGGCGATTTTTTCGATGACGGCGGATTCGCAGAATCCAATTTCACGCAGGCGCTGGCAAAGCTCGGGCTGGCCATCGAGTTCACAGACGCGACCGGCGGCACCGACCGGCAGTTCGGTCAAGGGCATGCGCTGGGGGCGAAAGGGTTCGGTGGCGGTGTTCATAAACGAGAACCTCGATTTGAATTGAGATTGGGTTTCAATGTCAAACCTCTCTTCGCTCTCCGAGTATCCTTTGCGGCTTGCAAAGCATTGCGGGCCGCCACCCACCGTTCCACCCGCCCGGCGAGGAAATCGATGTAAGGCGCCTGATCGTTGAGGCAGGGAATGGGTTGAAAAGTTGTGCCGCCAGCAGCAAAAAAAACTTTCTTTCCGGCTTCCGAAATCTCTTCGAGGGTTTCGAGGCAATCGGCGACGAAGGCCGGACAGATGACAAGAAGCCGTTTCACACCCAACCGGGGAAGCCTGGCCAATTCGGCGTCGGTGAATGGCTGGCACCACGGTTCGCCCGCCAGCCGGGATTGAAATGAAACCGAGTAACGGTCGGCGGCCAAGCCGGCTCTCGCCGCCAATGCCCGCGTCGTGGCCAACACTTGGGAACGGTAGCACGTTGCATGATTCGGTGATATGGACGGACAGCAGTTGGCAACACGCGCGGAGCGCCCGTGGGTGCATCCGGCCTTGCGAAGGTGACGGACCGGCACGCCATGGTAACTAAAGAGCAGATGATCGTGCGGCAGCCCGAGGTAGGGAGCCGTCACGGCATAGAGCGCATCGATGTAGTCGGCGTCCGAATAAAAGGGTCGGATGCAGGTTACGCGAAGAAACGGGGCCTGCCGCTTGACCTCCTCGTTTACGCGCACGACGACCGTCTCCCAGGAAGACATGGCGTAGTGCGGGTATTGTGGAATCAAAAGAAGCTCTTTGGCGCCTTCCTTCACGATTTGCGCGACGACCTCGGCGACCGAAGGGTTGCCGTAGCGCATGGCCAGGTAAATGGGGACATCCGGGCCGACCACGGCCCCCAGCTTGTCGCGAACCCTCCTGGATATCGCCATAAGCGGTGAGCCCCCTGGCGTCCAAATCGAGGCATAGGCGTGGGCGGATTTCTTCGCCCTCGTGGGCAAGATGACACCTTCCAGCAGGAGCCAGCGCAAAGGCGCCGGCAAATCGAGCACGCGTTCGTCGCCCAGGAATTCGCGCAGGTAGCGACGCACGTCATGGACAGACGGCGAATCGGGTGAACCAAGATTAACGAGCAACACGGCGCGCGTTGGCATGCCGGCATAATAGGCCCTTCGGCCGATGCTGCCGCTGCGTTTCATGCGGAGCTTTCCGCATTTCTTGCCATTTTTTACAAAGCAAGAACTGCGCAGCGTTAGATAACCCATGCGGGGCCATAAGACCCGTATTTTGGCACTATGGCGTCATCGCATTGCCCGCTCCGTCTCGAACATGAGCCTTCCCACCCTATTCCTCGTTGGCGTCACCCACCGCACCGCGCCATTTGGCTTTCGCGAGAAGCTCTCGCTGGGTGCCGAACGGGAGGCCGCACTCGCCGCCGCGCTCATGCGTTTGCCTGCCCTTCGCGAGTTTGCGGTGCTTAACACCTGCAACCGCACCGAAATCTATGGCGTGGCCGCCGACGTTTCAACTTCCTGCCAGGTGGTCGCTGCATTTTGCGCCCTGCAAAACGTTGATTCCGCCGACTTCGATCGTTTCGGATTCGTGCTCAGCGGCCGCGAAGCCGTGGAACATCTTCTGCAGGTCGCTTCCGGCTTGGATTCCCAAATCCTTGGCGAAAACGAAATCTTTGGCCAGGTGAAGCGGGCTTATGCCGTGGCCCTGGAGCGCCACTCGGCCGGCCCGATCCTCAACCGTCTTTTCCAAAAAGCCTTCCAAGCGGCGAAGCACGTGCGCACCAACACCGGAGTGTCGATCGGACAGGTCAGCGTCGCAAACGTGGGTGTGGACCTGGCCCTTGCCGTGGTTGGCAATTTGGCCGATGCGCGCATCCTCCTGCTCGGAGCCGGCGAAATGGCGGAGAAAAGCGCCCGCGCCTTTCACAGCCGCGGCGCCCGCCATCTCTTCGTCGCAAGCCGCCGGTTCGAGCAGGCCGAATTGCTCGCCCGCAGCCTTGATGCGACCGCCATCCATTTTGAAGAGCGCGAGGCCAAACTCGCCGAGTCCGATATCGTCATCTGCTCGACGGCTGCACCGGGCACCGTCATCTCGCGCGCCGCAGTTCAATCCGCGCTGGGCAAACGCCGTTCCCGCCCGATCCTCTTCATCGATCTCGCCATGCCGCGCGACGTGGACTCGGCCGTCGCGAGCCTTGAGAATGTGTTTCTCTACAACCTGGACGATCTCGCCCAGGTCGCGGCGCAGAACCGGCAGGCGCGCCTCGTCGAGGCGGAGGCGGGACGCA
>DATMNP010000059.1:0-7798 GCA_035568935.1 Opitutaceae bacterium | reverse complement strand
AACTCGCCCTACGTCGACTGAACATCCCAATGCCCCTTCGACAGGCTCAGGGCAGGCTTGCCTGTTCTGCTGGCCAGCAGAATGGCACGTTCCCGGTCAACCGCGGAGAAATTCCGCAGCATCTTTCATCTGCGGAAGTTTAAACGAACTCGGTAGAGATGCGACCGCCCAACGCGTGGCGTCAGGAAAACGAGTCACCCGGCTCCAGGCGTTTAACGTCGGAAAACTTATCCAAGTCGCGGTCGAAGGAAGCCGGGCGCACGCCCAGGGCAGCGGCTTCCGCGGCCAGCAGCGCCTCGGCAAAGTCGACGTTCTTTTTTTCGTAACGCAGGAGAGCGTCGAACACATAGCGATCGGTGACGATGCCGGACGCTTGGGCGAGTTGGCGCAGAAGGTCGGCGACCTGCTTGCGATCGTTGAGCCCGTAGACATCACGCAGCACATAGACCACTTCGGCGACGATCCAGGGGCGGAGCAAGAGCTCGCACTTGCCGTTCTCGGCTGCGCCGACCAGGCGCTTGGCTTTCTCCAGTTGAGCTGCGTCATCCTGGGTCAGAAACCGGATGATGACGTTGGTATCGAGGAGAAACCTGGGCCTCATGCGGACAGACCGCGTTTGGCGGCTTGGCGAGCCATGCCCCGTCGGGCCTGCCGCCGTTCTTCCTGCGGCGAAAGCAGCGGACGTTTGAGGGTTATCGAGCCGGCCAAGTCGAGAATGCTTGCCACCGGGCGCACGATCACCGAGCCGTCTGGCAGCTGATCGACCTCGACCTCCTGCTTGCCCGTGAGCGGCATGCGTTTCCGAAACACCTGCGGGATGGTGATCTGTCCTTTACTTGAAATATTAGTCCGAACCATACCACAATCATTACATTGGATTTTGGTAAGAATCAAGGCCAGTTCTTACGGGTCGATCCGAGGGGGCGGCCTCTACTGGGTTGCCCTGCGGATTGGAATTCCTCGCCCGTTCGCCGGGCCCCTCGACTTGCTCGGGGCCTTGCCGTTCGACAGGCTCAGGCCCTGAGCTTGCCGAGGGGAGCTTGTCGAAACGGCTCAGGGCTACGAAGCTGCGCTGCCAATGAACTCATGTTTGTTACGGTTCGAATTCAGATTTCCGAGGTAGGGCGGATTATCCCTAATCCGCCGGGTTTGATTTTAACCGTGCCTGAGCGGCGCGTTAAGGATAACGCGCCCTACCGTCAAAAGTTCATTGGCCTGTTCTCAGCAGGCCGTGCAGTGGTTTGCTGAGGGTCTCGGAATGACAGAGTAAAGGCCCGGTCACTTGGCGTATTTCGCGAGCGCGGCGCCGGTGAGGCGGCAGATGCGCCAGTCCGGCAGCACGGTGGCACCGAGTTTTTGGTAGAAGGCCTGCGCGGACTCGTTCCAGTCGAGGACGGCCCACTCCATGCGGCCGCAGCCGCGCTGGTTGGCGAGGCGGGCGACGTGGAGCAGGAGCGCCTTGCCGATGCCGCGCCCCCGAAATTCGGGGCGCACGAACAAATCCTCTAGGTAGAGGCCGGGCTTCGCGAGAAAGGTCGAATAGTTGGTGAAATAAACCGCGAAGCCGGCGGGCGCGTGGTCGTCGGTGAAGGCGAGCAGACACTCGGCGGTGGGCCGGCCTTCCGCCGGGAAAAGCGCGGCGTGGAGTTTTTCCGCGGTGGCCTCGACTTCGTGCGTGAGGTTTTCAAACGCCGCGAGGTCGCGGACGAGCTGCAGGATGAGCGGCACGTCGGCGTCGGTGGCGGGGCGGATGGAATACGACAAGGTAATAAATCAGGAACCCATGAATCCAGGAGAAGAAAGCGAGGACGTTTTAACCACGGATGCACACCGATGGTCACTGATCCGGAAAAAGACAGATAAAAAATGAGTTCGAACCCAGCTTCATATGATCAGGGACTATAAGTGCAGATCAGTGGTTAAAATGCTTTTAAACCGTAAAAACAACCAATGCCAATTCCTGGTTTCTTGGATTCCTGATTAATTTTGATCGTCTTTCAGATCTGGAATTCGGCCTGTTTGCTGACGGCGACGCGGGCTTGGTGGCTGAAGTAGTGGTCGTTAAGCAGCGAGTAGAGGGTGTTGAATCGCACCAGCAGGCCGGCCAGGAATTCACCCAGGGGGGAAGCCTTGGGGTTTTGCGCGTCGTCGGCCTGGCCGGGAAAAAATTGGGCGAACTTCAGCGTGCGCAGGGTGCCGAGCATTTCTTCAACGGCAATTTCGGCGGCGTTGGGTTCGCCGCCATGGTTGCGAATGGCGCGGAGCCGGTTGAGGATGTTGGCGAGATTGTGATAGAGGCTGCGCGGGGCGGCGCCCTGGCGCAGGAGCAGGTCGGCGACGAAACGCGGCTGGCTATGCGCCTGGTAGAGCCGGCGGTAGGCGTCCTGCGAGCCGAGCATACGAAGCAGGGCGGACAGCTCGGGCGCCTCGCGGTCGGGCGCGTGCTTGACATGATGGGCGCCAAGGGCGTGGCGGAGTGCGCTGCAGGTCATGATGGCGCGTTCGAGATGCGAACCGAGGCGAAGGAAATACCACGCGGCGTCATGCACCATCGTGCGCTCGGCGGTGCCGAGGAAGGCGTTCAGGTCAACGAGCACCCGGGCCACGGCTTTGGCGGTGATGGGTTTGGTGGCGGAGCTTAATATTCCGAGTTGTGCGCGGTAGGCGGTGTTGAGGTTGGCGACGAGGGGCGGCAGCAACACCCAGGCTTCAGGGCTGAGGTGGTCGCGCAGGCGGCGGGCATTTTCCGTGGCGAGGCGGACGGAGGTGTAAATGGAGCTGGGGTGTTGCGCATCGAGGGCCATGCTGCGGGCGAGATCGGAGGAAAAAGCTTCATGCGGCCGGGTGCGCAGGCTGACCCGCTGCGTGCTGGCGTGGCCGGTGGCTTCGAGCAAGCCCTGCCAGACCGGGAGCCAGCGGCGGCGGTCACCCGCGGGGATTTCCTCGAGGGCGACGTCGTCGAGGATGGAGAGCATGCGGGCCGTGGCTTCGGCGCGCTCGAGGTAACGGCCGAGCCAGAAAAGATTTTCCGCGGTGCGCGAGCCGAGGGCGGCGTGGCCTTCGGCCGCGCTTGGAACGGGGTCGCGGTCGGTCGGGCCCGAAGCGGGCCGGGGCTGGGCCGTATTTTCATCGATCGGGGCGGCGCTGCCCTGAATCACGATGGCATCGGCGGTGAGGCCCAGGCGGTCGAGGGGCGGATCGTCGGCCCCGAGATGGACGAGGCCGCCCGGCATGATGGCGAAATCCTGTCCTTGCGTGAGGGCGTAGGCACTGAAGCGGAAGGGCGGGGAGTTTTTCGCGCCGGGTTGGAGCGCGAGCGGCGCGAGGCGTTTTTGCACGACGTAAGCGAAGGGGGCTTCGCGCACTTCGCGCGCCAGGCCGCGCGGGCCAAGGAGGTCGGGGATGGGTTTGGTTTTTTCGCCGAGGCGCGGGTCGTGGGCGGGGCGGAGGCGGAACTCGTCGGGCGCGTCGAGGATGAGGTCGAGCTGGTCGGTGTCGCCGCAGGTGGAGGTGGGCACGGCGGGCAGGAGCGGCTTTTCGCCGAGATAAAAGCGCATGAGGCGCGGCAGGAAGGCGTCGAGGGTGCGGCTTTCGGCGACGCCGGAGCCGATGGCATTGGCGACCGTGACGTGGCCGCAGCGGATGCAATGGAGGAGGCCGGGCACGCCGGCGGTCTCGCGGTCGGTGGAAAAAACGACCGGGTCGATATGCGCGTCGTTGAGCCGGCGGTAAATGACGTCAACGGGTTCGAGGCCGGCGATGGTCTTGAAGTAAACGTGGTTGTCGAGGACGAGCAGGTCGTCGCCCTGGACGAGGGGCAGGCCCATTTTTCGCGCAAGGAAACTGTGCTCGGCGTAGAACGGATCGCGCGGGCCGGCGGAGAGGAGGACGATGGCGGGATCCTCGGTGCGGGGGGAGAGCGGTTTAAGCGCATCGAGCAGCCGCAGGGGAAAGTTGATGATGCTGTGGTGGTCGAGCAGCGCGCGGTAAAATTCACCGGCTTCCTGCGAGAGGAAGCGGCGGTTTTGCACGGCGTAGCCGAGGCCGACGGGCGTGTTGGCGTGGGTGGCGGCGACTTGCCAGCCGTCGGAAGTTTTCACGAGGTCGAAGCGCAGGAGCGTGGCGGGGCGCGTGCGGTTGGGCTCGAGATCGAGGCAGGGCCGGCGGTAGTAGGAATCGCTGAGCACGACTTCGGGCGGGAGCAGGCCCTCCCGCAGTACGAGCTGGCCGCCGTAAATGTCGAACAGCAGCGCATTGATAAAACGCGCGCGCTGGCGCAGGCCGGCTTCAAGTCCTGCCCACTCGGCGGCGGGCAGGATGAGCGGCGTGGGCTCGAGTTCCCAAGCTGGCCCGGTTTTGCTAGTGGTCTCGAGCGCGAGGTCCGTCAGGCCGGCGTCGCGGATGTTCGCGCGTAGGCTTGCCCGGAGCGTGTGGCGCTGGGCGGGACTGAGGCGCGGGAATACAGCAGACTTGGTAAGGGCGGCAGCGGACATCGGAATTATTTTTACACCAAGATCGCAAAGACCGCCAAGCCGATAGCAGTTTAACCACTGATGAGCACTTATGGCCGCTTATCCGACCAAATTCTTGTCATCAGTGGGCATAAGTGTTCATCAGTGGTTTAAAACTAAGTTTCTCTGCGATCTTGGCGATCTTGGTGTAAAAAGTGTTTTCAATTTTGAAATAGCCTTTGACGTTGGGGCGGGGAACAACGGGCCGCGAGAATTTTATCGCCGTGCCGCGCAGTCTCGCAGAGAACGGCACGCATGCTGCCATTGTGGGACGAGAATCCGGCGCGCCGCGCGCCGCCGGTGGCGACGGTGCTGGTCATCGCCGCGAACCTGGGCGTGTTCATCTACCAAGTGACGCTCGCGATGCAGGGCCCGAGGGTGCTGGCGGCATTTATCGGGACTCACGCGCTCGTGCCGGGGCGGCTGGTCGCGGACTGGAACCAGGCGAGCGAATGGAAGACGTTGTTCACCCACATGTTCATTCACGGTGGAGTGGCGCATGTGGTGGGCAACTGCTGGTTTCTTTGGATTTTTGGCCGGAGCGTCGAGGATCGGCTGGGCCCGATGAAGTTCATCCTGTTTTATTTGCTGTGCGGGCTGGCCGCGGCGGGCCTGCAAGTCGCGGTCGAACCCGATTCCGCACTGCCCATGCTCGGCGCGAGCGGTGCCATCTCGGGGGTGCTTGGGGCCTATTTGATCATGTTCCCGACGGCATGGATTTATACGCTCGTGCCGTGGATTGTGCCGATCATCCCCGTGCCGGCATTTTTGTTTCTCATAGTGTGGTTCGTGTTTCAGACGCTCAATGGCGTGGGTTCGATGCTGAGCGGCGCGGATGCGGCGGGTGGGGTGGCGTGGTGGGCCCACGCGGGCGGATTTACGGCGGGCATAACGCTAATTTTATGGGCGAAGCGCACGGGCTGGGTGCGGCGGTGAAATCTGGCCGCGCTGAAGGCGCGCGGCCAGATAGCAACATCAAGGATTGCCAAGCCGGGCAAAGGAGGGATACGATGCGTTTTCCTTTTTTCATGTTGCGAAAGCTTTTAGCCAGGTTGCGCGGGACGCCCGCGCCCAAGTCCGATCCCAAGCCGGTTCACAGCCACGCCAAGCCGCACGGCCACGATCACAGCGCGAAGCCGCAGCCACGATCCGGCGGCGGTCCCCGCCGGGATCCTCGTCCGCGCCACGATGCGCCGCGGCACAAACCCGCACCGCACAGCGCCCCGCGCCGCGAGCCGGCGCCCCGGGCTGAGCTTCCGCGACCTGAGGTGCCGAAGATGGACACTGTTTTCTCGCAACTCGGTCTCGATCCCGCGCTGGCGTTTGCCGTGCAGCAGATGGGCTACACCGAACCGACGCCCATCCAGCAGCAGGCCATCCCGCTGATACTGGCCGGGCGCGACGTCATCGGCTCGGCCCAGACCGGCACGGGCAAGACGGCGGCCTTTGCGCTGCCGATTTTGCAGCGGCTCGGGCCGCACGGTGCCATGCGCTGCCTGGTGCTTGAGCCCACGCGCGAACTCGCCCTGCAGGTGGAGGAGGCGTTCAAGACCTTCAGCAAGTTCACCGGCCTGCGCGCGACCGTCGTGTATGGCGGTGTTGGATACGGGAAACAGCTGGAGGATTTGAAGCGGGGCGTCGATGTGCTGGCGGCAACGCCGGGACGGCTGCTCGACCACATGGAGCAGGGCAACTGCTCGCTCGACCACGTCGAAATCCTCGTGCTCGACGAGGTGGACCGCATGCTCGACATGGGCTTCCTGCCCGATGTGAAGCGCATCGTGCAAAAATGCCCGCGTGCCCGGCAGACGCTGTTTTTTACCGCGACGCTCCCGCCGGAGCTCGCCCAACTCGCCAGCTGGGCGCTGCAGGATCCCGCCACGGTGGAGATCGGCCGCCAGCGGGCGGCGGCGGAGACGGTGGCGCACGCGTTTTATCCGGTGGTGGCCTCGCAGAAATATTCCCTGCTCCAAACACTGCTCGAGCAGACTGAATTCAAGAGCGTGATTATCTTTTGCCGCACCAAGATGGGTGCGGATCGCATTGCCGAGCGTTTGAAAGCCTCGAAGCATTCGGTCGGCGTGCTGCATTCCGACCGCAACCAGACCGAGCGCACCGAAGCCCTCGCCGGGTTTAAGTCCGGCAAGTACGAAGTGCTCGTGGCGACCGACATCGCCGCGCGCGGCCTCGACATCGCGGGCGTCTCACACGTCATCAACTACGACGTGCCCGAGAATCCCGAGGATTACGTGCACCGCATCGGCCGCACCGGCCGGGCGCAAAACACCGGCGATGCATTTACCCTCGTGACCGAGGACAATGTGCGCGACGCGCGCAGCATCGAGCGCTTTATCGGCACGCCCATCGAGCGGAAAAAAATCGAAGGCTTTCCCTACATTTATTCGGCGCTGTTCGACGAGAAGGCGCAGGCCGAGGCGTCGTCGGCACTGGCCAAGCCGGCCAGCCGCCTGCACCGCGGCGCCCGGAGGTGATCCTTGAACATCCAACATCGAACATTGAACGTCCAAGGAACGATTGGGAAAAGTGCAGCGGATGCGGATCTGTTTTTTACTAGTCTGACTTGAACGTTGGAAGTTGGATGTTCGATGTTGGACGTTCAAGGTCGCGCACAGCCTCACTCCACGCCATTGATCGCTTTGAAGGTCAACGCGGCGACCGCGGCTCCCGCCAGCTCGGCCGCGAGGTAAACGCCAAGTTGGTGAAGGTTTTCCAGGCCCATCGTGAATACCCCGAGACCCACGGCGGGATTGAAGGATCCCCCGGAAATCCCCCCCACCGCGACCGCGCCGATCATCACGGTGAAGCCGATGGCGAGTCCGTAGAAAGAATTGCCCGTCGTGCCCTTGGCGGTGGCGACATTGAGGACCACCCAGGCGAGGGCGAACGTGAAAATAAATTCGACGATCAGTGAAGGCACGGTGCCGCGCAGCGCCGGGCCGCCGGCGGGCAGACCGCGAAAAAGAAAGGTCACGATGAGGGCGGCAATCGCGCCCGCGGCAAACTGTGCCAGCCAGTAGGGAATGACCTCTTTCATCTCGAGCTTTCCGCGCAGCCAGACGGCGAGCGTGACCGCGGGGTTGAAGTGTCCGCCTGAGATATGCCCGCCTGCGAAGACCATCACCATCAAGGATGAACCGATGGCCAGGGGAGCGAGCCATGCGCCGCTACGCACGGCCGTGCCGACCGTGAAAACGAGGAAGAACGTGCCGATGAATTCGACGAGATATTTTTTCATGAAGCGATGGGTGCTGGATTGGAAATGGCGG